>NZ_JBFPNH010000051.1:0-39563 GCF_040815545.1 Streptomyces sp. LMG1-1-1.1 | reverse complement strand
GGCCGCACATCGGCAGCAGTCCCGACACCTCGATGTACAGGACGCCGTAGTCGGCGTCGGGCCGGGTCGGCGGCTGCAGGATCGCCCCGCTCATCGCCGCGTGCCCGCGCGGCTCGTACATCAGCAGGGTCCGCAGGTGGTCCATGTGCGCGAGGAAATGCGCCCTGCGCTCGGCCATGGTGGCCCCGGGAATCACCCCGACACCCCCGGTGATCACCCGGGTGGGCATGCCCTCGGTGTGCGAATCGACGGCGTGGAAGACATGACGCGTACGCACGGATCTCCTTTCGGTGGAAGGGCGGGGGTGGCCGTCAGCGGTGGCCGTCGGCGACGGCCTTCTCGGTGGCGGTGCGCACGGCGGCCTCGATCGCCCCGGCGAGCGGGTGGCGCGGCGGGCGGGTCGGACCGCCCTGGCGGCCGACGATGTCCATGGAGAGCTTGATGGACTGGACGAACTCCGTCTTGGAGTCCCAGCGCAGCAGGGAGTGCAGGGACTTGTAGAGCGGCGCGGCGGTGGCCAGGTCGCCCGCGACGGCGGCGTGGTACAGCTCGGCGCAGCTGGTGGGCAGCGCGTTGGGGTAGCCGGCGATCCAGCCGACCGCACCTGCCACGGCGAGTTCGAGGAGGACGTCGTCGGCGCCGATCAGCAGGTCGAGCTCCGGGGCGAGTTCGGCGATCTCGTAGGCGCGGCGGACGTCGCCGCTGAACTCCTTGACGGCGACGATGCTCCCGTCGCCGTGCAGGCTCGCGAGCAGCGCGGGCGTGAGGTCGACCTTGGTGTCGATGGGGTTGTTGTAGGCGACGACGGGCAGTCCGGCGGCGGCGACCTCGGCGTAGTGGGCGCGTACGGCGTGCTCGTCGGCCCGGTAGGCGTTGGGCGGCAGCAGGAGGACCGATCCGGCGCCGGCCTCGGCGGCCTGCTCGGCCCAGCGACGGGACTCGGCACTGCCGTACGCGGCGACACCCGGCATGACCCGCGCCCCGTCCCCGGCCGCCGCGACGGCGGTACGCACGACCTGGGCGCGCTCCTCGTCGGTGAGCGTCTGGTACTCGCCGAGGGAACCGTTGGGGACGACCCCGTCGCAGCCGTTGGCGATCAGCCAGGCCACGTGCTCGGCGTACGCGTCGTGGTCGACGGACAGGTCCTCGCGGAAGGGGAGGGTGGTGGCGACCATGATGCCGCGCCAGGGTCGGTCGGTGTTCCAGGTGGTGGCGGTCATGTCGACGACCTTTCTATAGTGTGTGACATTTTATAGGTGGGGAAAGAGAGGCCCCTGATGGGCCTCTCCCCCGGGTGGGGTCTAACGGGCTTCCGCGTGCGGCGCGTCCGGTCCGTCCGTTCCTTCGAGCGCGGCGAGCGTCGAGAGGCGGACCGGGACGGCGAACGGGCGGCGCTCGGCGGGCGGTTCGGGCGGGCCGTCGGGCGCCGCGAGGCAGGCGACGGCCGTCCCGCACATCCGCCCCTGGCACCAGCCCATGCCGGCCCGGGTGAGGAGCTTGACGGTCCGGGCGTCCCGGGCGCCGAGGTCGGCGACGGCCTCGCGGACGCGCCCGGCGGGCACCTCCTCGCAGCGGCAGACGTCCGTGTCGTCGTCCAGCCAGGCGGGCCATCCGGGGCCGGGGGCGTGGGCCGCGGACATCACGTCGGCGAAGGCGCGCATCCGGTCCCGGCGGCGCCGGAGTCCGGCGGCCCGCCCCGCGTCCGGCCGCCGGCCCCGCAGCCGGGCGACGATCGCGTGCGCGGCCAGTTCCCCCTCCGTACGGGCGAGTTCGGCGCCTCCCACGCCGCCGGTCTCACCCGCCGACCACAGGCCGGCCACCGAGGTCTCCTGGAGGTCGTCGAGGGCGAGGCCCAGGGTCCCGTCGGGCAGCGTCCGGGTGGCGCAGCCGACGGCCGTGGCCAGTTCGATCTGCGGGACGAGCCCGTGCCCCACGGCCAGCGCGTCGCAGGCGATGCGGCGGGCCGTCCCCGGCACGGGACGCCAGTCGCCGTCGAGTCGGCTGACGGTGACGGCCTCCACCCGGTCGGTGCCGTGCACCTCGGTGACCGCGCTGCCCGGCAGCACCCGCACGCGGTGTCTGAGCAGTGCGGCGCCGTGTACCAGGGCTTCGGCCGCCTTCCGGGGGTTGGTCACGAGCGCCCGGGGGCTGCGGGCGTACCGCAGATAGCCGGCGGCCTCGACCACGGCCGGGACCCGCGCGCCGGCCGCCGCGAGCGACGAGGCGACGGCGAGGAGCAGCGGTCCGCTGCCGGCCACGACGACCCGGCGGCCGGGCAGGACGAGGCCGGACTTGAGCATGGCCTGCGCTCCCCCGGCGCCCACGACGCCGGGCAGGGTCCAGCCGGGGAAGGGCAGTTGGCGCTCGTACGCACCGGTGGCCAGGAGGAGCGTCCGGGCCCGGACGGAGACGGGTCGCTCCGCGGCGCCGTCGGCTCCGGCGACCGCGTGCACGGTCCACGTCCCGTCGGCTTCCTTCGTCGTGGCCCACACGTGGTGCCCCGACAGGTGGGCGAGGCCGCTTCCGGCCAGGCGCCGCCGCAGGTCGGCGAAGGCGGACCAGTCGTGGTGCAGGGCCTCGGGCCGTACCGCGCCGAGGGCGGGCGCCGGGTGCCGGTAGAACTGTCCGCCGGTCTGGGCGGACGCGTCGAGGAGGGCCACGGAGAGTCCGCGCTCGGCGGCGGTGACGGCGCCGGCGAGTCCCGCGGAACCCGCGCCGACGACGGCGAGGTCGTACGTCGCGTCCTGCCCGTGCCGCGTCCGCGGCGCACCCGGTTCAGACGGCGAGGCGGTCATGGCCGTGTCCTTCCTGGGTGGTGATCGCGTCGCCGGGGCGGGCGGGGACGAGGCAGGCGCGGCGGTTGGGTTCGCCGTTGACGGTGGCGAGGCAGTCGTAGCACTGCCCGATGCCGCAGAAGGCTCCGCGCGGTCGGCCGCCGTCCCGGGTGGTGCGCCAGGCGAGGATGCCGGCGCCCCAGAGGGCGGCGGCGACGGTCTGGCCCGGCAGGGCGGTGACGCGCCGGCCGTCGAAGGTGATCTCGAACGGCGGATCGGGCTGTGCGCCGACGAGGTCGGCGGGGGTGCGGGCCACGGGCCCTCCTCTCGTGACGGGGTGCGCGTGCCTCAGGGCGCGGGGGTGGACGCGGGTGCGGGGAAGCGGTCGGGGCGGAACGGGTGGATGTCGAGGGGTGGTTCGCCGCCGGTGAGGCACGCCGCGATGATGAGGCCGGTCACCGGGGCGAGGCCGATTCCGGCGCCCTCGTGGCCGCAGGCGTGCAGCAGTCCGGGGGCGCGCGGGTCGGGGCCGATGGCGGGCAGGTGGTCCGGCAGGTAGGGGCGGAAGCCGAGGTAGGTCCGGATCGCCCGTACGGTGCCGAGGACGGGGAAGAGGGCGGTGGCCCCGGCGGCGAGGCGGCGGAGCACCTCGGTGGAGAGGCTCCGGTCGAAGCCGACGCGCTCCCGGCTCGCACCGATGAGAACGGGTCCCGCGGGGGTGCCCTCGACGACCGCCGAGGTCTGGAGCGCGGCGGAGCCGCTGGCGACGTCCGCCACGTAGTCGGCGGCGTACACCTTGTGCCGCACCACGCGGGGCAGCGGTTCGGTGACGAGGACGAAGCCCCTGCGAGGCAGTACGGGGAGGTGTACGCCCGCGCGTTCGGCGAGCGCGCCGCCCCAGGTCCCGGCGGCGTTGACCACGTGCGGGGCGTGGAGGTCGCCGGTCGCGGTCCGCACGCCGCGGATCTCGCCGGCGGGGCCGGTGAGCAGTCCGGTGACCTCCTCCCCCAGCCGCAGCGTGATCCGGTCGCCGCCGGCGCGCAGGAGCTGGGCGGCGGCGTGGGCGGGCATCACCTGGGCGTCCTGTGGATAGAGGAAGCCTCCCGCCAGTCCAGGAGCGAGGTGGGGCTCCAGGTCGTGGAGCCGGTCCCCGTGGACCTCCTGGGCGGTGACGCCCGCCTTCTCCTGACGGGCCGCGAAGTCCCGCAGGGCCCGCATCCCGGACTCGCCCGAGGCGACGACGAGGCCGCCCTTGGCCTCGTACTCGACCCGCGGCGGGAGCAGGTCGGCCAGTTCCCGCCACAACGTGGTGGCGAGCAGGGCGAGTTCGAGTTCCGGTCCTGGTTCCTTGTCGGAGACCAGGAGGTTTCCCTCGCCCGCTCCGGTCGTCCCGCCGGCGACGGGACCGCGGTCGACGACGGTGACGGAGAGGCCGGCGAGGGCGGCGTAGTAGGCGCAGGCCGCGCCGACGACGCCGGCGCCGACGACGATGACATCCGAGGGTTTTCTCGTGGGCACGGCAGTAATATTTCACATGGCACTAGAGTTGCCAAGCCCTCACGGCGGAGCATCGCAGCCGTTTCCGAGGACCCTCGAGCATCCGCCGGACACGGATGGGTAACGGAGCGCCCGACACCTTGTCAGTGCAATTTCACATTACTATGTTACCGGTCACATTCCAGCCGTCGCCGGCTGCCCGACCCGCTGCTCCCGGAGTGACCACCCATGAACAAGCGCACGTGCACCTTGGCCACCGCCCTGGTGACGACCCTGGCCCTCGGCGCGACCGGCTGTGCCGACGGCGAGAAGTCCGACGGCTCCCGGGACCGCAGGAACCCCGCCACCTCCACCAACGGCTCGGTCCTCGGCGGCACCCCGCAGAAGGGCGGCACCCTCACCGTCCTGTCCAACCAGGACTTCAGCCACCTCGACCCGGCCCGCAACTGGGTCATGCCCGACATGGACTTCGGCACCCGGCTCCTCTACCGCACGCTCGTCACCTACTCGGCGAAGCCCGGCGCCAAGGGCAGCGAGCTGGTCCCCGACCTCGCCGAGGACCTCGGCACCCCCTCCAACGGCGCCAAGACCTGGACCTTCCGCCTCAAGCCCGGCCTGAAGTACGAGGACGGCACCCCGATCACCTCCCGGGACGTCAAGCACAACGTCGAGCGGTCCTTCTCCCCCGACCTGCCCGGCGGCCCCGACTACGCGGCCCGCTACCTCGTCGGCGGCAAGGAGTACCGGGGCCCGGCCGAAGGCAGGCACCTCGACTCGGTGAAGACCCCGGACGACCGCACGATCGTCTTCGAACTCCACACGCCCTTCGCCGAGTTCCCCTTCGCCGCCACCCTCCCGACCTTCGCCCCCGTGCCGCCTGCCCAGGACAAGGGCCCCCAGTACGACAGCCGCCCGTTCTCCTCGGGCCCGTACAAGGTCGATAGCTACGCCCGCGACAAGCAGCTCGTCCTGGTCCGCAACACCCACTGGGACCCGAAGACCGACTCCGTCCGCAAGGCGTACCCCGACCGGATCGTCGTCACCATGGGCCTCAAGGGCAACCAGATCGACGACCGGCTCATCGCCTCCTCCGGCACCGACGCCTCCGCCGTCTCCTGGGCCCAGCTCCGCCCCGAGTCCATCTCCAAGGTGCTCACCAAGGCCGATGTGAAGGCCCGGCTGCTCGCCGAGTCCAGCAGCTGCACCGAGATGGTCCAGATGCACACCGGCCGCGCCCCCTTCGACGACCTGAAGGTCCGCCAGGCCGTGCAGTACGCCCTCGACCGGGAGGCGATCGTCACCGCGGCCGGCGGGCCGGCCGTCGTCGACGCCTCCACCGCCGCCATGCCCGGCGCCCTCTTCGCCCGAGGCAAGCAGCCCGACACGCTGAAGATCCCGCTCTCCGGCGACGCCGAGAAGGCCAAGCAGCTCCTCAAGGAGGCCGGGAAGGCCGGCGGCTTCTCCACCCGCCTCACCGTCTCCATGAACGACAAGCGCATCGGCGAGGCCATCCAGGAGTCCCTGGGCCGGGCCGGCATCAAGGTGACGATCGAGACCGTCGACCCGTCGGCCTTCTACGACACCATCGGCGACACCAAGAGCCGTACGGACCTCGTCTACACCGGCTGGTGCCCCGACTACCCCTCCGGTTCCACCTTCCTCCCCTTCGTCTTCGACGGACGGTTCATCAAGGTGAAGGGCAACTCGGGCAACCACTCCCTCTTCAAGGACGACGCCACCATGAAGCGGATGGACGAGATCGCCGCCCTGTCCGACGGCGCCCAGGCCAACAAGGCGTGGCAGGACCTCGACGGGCAGATCCTCGCCAAGGCCCCGGTCGCCCCCGGCGCCTCGAAGCGCCGCACGCTCCTCATCGGCACCAACGTCGCCGGAGCCTTCGGGCACACCTCCTGGAGCGGCCAGCTCGACTACGCGACCGTCGGACTCAAGGACCCGTCGAAGAGCGCGAACTGAAGGACGCCCCTCCCATGACACTCACCACCACCTCCTCCCCTCCGGTGTCCGGGGGCAGCGGGGCCTGGCGGGCGGTCCGCGCGGAACTGCGCCGCCGCACCTCGCTGAAGGTCTCCCTAGCCGTCGTCGCGTTCTTCGCCCTGATGACCGTCGCCGCGCCGCTGATCAGCGCGCTCGGCGGCTGGGGCCCCGAGGAGTTCGACAAGGCGGCCGTCGACCCCTACCTCGGCGGACTGCCCATCGGGCCGCTCGGCGGGGTCTCCGCCGAGCACTGGCTCGGGGTCGAACCCATCACCGGACGCGACCTGTTCGCCCGCGTCGTGCACGGCGCCCGGGTGTCGCTCCTGATCGCCTTCGCCGCCACCGCGATCGTCGTGGTCGCGGGCGTCGCCGCCGGGGTCGCCGCCGGCTACTTCGGGGGCCGCACCGACACGGTGCTGTCCCGGCTGATGGACCTCACGATGTCCTTCCCGTCCCTCATCTTCATGATCGCGATGATGTCGGTGGCCCGGGACGTCAACCGGACGCTCCTGATGATCCTGGTCATCGGCCTCTTCGGCTGGCCCGGCGTCGCCCGGGTCGTGCGGGGCCAGACCCTCTCGCTCAAGCACCGCGAGTACGTCGACGCCGCCCGCGTCGGCGGCTCCGGACCCTGGCGGATCCTCGCCCGCGACATCCTCCCGGGCGTGGCCGGACCCGTCATCGCGTACACCACGCTGATGATCCCCGGCATGATCGCCACCGAGGCCGCCCTCAGCTACCTCGGCGTCGGGGTCCGCCCGCCGACCCCGTCCTGGGGCCAGATGATCGCGGAGAGCGTCGCCTACTACGACACGGACCCGATGTACTTCCTCGTCCCCAGTGTCTGCCTCTTCCTCACCGTGCTCGCGTTCACCCTCCTCGGCGACGCCCTGCGCGACGTCCTCGACCCGCGAGGGGGCCGTTCGTGATCCTCTACCTCGGCCGCCGGCTGCTCGGGGTGATCGGCGTCCTCCTCGCCATCGCCGCCGTCACCTTCGTCATCTTCTACGTGCTGCCCTCCGACCCGGCCGCCGCGGCCTGCGGCAAGGCGTGCAGCGACGAACGCCTGGAGGCGATCCGCGCCCACATGGGCCTCGACGCCCCCCTGTGGCGCCAGTTCGGCGACTTCGTCACCGGCATCTTCACCGGCCGCACCATGGGCAGCGGCCAGTACGCCCTGCGCTGCGACTTCCCCTGCCTCGGCTACTCCTACGAGAACAGCGAGGGCGTCTGGGACCTCCTCGTCGACCGGCTGCCGGTCTCCGCCTCGCTCGCCGTCGGCGCCGCCGCACTGTGGCTGGTCCTCGGCCTCTCCGCCGGCGTCACGGCGGCGCTGCGCAAGGACACCCTCACCGACCGGGCACTGATGGTCGGCGCGGTCGCCGCCGCCTCCCTGCCCGTGTACTTCACCTCGGTGCTGCTCATCTACGGATTCATCCGGCTCACCGGACTGCTGCCCTACCCGCAGTACGTCGCCTTCACCACCGACCCGCTGTCCTGGGCCGCCAACCTGCTGCTGCCCTGGCTGGCACTGGCCGTGCTCTACGCGGCCATGTACGCACGGCAGAGCCGCGGTTCGATGATCGAGTCCATGGCCGAGCCGTACATCAGGACCGCCCGCGCCAAGGGCCTGCCGCGCCGCACCGTCGTCGTCAAGCACGGGCTGCGGGCCGGCATGACCCCGGTCCTCACCCTCTTCGGCATGGATCTCGGCGGGCTCCTCGCGGGAGCCGTCATCACCGAGTCCCTCTTCGGGCTCCCCGGCATCGGGCGCCTCTTCTACGGCGCCCTCAGCACCGGCGACCAGCCCGTCATCCTCGGGGTGACGCTGCTCGCCGCCACCTTCATCGTCGTCGCCAACCTGGCCGTCGACCTGCTGTACGCCGTCGTCGACCCACGAGTGAGGTACTGATGACCGCACCCGAACCCCTCCTGCGGGTCCGCGACCTCACGGTCACCTTCGCGACCCCGCGCGGTCCCGTCCGGGCCGTGGACTCCCTCTCCTTCGACGTGCCGCACGGGCGCACCCTCGGCATCGTCGGCGAGTCCGGCTCCGGCAAGTCCGTGACCTCGCTGGCCGTCATGGGCCTGCACACCGGCGCCGAGGTGTCCGGCTCCGTCGCGCTCGACGGCCGCGAACTCGTGGGTCTGCCGGACCGCGAGTTCAACCGGCTGCGCGGCCGGCGGATGGCGATGATCTTCCAGGACCCGCTGTCCAGCCTCCACCCGTACTACACGGTCGGCGAGCAGGTCGCCGAGCACCACCGGGTGCACTTCGGCTCGCGGCGGGCCACCGCCCGCGCCCGCGCCGTCGAGGCGCTCGCCGAGGTCGGCATCCCCGAGCCGAAGCGCCGGGCGGGGGAGTATCCGCACCAGTTCTCCGGTGGCATGCGCCAGCGGGTGATGATCGCGATGGCGCTGGTCTGCGAACCGGACCTGCTCATCGCCGACGAGCCGACCACCGCGCTCGACGTCACCGTGCAGGCCCAGATCCTCGACCTGCTGGCCCGGCTCCAGCGGGAACGGCGGCTCTCCGTCGTGATGATCACCCACGACCTGGGCGTGGTGGCCCGGGTCGCCCACGAGGTGCTCGTGATGTACGGCGGCCGGGCTGCGGAACAGGCCCCGGTGGACACGCTGTTCGCCGAGCCCGCGCACCCGTACACGCGCGGCCTGCTCGACTCGCTGCCCCGGCTCGACGACCCCGACGACGTACCGCTGCGGGCGATCCCCGGCAGCCCGCCGTCGCTCCTCGACCCGGCGCCCGGCTGCGCCTTCGCCGCGCGCTGCGCGCGGGCTGCCGCCGGCACCGAGGAGGAGCGGGAGCGCTGCGCGAGCGAGCGCCCCCGGCTCGGCGGGCCCGAAGGACACGCCGCCGCCTGCCACTTCCCGTCGTTCCCGGCGCGGGCAGCCGCGCCCTCCCCGTACGAAGGGGTCGACTCATGACCACCGCCCACGCGGCACTGCCGCATCCGGCGCCCGCGCCCGACGGCACCGCCGCGCCGCCGCTGCTGCGGGTGCGCGATCTGGCCATGTCCTTTCCGGGGCGCCGCCGTTCCGCACCGGTCCGGGCCGTCGACGGCGTCGGCTTCGACCTGGCCGAGGGCGAGACCCTGGGCCTGGTCGGCGAGTCCGGCTGCGGCAAGTCGACCACCGGCCGCATGATCGTGCGGCTCCTGGAGCCGACCTCGGGTTCCGTCACCTACGCGGGCCAGGACGTCACCCATCTCTCGCAGCGGGCCCTGAAGCCCCTGCGGCGCGAGATGCAGATGGTCTTCCAGGATCCGCACTCCTCGCTCAACCCGCGGCAGTCGGTGGCCCGCATCATCGCCGATCCGCTGCTGGTGCAGGGCGGTTCGGCGGCGGACGCCCGCAAGCGGGCGCGGGAGCTGATGGAGCTCGTGGGGTTGATCCCGGAGCACGCCGACCGCTTCCCGCACGAGTTCTCGGGCGGCCAGGCCCAGCGCATCGGCATCGCCCGCGCGCTCGCCACCGGCCCCCGGCTGGTCGTCGCCGACGAGCCCGTGTCGGCCCTGGACGTCTCCGTGCAGGCGCAGATCGTCAACCTGATGGAGCGGCTCCAGCGCGAGCTCGGCCTCGCGTACCTGTTCATCGCCCACGACCTCTCGGTCGTGAAGCGGGTCTGCGACCGGGTCGCCGTGATGTACCTCGGCCGGATCGTGGAGATCGGCGTGAAGGAGCGGGTGTACGCGGCTCCCGCCCACCCGTACACGCGGGCGCTGCTGTCCGCCGTGCCGCTGCCCGATCCGGCGGCCGAGCGGGCCCGGGAGCGGATCACCCTGCTCGGTGATCCGCCGAGCCCGGCCGCTCCCCCGCCGGGCTGCACCTTCCACCCGCGCTGCCCCAAGGCCCGGGAGATCTGTCGTACGGAGGCACCGCTGCTGCGGATCGCCGCCCCGGGCGAGGCCCGTCAGGTCGCCTGCCACTTCCCCGAGGCGGGCTGAGGCCCCGCCGAAACGCCCCGGTCCCGCGCGTGCGGGGCCGGGGCGTTCGCGATGAGGGGTGAGGGATGAGACGTGAGATGTGAGGCGTGGAGGCGCGAGGCGTGCGGCGTGAGGCGTGAGGTGTGCGGTCCGGTCAGGAGGCCGCGCGGAGCGCCTGATGGAGGGCGCCGGCGACGGCGAGGTCCTCCCAGGCCATGCCGACGCTCTTGAAGAACACCGGGCGTTCCGTCATCGGGGCGCGGCGACCGCGCACCAGGTCGGCGAGGGTGCCCCTGATGTGGTCCGGGCCGATCGCCCCCTCGGCCACCGGGACGAGCAGGTCCCCGGCCTCACGGAGCGCGGCGGCGCGCGCCTCCACGTACACGTCGGCGCGGGTGACGAGGGCGGTGTCGGTCTCCCGGGCGTCCGGCTCGTGCGAGCCGACCGCGACGACGGTGGCGCCGGGGGCCACCCGGGTGCCGTCGAAGAGGGGTTCGCGGGCCGTGGTGCAGCAGACGACGAGGTCCGCCTCGGCCACGTCCTCGGGCGTGCCGGTACGGGCGGGGGCGCCGAGCGTCCGCGCGTACCCGGCGAGGGCACGCGCGGCGACGGGGTCGCGCCCGACGACGATCGCCTCGGCGATCCGGCGGACGGCGAGGACGGCCTCCAAGTGGCCGTAGGCCTGGGGCCCGGTGCCGAAGAGCACCAGGCGCAGGGGGCGGTCCTCCGGCGCCAGGTGGTGGACGGCGAGGGCGGAGACGGCCGGGGTGCGCAGTTCGGTGAGGGCCGCTCCGTCGAGGAGGGCGAGGGGCTGGAGGTTCGCGCCGTCGAGCAGCAGGTAGGAGCCGGTGATGCGGGGCAGGCCGAGGGCCGGGTTGCCGGGGGCCACACCGGCGATCTTCACTCCGGCGAGCGGGCCGAACGCCGCCGGCATGAGGAGGAGTTCGCCGGCCGGTACGTGCACGGAGGTCCTGGGCGGGGCGGTCTCGGGGTCGAAGCCGGCGAGCAGGACGTCGGCGAGGACGCGGGCCGCCGCCGCCGGGGTGAGGGCGCGGGTCATGGCGGCGGCGTCGATGTGGAGCGGCTCGGTCACAGGAGGAATCCCGTCCCCAGGTCGTCGTGGGCGTCGAGGACGAAGGTGTGGCGGCCGGTGAGGTGGGTGGCTCCGGTGACCTCGGTGACGCCGCCGGGCAGCAGTCGGCCGGTGAAGACGGTGTCGGCCACGGACTCGTGGGTGAGGGTGGCTCCGCCGTCGAGGCGGCCGTCCTCGCCGAGCAGGGCGAGCCGGGCGGAGGTGCCGGATCCGCAGGGCGAGCGGTCGATCTGGCCGTCGGCGAAGACGGTGACGTTGCGCTGGCGCGGTCCCTCGGGGGTGTCGGGGAGGTCGTCGTGGAGGATGACGCCGTACACGTCGTGCTCCGGGAGAGCGGCGCGGATCTCCCGTCCGGCCCGGACGAGTTCGGGCAGGGCGGCCTTGGTGGTGTCGAGGCCGAGGGCGCGCGCGGGGACGGAGACGTAGCAGGCGCCTGAGTCGGCGAGGTCGACCTCGACCGTGCCGAACGTGGTGGTCACCGCCACCTTGCGCGCGAGGACGCGCGTCGGGACGTTGCGGAAGGTGACGCCGGTGGTGCGGCCGCCGGCGCGGTGGACGGTCGCGGTGACGCGGCCGGAGGGGACGTCGATGCGGACGGGGACGTCGCCGTCGTCCGGCGCGGGGACGCGTCCGGTGTCGACGGCCCAGGCGCCGAGCGCCATGGTGCCGTGGCCGCAGGCGGTGGAGTAGCCGTCCTTGTGCCAGAACAGCACGCCGAAGTGGGCGCCGTCGTCGTCGGGCGGAACGATGAAGCCGCCGTACATGCCGGAGTGGCCGCGCGGCTCCTGGACGAGGAGCCGGCGCAGCTCGTCGAGCGGTCCGAGTCGCAGCGCGAGGGCGCGGCGCTCGGCGACGGTGTCGCCGGGGATCGGGGGGAGGTCCTCGTCGACGATCCTGAAGGGTTCGCCTGCGGTGTGGTAGTCGGTGGTGCGGACCGATCGCGGGGTGGTGCTCACGTACTGCCTCCGGGAAGGGATGTGCGGGGGAAACGGGTGCCGGGCCGGCCACTCCCCCCGTGGAGTGGCCGGCCCGGACGGTGGGCCGGTCAGCTGCGCAGGGGGCCCTCGCAGGCGAAGCTCGACGTGCCCGCGACCCGGCTGGACCAGATGTCGACGGGTCCGAAGGAGCAGTTCATGTCGGCGAGGTTGTTGGAAGCGGCGCCCGCGCGGTCGAGGATGAAGTAGTCGACGGTCTCGGACATGTCCTTGAAGACCTTGTCGGCGCTGCCGGCGTCCGACAGGTTGGCGGTGATGCGTCCGGTGCAGACGAAGCGGCGCTTGCCGTACTCGCCCGCCTCGAAGCAGTCGGGGGTGTTCTGGGTGGCGTTGGCGAAGGCGGTCCGGACGGCGGAGACGTCCGTGTCGCGCAGGTACCCGTTGGCCGTGTAGGTGGTGTTCGGCACGTACAGGGTGTCGACCTTGGCGATCTGCGCGTCGAGGAACCGGTCGTAGGCCTGCTGGAGGCCGGCGTCGGCGCTCTGCCGCTCGCGCCACGCGTCGTAGCCGCTGACGTCGTTGTTCCGCAGGTTCGTGTACATCTCGCGGAGCAGCGAGGGGCGTTCGGTCCACAGGAACTCGAAGAAGGTGCCCGCGTAGTTGTAGAAGCGGAAGCCGTCGCCGTCGTAGGTGGCGTGGAGGAGCTGGCGCACGCTCATCCGCGGGCCGCCGCCGGCGGTGTCGTTGATGACGCCGCGGACGAGCGACTTGCGGACGGCGATGCCGTTGTCGCGGGTGGCGCCGTCGAAGAACTCGGCGGTGCCCTCGTCCATGGCGGTGGTGCGGTCGCCCTGGTACCAGGGGCCCTGTCCGAAGAAGCCGGGGACGGCGAAGCGGCCGTTGAGGTAGTGGACGTACTCGTGTCGGAAGAGCTCTTCCAGGGTGAGGCTGGAGTCCTGGGGGACGCGGCGCTGGTAGGTGTAGAAGGTGGCGCCGTTCTCGATGTAGATGCCGCCGTTGTTGGTGCCGTACCCGGTGAGGATCGGGTGGTAGTTCTCGTAGTCGGCGCGGGAGGCGTACAGGACGATGTTCAGGGTGGTGTTGGGGTCGCCGGCGAGCGGCTGGTCGGTGCCGATGACGCGGTGGTACTGCGCCTTGACCTGCTTGCTCGCGTAGTAGAGCTGGTCGACGGTGGCCCGGTCGAGCGCCGTGCGGACCTTGATGGCGCCCTTGTCGTAGGTGTACGTGTACGGGAAGAGCTGCTTCTCGATGTCCTCCTTGCACACGCCGTACGGCTTGCAGGCGCCGTAGTAGTTGAGCCACGAGACGACCTTCGCCCACTGCTGGCTGCCGCGGCCGAAGGTGGTCACGGTCTGGTCGAGCAGGGGGCCGAGGTCGGCGACGATCTGCGTCTTGAGGGCCGCGATCTCGCCGAAGCGGCCGTACTCGCCGAGGGCGTCGCGGGCGACCCAGTCGTTGGCGGTCCCCTTCAGGTGCCCGTAGCCGGCGAAGGCCTTGAAGAGCGCGCGGTACGCCGGGTCGGCGGCGGCGGCCGCCTGGAAGGCGGTGTCCTGGTTGCCGGAGTAGACGCCGAGGTAGTTGACGGAGAGCGCGGCGAGCGCGGCACCGGCCCAGGCGGGGTCGAGGTGGGTGGCGGTGTGCGCCGGGTCCATGGTGGCGAGGACCCGCTTGATCAGGCCGAGCTGGTGCTGGCGCAGGCCGGGCGCGCTGGCGGCGTACAGCGCCTCGCGCAGGGTGTTCGCGTTGCTCTTCGTCACGTCGAAGGTGCGCGGGGCGGCGCCGAAGTCGGCGACCGCCTGCCGTATCGCGTCCACGGTGGGCGCGTCGGTGGTGTCGATCTCGCCGCGGGAGTAGTCGTGGTAGGCGACGGCGTGCAGGTAGGTGAACATCCCCTCCAGGTGGGAGGAGTTGTTGCCGTCGTGGGACGGGGCCAGGCTCGATATGCGGCGGGCGACGGCCTGGACGTGGGCGTCGGACATGACGGGGACGAGCCGGGCGTCCCAGGTCCAGATCAGGGTGTTGACGCAGTCGGTGGTGACCGCCGGGTCGGCGAGGAAGGCGGCGAACTGGTCGGCGGTGAGGCCGGTGATGCCGTCGAGGGTGCAGGGCACGCCGGCCGCGGTGGTGTCGGCGGCCGCGGCGAGGCTCCGGACGGCGGTGCCGGACGAGGCCTTGGCCTTGTCGACGGCCTTGGCCTTGCCGGAGACGCGGCCGACGGCGAGGCCGCCCGGGGCGGGGGCGGGTCCGAAGGTCTTGGCGGTGGCGGTGGCGCGGTGCTCGACCTCGTCGAAGGGGTTGGTCACGGCGGCGGTCTGCGGTGCCGCGGGGCCGGCGACGGGGGTCGTCGGGGCGGACCGGTCCTCGGTGTCCGCCGCCGAGACGGCGGACTGGCCGGCGGAGGCCAGGAGGGTCACCGCGATGGCGGAGGCGAGCAGGGACGAGCGCACACGTCTGTGGAGGGACAACAGAACTCCTGCTGTTGAGGGGGGTTGGCGGGGATGAGGTACGCGAACTGGCCCGGTTCGCACGGCGTATGACAGACGTTCATCGAGCCGTGTGCGGTGTAACATAGTAATGTGAAATTGCACTGACAACCCCTCGGGCGGCATCACTTCACCGGCCGGCCGCGCACTTACCCCCTCATCGGGACCAAACGGTCACCGGAACCGGAGTACGGGGTCCTCGATCGGTGCCCGCCGCAGGACCCGGCGGTCGTGGTAGTAGTCGTTCCGGATCCGCCACGGGTCCCGGGTGCCCTGACGCGGCATGACCGCGTCGCCGCGCGCGATGTAACCGGAGGACAGCGCCTCGCCCATGAGGGACACCGCGGAACGGTCGGCCTCGGCGGCGACGGGCGTGACGCTCGTGAGACCGCGCCGGTCCAGGTGCGCGACCAGCCGGCTGACGTAACCGGCGGCCAGGTCGGCCTTCAGCGTCCAGGACGCGTTGGTGTAGCCGATGACCATCGCCAGATTGGGCACGCCGTCGACCATCACGCCCTTGTAGAGCAGCCGGTCGCGCAGCACGACGGGCCTCCCGTCGACGGCCAGCTCCATGCCCCCGGCCAGCCGCATCCGCAGACCGGTGGCCGTCACCACGATGTCGGCCGGGATCTCCTCCCCCGACCGGACCCGCACACCCGTCTCGGTGAACGTCTCGACGTGGTCGGTGACCACGGACGCGCGGCCGCTCCTGAGCGCGGCGAAGAAGTCGCCGCCGGGCACCGCGCACAGCCGCTGGTCCCACGGCTTGTACGCCGGGGTGAAGTGGCGCATGTCGACGCGGTCGCCGAGCTGCGCCCGTACCGCGCGCAGCAGCACCCGCCGCATGAGGCGGGGAGCCTTCCGGCACAGCACGTACATGGCGCGCTGCAAGGCGATGTTGCGGGCGCGCCCGAAGCGGTGGACCAGCCCGGCAGGGACCCTCAGCCCGCGCAGGAACCGCGAGAAGGCGTCGTCCGCCGGGAGCGTCAGCAGGTAGGTGGGCGAGCGCTGGAGCATCGTGACGTGCGCGGCCCCCGCGGCCATCGCGGGGACCAGGGTGACGGCCGTGGCACCGCTGCCGACGACGACGACCCGCTTGCCCGTGTGGTCGAGGTCCTCGGGCCAGTGCTGCGGGTGTACGAACGTCCCGCCGAAGCGCTCCTCCCCCGGGAACTCCGGGCGGTGCCCCGCGTCGTAGTCGTAGTAGCCGGTGGCGCCGACGAGGAAGCGGGCGGTGTGGACCTCGGTCTCGCCGGTGGCCTCGTCCACCGCCTCGACGGTCCAGCGCCCCCGCTCGCTCGACCAGTCCGCCCGGACGGCCCTCCGGCCGAAGCGGACGCGGTCGGACACGCCGTACGCGTCGGCGGTCGTCCGGAGGTAGCGGCGGATGTCCTCACCCCGGGCGAGGACCTTGGTGTCGCGCCAGGGACGGAAGCGGTAGCCGAAGGTGTACATGTCCGAGTCCGAGCGCACGCCGGGATAGCGGAACAGGTCCCAGGTGCCGCCCACCCCGGCGCGCCGCTCCAGGATCGCGAACGTGACGCCCGGGTTCCCGGCGAGCAGGTGGCAGCCGACGCTGATGCCGGACAGCCCCGCGCCGACGATCAGCACGTCGACGTGCCGCTCCGCCATCTCCGTACTCCTCCGCCGCCGGTCGTTCCGGTGGGCATTCTGCCCCAGGCCGGCACCCGGCCGGTCGGGCGGTCGGCCGCCCGGGCGGTCGGGGCCGGGGCCGGCCCGGCGGAGTCCTCCGCCGGGCCGGCTCACCCGTACGGGGCGGGGTGCGAGCCGTCCGGGTGCGGTCTGTCAGGTCGGGAGCTGTCGAGGTGGGGGCTACAGCACGCCGAGGTCGGTGAGGATCTCGTCGGCCGCGCGCTGACCGGATTCGGCGCCGCCCTCCATGTAGCCCTGGGCCATCTCGGAGGTGTGCTCGCCCGCGAAGTGGGTGTTGCCCTGGCGGACCCCCTCGTAGCCGCCGTACTGGTGGGCGTACCCGGTGGGCATGCCGGCGTACGAACCGTACGCGTTCGGGTTGAGCGGCCAGGCGGCGAGCGTGGCCTTGCCGGTCCAGTGGGCGGTCAGGCCCGGGAAGACCGGTTCGAGCTGGGCGAGCGCCGCGAGGGCGTATCCGGCGATCTGGGGGTCGGCCGCCGTACGGAAGGGGGCGGACGGGGTGAAGTCCGCCGCGTGGGATCCGCCCGCGTAGACCGTGAGGATGCCCTTGCCGCCGGGCTGGGCCCTGCTGGAGTCCCAGGACGTCTGGTATCCGGTGTCGCTCATCGTGCTGCCGGTGGCGGTCCCCCACGGTCCTGAGGCGTTCCAGTGGCGGGTGTCGAACTGCAGGGAGAGCTTGCAGTTCTGCCCCATCCGCATCGCGGCGAGACCGGCCAGCTTGAGGCTGTCGAATCCGGCGGCCGACAGGTTCAGCCGCTGGAGCACGCCGGCCGGAAGGGCCAGCACGGTGTGGTCGGCGAGCACCGTCCGCGTACAGCCGGCGGCGGTGAACGTGAGCAGCTGCCGGCCGCCCGCCGCCGCCGCCACCGACTGGAGCCGCCACCCGTGGCGTACCGTCCCCGGCGGCAGGGCCGCGGCGATGGCCTGCGGGAGGCGCTGGTTGCCGCCGCGGACGCGGTAGCGGGTGTCGCTCTCCCCGAACAGCGCGAAGCTGTTCGGGGTCGCCTGGTAGGCGAGCACGCCGATGATGCCGAGCGCCGACGAGGCGTGGGTGTCCATGCCGAACTCGGTGGTGTAGGCGACGTCGAGGAGCTGCCCGAACGGCGAGCCGTGGCCGCCCGGGACACGGGTGGCGATCCAGTCGTGGATCGACATGTTCGACAGGGCCACGGCGCCGGGGCTGTTGGCGGCGTTCCAGGCGACGGGCCAGTCGAAGGTGGCGAGGTCCTGCTGGAGCACCGGCTTCAGCTTCTTGAAGTCGGCGCTCGCCTGGGCGTAGGTGTAGTACGCGCCGCCGAAGCGGTAGACCTCGGTGGTACCGGCGGGCTCGGCGGCACGCAGGTCGTCGAGGGGCAGCCCGAAACGGGCGGCGAGGGCCTGCATGCGGGCGTGACCGGTGTCGATCATCTCGCCGCCCCACTCGGAGCTCTGACCGTCGCCCCAGTAGGCACCGGCCGGTTGGGAGTACATCCGGCCGCCGACGCGGGTGTCGGCCTCGTAGACGGCGGAGGCCACACCGTGGTCGGCCAGCCGCAGGGCCGTGTTCAGACCGGCGATGCCGGCGCCGACGATCGCGATGACCGGCTGGGGTGCCGTGTCGGCGCGGGCGGTGCCCGCCGCGCCCACGGCCGCGGTGGCGGCCACGCCCACGCCCGCGGCGAGGCCGCCCAGGACGGTGCGGCGGGAGGGCCCTCCGGCGGCCCGGTCGGCGGTGGCGGCGATGTCGGTGGAGTGTTCGGCGACGATCCGGCGCAGCATGCGGGCCGGTGCGGTACGTGCCATGTACGGCTCCTTCCAAGGGGGGCCGGTTCCCTGGGGAGGGGAACCGGGAGCGGCGGTGGCGCGGCGCCACCGCCGACGGGAGGGGCCCGCGCGGGCTCGGGGATCAGCCGGGGTGGCGCGCGGGGCGGCGGTGCGGCCAGCCGTCGAGGAGCTCCAGCTCGGCGGCCACCCGGATGAGGGCGGCCTCGTCCCATGGGCCGGCGATGAGCTGGCTGCCGACGGGGAGGCCCTCAGCCGAGGTGAAGGTCGGCAGGCTGACGGCGGGCTGCCCGGTGATGTTGCAGATCGAGGTGAAGGAGATCATCCGCGTCTCGGTGGTGCGCGGGCCGCCGGGGTCCGCGTTGGCCTCGTCGAGGAGCGCGTCCACCGGCGGCGGCAGGCAGGCCATGGTGGGGGTGAGGAGCAGGTCGAACTCCTGCCCCCACTGGGCGCGGACCGCCCTGGCCTCCTCGGCCAGCAGGTGCGCGGCCCGGGTGTACTCGCCCGAGTGCCGGCGCGCGGCCCGGTCCATCCGGAACCGCAGGTGCGGCTCGGCGCGTTCCGGCCACTGGTACGGGGCGGCCCACAGGGCGGCGTCCAGGACGGTCTGCGCGTACCCGGTGATCGCCTCCTCGCTGAAGAAGCGCGGGGCGGCGGGGGCGACGTGGTGGCCGAGGGCGACGAGCAGCCGGGCGGTGTGCTCGGCCGCGGCGACGCACTGCGGATCGACGGGGAGCCCGGTGGGCGCCTCGGTGAGCAGTCCGATCCGGAGGCGCCCGCCGTCGCGGCCGACCTCGTCGAGGTAGGGCCGGTCGGGCGCGGGTGCCTGGTACATGGCGAGCCGGTCGGGCACGGACAGCGCGTCGAGCAGCGCGGCGGCGTCCCGGGTGGTGCGGGTGACGGCGCCCTCGACGGTGGCGTGCTCCCAACCCGGCACCTGCTGCGGCACCCGGCCCCGGCTGGGCTTGAGGCCCAGCAGGCCGCAGGCGGAGGACGGCATCCGGATCGAGCCGCCTCCGTCGTTGGCGTGGGCGACGGGTGCGAGGCCGGCGGCGACGGCCGCGGCGGCACCACCGCTGGAACCGCCGGCGGAGTACGCGTGGTCCCAGGGGTTGCGGGTGCTGCCGAAGCGGCTGTTGTCGGTGGTCGACAGCAGGCCCATCTCGGGCGAGTTGGTCCGCCCCATGAGGAGGAACCCGGCGTCGAGGAACCGGCGCACGACGGGCTCGGTGAGCGTACGGGGCCGGTCGTCGACCCCGTACGAGCCGTACGTGGCGGGCTGCCCCTCGACCTGCGTCAACTCCTTGACGGGGACGGGGACTCCGTGGAACGGCGGGAGCGGAAGGCCGTCGGTGACGGCCTGCTCGGCCCGGCGGGCGGCGGCGAGGACGGCGTCCTCGTCGAGCCAGGTGAAGGCGGCGAGCTCCCCGTCGTACTCCTTGATCCTGCGGAGGTAGGTCTCGGCGATCTCGACGGGGCTGAGGTCGCGCCGGCGAACGGCCGCCGCGAGGTCGGTGGCTGAGGCGAACGGGTCCATGGAAGGCGGCTCCAAGCGGGGTGGGGCGGTCAGCGGACCGCGAGGATGTCGTCGAGGCGGTCGCGCAGACCGGGCCCGTTCGGCGCGTCGAGGACGACCCGCCCGGCCTCCATCACCACGACGTGCCGGCTGTGCGCGAGGAGCGTTCCGGCGTGCTGGTCGACGAGGAGGACGGCCGTGCCGGCGGCGGCGATCACGCCGAGGGCCTCCAGGACGTCGGCGACCACCGAGGGCTGGAGCCCCTGGGTCAGTTCGTCGACGGCGATCAGGGTCCGGCCCGCCAGCATCGCCCGGGCGATGCCCAGTTGCTGCTTCTGCCCGCCGGAGAGCGTGCCGGCCTGCTGCCCGGCGCGGTCGGTGAGCAGCGGGAAGACGGTGTACGGGTCGACGGCCGGGGCGGTGTCACGGCGGCGGGCGAGGCGCAGGTTCTCGGCGACGGTGAGCGCGGGGAACACCCCCCGGTCCTCGGGCATCAGCGTGGCGCCGGCCCGGGCGAGCAGTTCGGGGCGGCCCGGGGGTACGTCGCGTCCGTCGAGGGTCACCCGGCCGCCGTGCCGGTCCGCGAGGCCGAAGACGGTCCGCAGCAGGGTCGTCTTCCCGGCGCCGTTGCGGCCGATCAGCGCGGTGATCTCACCGCCGTGCACGGTCAGGCCGGTCGGCCTGACCACGGCCGCCTGCCCGTATCCGCCGGCGAGGTCGGTCAGTTCGAGCATCAGGTCGCTCCCAGGTAGGCGGCGCGGACCGCCGGGTCGGCGGCCACCGCGTCGAGCGGGCCCCGGGCCAGCACCCGGCCGTCGGCGAGGACCACGACCTCGTCGGCGAGTTCCCGCACGATGTCCATGTCGTGCTCGACCACGAGCAGCGCGCAGCCGGTACGGCGGTTCACCTCGCGGAGTTCGCGGGTGAGGCGGCGTGCGTCGTCGGGTCCCAGTCCGGCGGCGGGTTCGTCGAGGAGGAGCAGCCGGGGCGCGGCGGCCAGGACCATCGCCAGTTCCAGCCGCCGGCGGTCGGCGAGCGGAAGGGTGCCGGCCGGCCGGAGTTCGTCGTCGGCGAGGTCCCCGAACCCGGCGGGCGGCCCGGTCGGCTCCGGTGCCTCGATCCCGGCGAGGCGGAGGTTGTCCGCCGGGGAGAGTTCGGCGATCACACTGGGGATCTGGAACATCCGCCCCACGCCCAGCCCCACCCGCCGGTGCACCGGAAGCCCGGCCGCGTCCGTCCCGAACAGCCGCAGGGTGCCGGCGTCCGGAGCGAGTTGTCCCGCGACGACGTTCAGGAAGGTGCTCTTCCCCGCGCCGTTCGGTCCGATCAGGCACACGCACCGGCCCGCCTCGACCGTCAGGTCCACTCCGGCGAGCACCTCGACGGGACCGAAGGACTTCCGGACGCCGGTGACGGCGAGC
This sequence comes from Streptomyces sp. LMG1-1-1.1, assembly GCF_040815545.1. Classification (NCBI taxonomy): domain Bacteria; kingdom Bacillati; phylum Actinomycetota; class Actinomycetes; order Kitasatosporales; family Streptomycetaceae; genus Streptomyces; species Streptomyces sp. LMG1-1-1.1. The sequence continues at coordinate 18,449 of NZ_JBFPNH010000051.1, read as the reverse complement.
GGCACGCTGTCACCGGGCGGCACCGGGGTGTCCGGGGTGTCCTGCGGGGGGTTCGGTGTGGTGGGTGCGTTCGGCAGGTTCGGTGTAATGGGTGCCTTCGGCGTGGTGGGTGCCTTCGGCGTGGTGGGCGTGTTCGGCGTGGTGGGCGTGTTCGGCCTGTTCGACGCTTCCGGGCTCTCGCGGCCCTCGGTGCGGCGGGCCGCGGTGCGGAAGGCCAGGGCCCGGCGATTCGTGGCCGGCAGGCGGACGGCCGGCCCGGGCCCGGCCAGCCATCGGCGCGGTGCGGCGGTCAGGCCGGCCGGTGCCACCTGGACGACCAGCAGGAAGAGGGCGGCGAGCCCGAGGAGGTACCAGCCCTGCCAGGCGGACCCCAGGTACTGCTGGCCGACGGTGACGGCGACGGCTCCCACGAACGGCCCCACCGTGGACTCGCGCCCGCCGAGCGCCAGCCAGACGAGTACGGACGTCGACAGGCCGAGGCCGAACACCTGCGGCGACACCAGGCCCGCCACCGGCGCGTACAGCGCCCCGGCCAGCGCGGCGACGGCCGCACTCGCCGCGAAGGCCGTGGTGCGCACCCTGGTTCCGTCGACCCCGCTCTGGGCGGCCCGCTCGGGGTTCCTGGCGGCGGCCAGCAGACGGGCGCCGAACCGGCCGCGGACGAGCAGCGCTCCGCAGACCGCCACCACGGCCGCGACGGCGCCGAGAGTGACGTAGTACGACGTCACCACGTCGGGCCCGGACACGGAGAGCCCGTTGGTCCCGCCGGTGACGGGGGCCAGGGTGGTGGCGGCGCGCTGGAGGAGGAGCCCGACGCCGATGGTCAGGAGGATCAGCGGCGCGTCGGGCACCGGGGCGGCCAGACCGATGCGGACGACCGGCACGGCGAGCGCCGTGGCGGCGGCGACGGCGGCCGCCACCGCCAGGATCCAGGGAAGGTCGTGCTCCTGGCCGAGGGCGACGGCGTACGCCCCGAGACCGAAGAACGCGGCGTGGCCGACGCTCAGCAGTCCGGCCCTCCCCCAGCTCAGGTCAAGGCCGTAGGCGAACAGGCCGTAACTCAGGCCGAGGGTGAGGGTGGCGACGGCGAAGGCGTCGAGGCCGAAGGGGGCGGCGAGCAGGGCAGCCCCGGTGAGGGCGGGCAGCGCGAGGCGCGCGACGCGGCGGGCGCCTCGGGTTCCTCGGGTTCCTTGGATCGGGACGACGGGGGTGGAGGCGCTGGCCTCGGCGGATCCGGCGGAGGTGGAGGCAGGCGTGGAGGCAGGCGTGGAGGCGGTGGGCGAGCCCGACGCCGCGGGCGCGGTCACGCGCAGCCCTTCTTCGGGGTCGTGTCGACGACCATCGGGTGGGTCCTGGTGACCGTGTAGGCGCCGTCGCGGCCGATGGTGACCTCGCTCATGTCGGCCTGGAGGACGTGGTTGCCGGCGTCGAAGCGCGTGCCCTTGCCCAGGGGGCTGTCCAAGGACAGTCCGCTGATCGCCTTGTTCACGGCCACGGGGTCGTTCGAGCCGGCCTTCTCCGCGGCGGCGAGGAAGAACTTGACGCCGAAGTAGGCGTTGCCGGCCACCTCGGGTATCGGGGCCTTCCACTGGTGGGCGGTCCGGTAGTCCTGCGCGAAGCCGCGGCTCTCGGCGTCGTCCAGGCGGTCGCTCCAGCGGACCGTGTGGGTGCGGCCGGCGACGAGGTCCGCGAGCGCGGGCTGGAAGTCGGCGTCCAGGGAGGCGCCCTCGAAGCCGAGCTCCGGCGTGAGGAGGCCGAACTGCTGCCCCTGCTTGCCGAAGGTGACCGCGTCGGCGCCGACGACCATGGAGAGCACCGTGTCGGGGGCGGCGGACTTGAGCCGGCCGATGACCGGCTGCCAGTCGGTCTGGCCGAGCGGGCTGTACTCCTCCGCGACGACGGTGCCGCCCGCCTTCTTCACCAGTTCCTTGGCGACACTGGCGTAGTAGTGCGGGTAGTTGTAGTCGGAGCCGACGAGGGCGACCTTGGTGCCGTACTCCGCGACGAGTCCGGGGACGGTGGGGGTCAGCATCTGCCGGGTGGACTCGCCGAAGCCCCACTGGTAGGCGAAGCAGTGCTCGGTGTCTCCGAGGATGGCGGTGCCGAAGGGCACGTGCGCCTCGTCGGCCACCCGGCCGACCGCCTCGGCGGTGTCGCCCGTGATGGTGCCGAACAGCATCGTCACCTTGTCCTGGCGGACCAGGCGGCGGGCGAGCTGGGTGGAGTTGGCCGGGTCCCCGGCGTCGTCGACCACGACGTACTCCACGGGGCGGCCGTGTACTCCGCCGTCGGCGTTGACCTTCTTGACGGCCAGTTCGAGACCGTTGCGCAGGGCGGTGCCCACCTGGGAGACCGGTCCGGTCAGCGGGACGATCACGCCGATCCGCACGGGCCCGCCGGTGGCCGGGGCGTCGTCGTCGGAGAGGGCCGCGCCCTGACACCCGGTGAGCGCGAGGGCGAGGGTGCCCGCCACCGCCAGCGCGGTGGTGCGGGGTGCGGGCGTCACGCGGCGCTCGCGGGCGCGGGGGTACGACGGAACCATGCGGAGAACCTTCCGATCCAGGGGCGCGAGCGCAGGGCGGCGATCGCGACGACGACGGCGTAGAAGAGGGCTTCGGCGAGGGTGTCGGACAGCCACGTGCGCAGCAGGACCGACAGGGCGGAGATCAGCAGGGCCGCGCCGGCGGCGGTGGCCAGCGCGCCGGGGCGGCTGAGCAGCAGGCCGAAGAAGACGGGGACGAGCAGGCCGAAGCCCATGCTGGGGTTGACGGCGAGGACGGGGCTGTAGAGGGCCCCGGCGAGGACCGCGAGCAGGCCGCCGACGGTGAAGGCGGTGGCGCGCATGCGGCGCGGGTCGGTGCCCAGCAGCGCCGCCATCGGCGGGTTGTCGGCCACGGCGCGCAGCCGCAGGCCCCAGTCGGTGCGGTGGGCGGCGACCAGGACCACGCCGATGACGGCGACGGCGGTCAGCGCGCAGACGAGACGGTAGGCCGGGTACGGGGTGCCGAGGACGTCCAGCGTGCCGTCCACGGGTACGGCGACGGTACGCGAGGTGCCGGTGAAGAGGAGTTCCGCACCCTGCCGCAGGGCCATGCCCAGTCCCCAGGTGACCAGCATGGCGGCCAGACCATCGGAGCCGGGGCGCCGCAGCAGCAGCCGCTCGACGACCAGGAGCAGCGGCACGCCGGCCGCGAGGGCGAGCAGCGTACGGACACCGAAGGGCGCGGTGGTCGCGGTCGCGGCGACGTACGCGCCGGCCATGGCGAGGTCCCCCTGGGCGAGGTTCACCACCCGGGTGGCCGCGAAGATCACCGCGATGCCGACCGTCAGCAGGCCATAGAGGCCGAACTGGCCAACGATGGCCAGAAGTACATCCATCTGTTACCGCCTCTGTGCTTCCGGGTGCAGCGGGGACTCTGCGAGCATCTGGCAATCCCGCGACGGGCACTGGTCCGGCAGCGCAGAGTCCTGTGCTCGCAGCGCGTGGACCGCACGGCGCGAGGGGCGCGGACCGTGCGGGCAGGGGGGAGAACGACATGCCGGTGGAACGACGGGACGAGGGCAACCTGGTCTTCGGCTACCTCGACACCGCGTCGGCGGACCTGTCGGGAGCCTCCGACACGGTGCTCGTCCGTGCGCGCGCGGGCGACGAGGGCTACGCCGCCGACATGCGGCCGAGCCGCTTCGGCGCGCTCAGCGGCTGCGACATCAGCGGGGAGCAGGAGATCCGGGTCATGCCCCGCCCCTCCCCCGCGGCCCCCCGACCCGGCCATCTCCTCGGCCTACTCGTGTCGGGGCGCGGCGAGCTGGAACAGGACGGCCGCCTCGCGGCGCTCACGCCGGGCGACTTCGTCCTCTACACCGGCGCACGCCCCTTCCGCCTGGAACTCGGCTCCTCCCACCGCTACTTCGTCCTCTCCCTGGACTCCGGCACGGCCGGACAGCTGGCGAGCGCGGACGGCGCCGTCACCGCCAACTCCGCACTGCCGCGCTCCCCGAGCGGGCGCGTGCTGGCCGCGGTCCTCGGGGAACTGGCCGAGCGCGCCCAGGGATTCGGCCCCCTCGCACGCCGCGACATGGGCGAGCACGTGTCCGCGATCCTGCGCACCCTCCTACGCGAGACGTCCCTCTCGGGCCCCGCGCCCTCCACCGGCGGGGCCGGGGTCCTCGAACGGATCCTCGGCTACGTCGACGAGCGCCTGGCGGACGACCTGTCCCCCGGCGTCATCGCCGCGGCGCACCACATCTCGGTCCGCCATCTCCACGCCCTGTTCCGCGAGTCGGGCACCACCGTCGGCGACCACGTACGCCGCCGCCGACTGGAGCGCATCCGCCGCGACCTCCTCGACCCAGCGCTCGCCCACCTTCCCGCCTACGCCCTCGCCGCCCGCAGCGGCCTGGGCGAGGCCAGCCACTTCAGCCGCGTGTTCCGCGCCGAGTTCGGCCTCTCGCCGCGCGCCTTGCGGGCGCAGACGGGGGAGGGCCTGGGCGCGGGTATGGATTAACGCGGGGGCGGATGGACACGGCTGTCGGTGCAGGCAGGGGCGCGGACTCGGGCTGATCGCGGCCCCGGCCGGCGCGGATGCCCGGGGCCGGTGGGACCGACGCGGCACGGGCCAGGCCAAGGCCGGGGCCTCGGCTGGGCCTTGGCCGGGCCCGACCCTTCCCTTCGTCTCAGACGCCGTCGCCGTCGTCGGCCAGGCCGCGCTCGTACGCGGCGAGTGTCTCCACGAACATCCTGCGTTCGGAAGGGCCGAGGGGGGCGAGGGCGGCGCGCCAGGCGCCGGCGCTGCGGCCGAGCCAGCCGTCGATGGCGGGGCGGTGGGCCTCGGCGATGGAGACGATCTTGCGGCGGCGGTCGGCGGGGTCATCGCTCCGTTCGAGGACGCCCTTCTTGGCGAGGTCTCCGACCATGAGACTCACGGTGGTGGGGGCGACCTCCAGGCGGGCGGCGAGTTCGCTGACGGCGAGGGGCCCGTCGAAGAGGAGGTAGGCGAGGAGGGAGAGGTGGCGGGGGGCGAGGGTGAGGGACTGGAGCTCGTCGGGAATCCGGATGCGCTTGACGCGCCCGACCATGCGGGGCATGAGCAGCAGCAGCGTACGGACGGTGTCGTCGACGTCCGGTCCGGTACCGGCCGCGGGCGCGGCGGCGCCCTCGTACCCCTCGCGCGCGATTGACACCCTGCACCCTCCCTTTTAGCTTTGCTTTCAAAGCAAACACATCCGTCAGGGTCGATGCTACCGAAGGGCACAGCCATGTCCGGGTTCAACCAGCAGGTCATCGAGGAGTTCCGCGCCAACGGGGGCCGGGTGGGCGGGATGTTCGAAGGGGCGTCCTTACTCCTCCTCACCACCACCGGCGCCCGTAGCGGGCGGGCCCACACGACCCCCGCCGTGTTCGTACGCGACGGGGCCCGACTGCTCGTGTACGCGTCGAACGCCGGCGAGCCGCACCACCCCGCCTGGTTCCACAACCTGCGCGCCGACTCTCGCGTGACCGTCGAGCTCGGCACGCCGGAGGGAAGCGTCGAGCGCTTCGCGGCGACGGCGGTGGTGACGCAGGGCGCGGAGCGGGACCGCCTGTTCGCGGAACAGTCCGCGCGGGACCCCGGGTTCGCCGCCTACCAGGCCGGCACGGACCGGATCATCCCGGTCGTCGCCCTGCACCGCACGAACCCCGCGGCCCCGGACCGCCACCGGGCCATCGCCGCCCATCTGGTCAAGGTCCACGACGAACTCCGCGCCGAACTCGCCGCCCTCCGCGCAGGACTGGATTCCCCGGCCCCCGCACTCGGCAGCGCGCTCGCCCGCCACTGCCTCACCCTCTGCGGCGCGCTCCACACCCACCACCACAACGAGGACTCCGTCTTCGACCTCCTCGGGCAGCAGTTCCCCCACCTCGCCGACCCCCTGGACCGCATGCGCCGGGAGCACGTCGCCGTCGCCCGCACGGTCGACGAACTGCGGACCCTCCTCACCTCCGGCGCCGCCCCGGCGACCCTCGCGGCCGAGGTCGACCGCCTCACGACCCTCCTCGAAGCGCATTTCGCCTACGAGGAGTCCCAGTTGATCCCGGCCCTGGCCCCGGAACCGCCGCGTTAGTCGCGCCAGTTGTCGCAGTACTGGATGTGCAGGGCGCCCGGCACGTGCCGCCGGGTCTGCGGGCGCGACCACGGGCCGGGGGTGAACTCGACGCAGTAGTGACGGGCCCCGGGATACCGGACCCCATGGGACCGAGCCGGGACTGGGGAAGTCGTCGTCCGGGGTCGCCGCGGTGTGCGGCCTGCCGGCGCCGAGCCGGGCACGGACGCCCTTCGCCCGCACCCGCTGCTCCACACGCCTCCTCACGCCGATGACCCGCCGCACCCTAACCCGGCGGGCCCGCACCCGGCGAGATCCTCCGGGTGCGGGGACCGTGCGGTCACATCGGGCGTTGGTGGCCCTCCCAGTAGGGGTCGCGGAGGCGGCGCTTGTAGAGCTTGCCGTTGGGGTCGCGGGGCATGACGGGGACGAAGTCGACGGATTTGGGGCGCTTGAAGCCGGCGAGGCGGTCGGCGCAGTGGGCCAGGATGGCGGCGGCGAGGGCGGGTCCGGGCTCGTGGCCCTCGGCGGCCTCGACGACCGCCTTGACCTCTTCGCCCCAGTCGGCGTGGGGGATGCCGAAGGCGGCGGCGTCCGCGACGGCGGGGTGGGAGAGGAGTGCGGCCTCGATCTCGGCCGGGTAGATGTTGACGCCGCCGGAGATGACCATGTCGATCTTGCGGTCGCGGAGGAAGAGGTAGCCGTCCTCGTCGAGGAGACCCAGGTCGCCGACGGTGAAGAAGTCGCCGATGCGGTTCTTCGCGGTCTTCGCCTCGTCCTTGTGGTACTGGAAGCCGCCGGTGTTCATCTTCAGGTAGACGGTGCCGAGTTCGCCGGGTGGCAGCCGTTTTCCGTCGTCATCGAAGACGGCGAGTTCGCTGATGGGCCAGGCTCTGCCGACCGTGCCGGGCCTCTTCAACCACTCCTCCGCGGTGGCGAACGCGCCGCCGCCCTCGCTGGCCGCGTAGTACTCCTCGACGCACCGGCCCCACCAGTCAATCATCGCCCGCTTGACGTGCTCGGGGCACGGCGCGGCTCCGTGGATGGCGTGGCGCATCGAGGACACGTCGTACCGCTCCCGGACGTCCTCGGGGAGGGCGAGCAGGCGGTGGAACTGGGTGGGGACCATGTGCGTGTGGGTGCACGCGTACCGGTCGATCAGGCGGAGCATCTCCTCCGGCGTCCAGCGGTCCATGAGGACGAGCGGGTGGCCGATGTGGAGGGCGGCCGCGGCGAACTGGAGCACGGCGGTGTGGTAGAGCGGCGAGCAGACGAGATGGACGTTGCCGTCGGCCGGCCGGATGCCGAAGATGCCGAGGAATCCGCCGAGATGGGTCTCCTCGGGGAGCTTCCCGGGGAGGGGGCGGCGGATGCCCCGGGGGCGCCCGGTGGTGCCGGAGGTGTAGTTCATGACCCAGCCGAGGGTGCGGTCGGCGGGGGGCGATTCGTCGCGGCCGTCGAGGAGTTCGGCGTACGGGCGGAAGCCGGGGACCGTACCCACCGCGTACCGCTGCGTGGGGGCGAGGCCGGCCTCGTCGGCGGCCTGGGCGACCGCTTCGGCGAACCGCTCGTGGGCGAGGAGCACCTTGGCGCCGGAGTCGGCGACGATCCAGGCGATCTCGGGGCCGACGAAGTGGTGGTTGACCGGGACGAGGTAGAAACCGGCCTGGGTGGCGGCCAGATGGGCCGTGAAGAACTCGGGGCCGTTCGGCAGGACGACGGCGAAGGCGTCGCCGCGCTCCAGGCCGGCGGCGCGCAGCCCGTGGACGAGGCGGTTGGCCTCGGCGTGCAGCCGCCCGGCGCTCCATTCCTCGCCGTCGGGGGCGACGAGGACCGTACGGCCGGGGTCGGCGGCGGCCTGGGACCAGAATCCGGTGGGACCGTTGCTCACTGGGCGCTCCGTCCGGCGATGCGGTTGATGCGGTCGACGGCCTTCTCGAACCCGCGGGTGAGGTCGTCGACGACCTGCCGCACGCTGCGCTCGGAGTTCATCCGGCCGACGATCTGGCCGACGGGGGTGCCGAGGAGCCGTTCGACCTCGTACCGCTGGATGCGGGAGACGGCCTCGGCGACCAGGAGTCCCTGGAGCGGCATGGGGAGCGTGCCGGGGCCCGCGGGGTCGTCCCAGGCGTCGGTCCATTCGGTACGGAGCTGACGGGCGGGCTTGCCGGTCAGGGCGCGGGAGCGGACCGTGTCGCCGGATCCGGCGGCGAGGAGCTTGTCGGTGAGGGCGCGGGAGTGCAGTTCGGCCTCGGTGGTGGTGAGCCAGATCGAGCCGAGCCAGACGCCCTGCGCACCGAGGGCGAGGCCGGCGGCGATCTGCTCGCCGCTGCCGATGCCGCCGGCGGCGAGCACGGGCAGCGGGGACACGGCGTCGACGACCTCGGGGGTGAGGACCATGGACGCGATCTCGCCGGTGTGGCCGCCCGCCTCGTACCCCTGGGCGACGACGACGTCGATGCCGGCCTCGGCGTGGTGGCGGGCGTGGCGGGCACTGCCGGCGAGGGCGGCGACGAGGACGCCGTGGTCGTGGGCGCGGGCGACGACGTCGGGCGGCGGCGAGCCGAGGGCGTTGGCGAGCAGTTTGATGGGGTAGTCGAAGGCCACGTCCAGCTGGTTGCGGGCGACCTGCTCCATCCAGCCGGTGATCCGCCAGCCGGAGGCCTCGCCCTCGGCGAGTTCGGGGACGCCGTGCTTGGCGAGGGTGGCCCGCACGAACGCCCGGTGCTGCTCGGGGATCATGGCTTCGACCTCGGCCTCGGTGGCCCCCTCGACCTTCTTCGCCGGCATCACGACGTCCAGGCCGTAGGGCAGGCCGTCGGTGTGCTCCTGCATCCAGTCGAGGTCGCGGGCGAGGTCCTCGGGTGCGGTGTAGCGCACCGCACCCAGGACGCCGAACCCGCCGGCTCTGGTGAGTGCGGCGGCCACCGCGGGGAAGGGCGTGAAGCCGAAGATGGCGTGCTCGATCCCCAGGGTGCGACTCAGCTCCGTCTCCATGGGCGGCAGGATGCCGCAGCCGTCCGGCGGAGGGAAGACTTTTTCTGATGCATCGTCAGATTCTTTGCGGGCGGCATGCCTGAGTTTCGTCGCGGCCGTCCGTGGGAGAGGGTGGGCATGACGGACGACGGGACGAAGGGCAGGGGTCCGAGCCGGCGCGCGTTCGGCGGCGGCGTACTGGCCCTCGGAGGTGCGGTGATGATCGGCGCGGTGCCGGGGGCTGCGGCGTCCCCGGAGAGAGGGGCAGGAGCCCCGGCCGGCGGCGGCGGGGCCTGGCGCTTCACGGCGGCGCGGCGGACCACGCTGCGGCGCGGTTCGGCCGAACGGGCGGGTCTGCTGGCCCCGCATCTGGACCGGCTGGTGGCAGAGGCCGAGACCTTCCTCGGCCCTTCGCCCGGCCACCCCTGGTACGCGGGTGCGGTGCTGCTCGCCGGGCGCGGTGGGACGGTCGCCCTGCACCGGGCCATCGGTTCAGCGGTGCGGTACGCGGCGTACGACGAGCGGTCGGACTCGGGGGTCGAACTGCCACCCGATCAGCGGGTCCCCATGACCGAGGACACCGTCTTCGACCTGGCGTCGGTCTCCAAGTTGTTCACTTCGATCCTGGCGGTGCAGCAGATCGAGCGCGGCGCGCTGGACCTGGAGGCGCGGGTCACCGCGTACCTGCCGGAGTTCGGGGGCGGTGGGAAACAGGACGTCACGGTCCGTCAGCTGCTCACGCACACCTCGGGGTTCCGGTCGTGGATCCCGCTCTACCGGGAGCCGACGCGGGAGGGGAAGCTGCGGCTGCTGTGGGGCGAGAAACCGGCGAGCCCGCCGGGCTCCACGTACCTCTACTCCGATCTGAATCTGATCGCGCTCCAGCTGATCCTGGAGGAGAGCACCGCTCGCGGTCTGGACACCCTGCTCCACGACGAGATCACCGCTCCGCTCGGGATGCACCGCACTCGTTTCAATCCGCCGCTCTCGTGGCGTCCGGAGATCGCCGCCACCGAGGACGCCCGGCCCCCCTGGTCCGGCCTCGACCGGGGCATGGTGCGGGGCGAGGTCCACGACGAGAACGCCCACAGCCTCGGCGGGGTCGCGGGCCACGCCGGGATCTTCTCCCGCGCCTGGGACCTCGCCGTCCTGGCCCGCACCCTCCTCAACGGCGGGGCGTACGGCAAGGCCCGCATCCTCTCCCCCGCGTCCGTCGAGCTGATGTTCACCGACTTCAACACCGCATTCCCCGGCGACGCGCACGGCCTCGGCTTCGAGCTCCACCAGCACTGGTACATGGGGGCGATGGCCACCCCGCACACCGCCGGCCACACCGGGTTCACCGGCACCAGCCTCGTCCTGGACCCGACGACCGACTCCTTCCTGATCGTCCTCGGCAACTCCGTCCACCCCGTCCGGTCGTGGCGCTCCGGCTCCGCGCCCCGCGTCGCTGCGGCCGACGCCCTGGCCCGCGCGGTGCCGGTCCGCCCGCCGCGGGGCCGCACCTCCCCCGGGCTCTCGACGCCGCTCGGCCACGGGAGGCCACCGTGGTTCGCCGGCATGGCGAGCGCCACCACCGCGACACTGACGCTCCCTCACACACCGGGGGCCGCCCTCCTGCGGTGCGCGCTCTGGTGGGACACCGAGCCCGGCGCCGACCCCGTCGTCCTGGAGGCATCGGCCGACGGCGGCACGAGCTGGCGGCCCGTCCCGTTCACCACCGACGGGCACCTCGCACACCCCACCGGCTCGGTCGACGGCTGGTCCGGCCGCCGCTGGCACACCGTCTCCGCGCCGCTGCCCGGGACACACCCGCTGCTGCGCTGGCGGTACACCACGGACCGGCGGTACGTGGGGCGGGGCGTGTACGTGGACGGGCTGCGACTCCTCGACGCGGCGGGGCGGTCGGTGTTCGACGAGGCCCGGCCTTCGGACGCGGCGCGGATCGAGGCCCACGGCTGGGAGCGGTCGGCGGACTGAGCGGACCGAGACGGCTCCGCGGGCCCCGCCCTGCCTCCCGCCGGGCGACAGGCGGAACGGCCGGGGCCCGCACGGGGCTCCGGCCGTCCTGTGTCGGGGGACGTACCGTCAGTTCGGCGGTACGGCCGCACGCCGTGGCGTCAGAAGGTGAGGGCCGCCACCGCCGCCGTGCGGGCGCGCAGCTGGCAGGCGTTGCCGTACGTGGCCGACCAGGAGACCCGTCGCCCCTCCCAGACGCCGTCGACGGTGACCGTGACCGGGGCCCACTCGCGCGTACAGGGGCGGCCACCCGCCGAGACCCTCAGGGCGCCCAGGTCGCCGCCGGTCGCGGCCAGTTCGGCGCACGCGGACGCGGGGCTGGGGTGGGTTCCGCCGGCGGTGGGGGCGCAGCTCAGGGTGACGGCGCGGACTATGTCGGCCGTCTCGGGGCTGTCGCCCTCGCCGAGGGTCAGGACGAGCGCCGACGGCGGATAGAGGCCGGCCGGAGCGGCCTGGGCGGTGCCGGTGATCGCGGTGGCGATCAGGGTGAGACCGGTGGCCGTGGCGAGCGCGGTGGCGCAGACAGTACGGACGTGACGCACGGGGGTGTCCCTTCGCGTGGGCTGGACGGGGGGGTGCGAGCCGATCGGCTGCGGAGGGGAGTCTTGTCGACGCGAAGAGTGATCGCACATCCGTCGCCGCTTTCCGGCCGCGCCGTCCACCGAGCCCGACCGATTGGTCGTTCGGGGAGCTGGGGCGGGGTGCGGGGATCGGCCGGACGGCCCGGCGGCCCGCCCGACCACCGACCGTACAAACTTGCACAACCCGCCCACCTGCGCACATTCGAGAAATGTTCGAGGTTGGAGCACCTGTACGAGGGCGTGATCGTCCGGAACTCTGCCGTCAGCCCACGGGTCCGGCCGCGTCCCCGAGCGCCGCGAGGACCGGGCTGATCAGGGGGTGCTCCTCCGCGCCACGCCGCACGGCGGCGAAGACCCGGCGGGTCGGCGCGACGCCGTCGACCGGGCGGACCTCCACACCGGTGAGCTCCGTGCCGCGCAGGGCGGAGCGCGGCACCAGCGCCACGCCGACGCCGGCCGCCGCGAGGGCCACGACCGCGCGGAAGTCGTCGGACGCGTGCTCCAGGCGCGGTGCGAACCCGGCGTACTCGCAGGCCAGCACCGTCACGTCGCGGCAGGGGTTGCCGACGGACTGGCCGATCCAGGCGTCCTTGGCGAGGTCGCCGAGCGCGACCCGCTCGCCGACCGCCAGCGGGTGGCCGGGCGGCAGCACCGCGTCGAAGGGCTCCGCGTAGAGGGGGACGCGGGTGAGGCGGGCGTCGTCCTCGCCCGGAGCGCCCCGGTACTCGACCGCGACCGCCACGTCGACCTGCCGGTCGAGGACCATCATCAGGCTCTCGTCGCCCTCGGCGTCCCGCACCCGGACCCGGATGCCGGGGGCGGAGGCGGCGAGCGCCCTGATCGCGGGGGCCACCACCAGGCCGATGCCGGTGGCGAAGGCGGCGACGGTGACCGTGCCGGCCTCGCCCGAGCCGTAGGCGGCCAGTTCGGACTCGGCGCGCTCCAGCTGGGCCAGGACGGCGTTGGCGTGGCTCAGCAGGATCTCGCCGGCCGGGGTGAGGCGCGCGCCGCGGGCGCTGCGGTCCACCAGGCGGTGGCCGGTCTCCTGCTCCAGGGCGGCGAGCTGCTGGGAGACGGCCGAGGGGGTGAGATAGAGCGCGGCGGCCGCCGCCGTGACCGTGCGGTGGTCGGCCACCGCACGGAGGATGTGCAACCGCCGCGCTTCGATCATGTTCCTAGTCTCGCAGGACGGGAGCCCTGCTCACGCCGTCAGGGCCCCCGGCCTCCGCCGTCAGGCGGCGAGCGCGGCGCGCGCGTCGACGAAGGCGTCGACGGCCCGGTTCACGTCCTCCGTGGAGTGCGCGGCCGAGAGCTGGACGCGGATGCGGGCCTGGCCCTGCGGCACGACGGGGTACGAGAAGCCGATCACGTACACGCCGCGCTCCAGGAGCAGCTCGGCCATCCGGCCGGCGACGGCGGCGTCGCCGATCATGACGGGGGCGATGGCGTGGTCGCCGGGGAGGATGTCGAAGCCCTCCTCGGTCATGCGGGAGCGGAACAGCGCCGTGTTGGCGTTGAGGCGCTCCCGCAGGTCGCCGGCGGACTCCAGGAGGTCGAGGACCTTGAGGGAGGCGGCGGCGATGACCGGGGCGAGGGTGTTCGAGAAGAGGTACGGGCGCGAGCGCTGGCGCAGCAGGGCGACGATCTCGGCGCGGGCGGCGACGTAGCCGCCGGAGGCGCCGCCGAGGGCCTTGCCGAGGGTGCCGGTGATGATGTCGACGCGGTCCATGACGCCGTGCAGCTCGGGTGTGCCGCGGCCGCCGGGGCCGACGAAGCCGACGGCGTGCGAGTCGTCGACCATGACCATGGCGTCGTAGCGCTCGGCCAGGTCGCAGATCTCGGCGAGCGGGGCGACGTAGCCGTCCATGGAGAAGACGCCGTCGGTGACGATCAGCTTGCGCCGGGCGCCGCCCTCGGTGGCCTCCTTGAGCTGCTGCTCCAGGTCGGCCATGTCGCGGTTGGCGTAGCGGAAGCGGCGGGCCTTGGAGAGGCGGATGCCGTCGATGATCGAGGCGTGGTTGAGGGCGTCGGAGATGACCGCGTCCTCGGCGCCGAGGATGGTCTCGAAGACGCCGCCGTTGGCGTCGAAGCAGGAGGAGTAGAGGATCGTGTCCTCCTGGCCGAGGAAGGACGAGAGGCGCGCCTCCAGCTCCTTGTGCACCTCCTGGGTGCCGCAGATGAAGCGGACGGAGGCCATGCCGTAGCCCCAGCGGTCGAGGGCCTCGTGGGCGGCCGCGACCACGTCGGGGTGGTCGGCGAGGCCGAGGTAGTTGTTGGCGCAGAAGTTGAGCACCTCGCCGGGGCGGCCGCCCGCGGTGACGGCGACGGTGGCCGACTGCGGGGTGCCGATGACCCGCTCGGGCTTGTGGAGCCCGGCCTGCCGGATCTCTTCGAGGGTGGTGCGGATGTCGTCGCGCACGGAATCGAACATGGATCAGGCTCCCGTAGTCCAGTCGAGGATGATCTTGCCGCTCTTGCCGGAGGCCGCGTCGTCGAAGGCCGCCTCGAAGTCGGTGTACGCGTACCGGCCGGTGATGACGGGGGCGAGGTCGAGGCCCGCCTCCAGGAGCACCGACATGGCGTACCAGGTCTCGAACATCTCGCGGCCGTAGATGCCCTTGACCGTGATCATGGAGGTGACGATCTTGGCCCAGTCGACGGCGAAGTCCTCGCTGGGCAGGCCGAGCATGGCGATCTTTCCGCCGTTGGTCATGTTGGCGACCATGTCACGCATGGCGTGCGGGTTGCCGGACATCTCCAGGCCGACGTCGAAGCCCTCCTTGAGCCCGAGGGTGCGCTGGCCGTCGGCGATGGTCTGCTCGGCGACGTTGAGGGCGAGCGTGACGCCCGTCTTGCGGGCCAGCGCGAGGCGCTCCTCGCTGACGTCGGTGATCACGACGCTGCGGGCGCCGGCGTGCTTGGCGACGGCGGCGGCCATGATGCCGATCGGGCCCGCGCCGGTGACGAGGACGTCCTCGCCGACGAGCGGGAAGGAGAGCGCCGTGTGCACGGCGTTGCCGAACGGGTCGAAGATCGCGGCGACGTCGAGGTCGACGGGGACGCGGTGCACCCAGACGTTGGAGGCGGGCAGTGCCACGTACTCGGCGAAGGCGCCGTCGCGGCCGACGCCGAGGCCGATGGTGGCGCGGCAGAGGTGGCGGCGGCCGGCCAGGCAGTTGCGGCACTTGCCGCAGACGAGGTGGCCCTCGCCGCTGACCAGGTCGCCGACGGCGATGTCGGCGACGTCACGACCGACGGAGACGACCTCGCCGACGAACTCGTGGCCGATCGTCAGCGGCGTGGCGATCGTCTTCTGCGCCCAGCCGTCCCAGGAGCGGATGTGCAGGTCGGTGCCGCAGATACCGGTCCGCTTGACCTTGATGAGGACGTCTCCCGGGCCGGTCTCCGGCTCGGGCACGTCAGTGAGCCAGAGTCCCGGCTCCGCGTTCAGCTTGACCAGCGCCTTCAATGCAACGGCTCCCGACGTGCGTGTCCTGTGAAGTGGGGGTGCGGGCACGACTGAGCACCCATGATCCCCGGAAGAGAATCTTCCGTACGTCGCGCTCCCGGTCCATCGAGGATTTCTTAAGCGCGCTCGCAGATCAGCTTCACACCGCCGGTGGGAGGGCGCCACGCGTCAACGTCCGAGCACCGCCATCGCCGCGTTGTGGCCGGGCACGCCGCTGACGCCGCCGCCGCGGACCGCGCCCGCCCCGCAGAGCAGCAGGTTGGCGTGCCGGGTCTCGACGCCCCAGCGTCCGGTGCCGTCGTCGCCGTACGGGAAGGAGAGGTCGCGGTGGAAGATGTGGCCGCCCGGCAGGCGCAGTTCGCGTTCGAGGTCGAGCGGGGTCTTCGCCTCGATGCAGGGCCGGCCGTCCGCGTCGAGGGCGAGGCAGTCGGCGATCGACTCGTCGAGGTGGGCGTCGAGCTGGTCGAGGGTGGCCTTGAGAAGTGCGGCGCGCGTGCCGTCGTTGTCGGCGGCGAACAGCCGGGCCGGCGTGTGCAGGCCGAAGAGGGTGAGGGTGTGGTGGCCCCGGGCGGCGAGGTCGGGGCCGAGGATCGTGGGGTCCGTGAGGGAGTGGCAGTAGATCTCGGACGGCGGGGCGGTGGGCAGGTGCCCGGCGGCCGCCTCGGCGTGGGCGGCCGCCAGCTGCTCGTACCCCTCGGCGATGTGGAACGTCCCGGCGAACGCCTCGCGCGGGTCGACGGAGCGGTCACGGAGCCTCGGCAGCCGGGTCAGCAGCATGTTGACCTTGAGCTGGGCGCCTTCCGGGGCCGGCGGAGGCGTCTCGTCGAGCAGCGCCGCGAGTTCCTGTGGGGAGGCGTTGACCAGGACGTGGCCCGCCTCGACCGTGCCCTCGCCGTCGGCGGTGCGGTAGGTGACCTCGGCGCGGTGACCGTCGGTCTCGATCCGGGTGGCCTCGTGGCCGGTGACGATCCGGGCGCCGGCGGCGCGGGCCGCGTCGGCGAGGGCGTCGGTGAGGGCGCCCATGCCGCCGACGGGCACGTCCCAGTCCCCGGTGCCGCCGCCGATGACGTGGTAGAGGAAGCAGCGGTTCTGGGTCAGCGCGGGGTCGTGGGCGTCGGCGAACGTGCCGATGAGGGCGTCGGTGAGGACGACTCCGCGCACCAGGTCGTCGGCGAAGGTCCGCTCCACGGCGACGCCGATCGGCTCCTCGAAGAGCATCCGCCAGGTCTCGGCGTCGTCGACGCGGGTCCGCAGCGCCGCGCGGGTCGGGAGCGGCTCGGTGAGGGTGGGGAAGATCCGGCGGGCGGCGCGGGCCGTGCGGGCGTAGAAGGCCTCCCAGGCCTCGTACTCCCGGTCGGAGCCGGTGAGCGCGGCGAAGGAGGCGCGCGTGCGGTCGGCTCCCCCGCCGACGAGGAGGCCCCCGTCGCCCTTCGGGGTGTACGAGGAGACGGACCGCTTCCGCACCTCGAACCGCAGCCCTAGCTCCCGCACGATCTTCTCGGGCAGGAGCGACACCAGGTACGAGTAGCGCGACAGCCGGGCGTCGACCCCGGCGAACGGCCGCGTCGACACGGCGGCCCCGCCGGTCGAGCCGAGCCGCTCCAGGACGAGGACGCTCCTTCCGGCCCAGGCCAGATAGGCGGCGGCGACGAGGCCGTTGTGGCCCGCGCCGACGATGACGGCGTCGTACGAACGGGGTGCGGCCGGGGCGCCGTGGAGCGCGTCGAGGGCGGTCATGGCTCATGCTCACACGGGAGCGACCGCCGGGAAAGAGCGCGTCGCCGCGGCGTAGCCGGTATGCGACGGGGGTTCCGTCAGGGCCGGTCCGTCAGCGCAGTCAGGGCCGGCCCGTGCGGCCTGGCGGGGGTTGGCCGGCGCGTCCGGCCTGGCGAGGGTTCCCGTCAGGGCCGGTTCCGTCAGCGCCGTCACGGCGGGTCCTTAGGCCTGACGGGGGTTCCGTCAGGGCCGGCGCGTCCGGCCTGGCGGGGGTTCCGTCAGGGCCGGCGCGTCCGGCCTGGCGGGGGTTCCGTCAGGGCCGGTCCGTCAGCGCCGCCAGGGCCGCTCCCTCAGGCCGTCAAAGCCCGCCCCTCAGGACGGGCGGTCAGGATGGGGGCGTGGTGGCCGCTCTCAGGTGGAGGGCCGCGGCCTCGGCGTGGCGGCCGAGGCGCTCCAGGCAGTGGGCCTCGGCTTCGAGGGCGGCCAGGGTCTCGGGGTGGGCGGGGCCGAGGAGCCGTGTGCGGGCGTCACCGACCGCGCGGTGCGCTTCCAGGGCCTCCTCCCAGCGGCCGAGCCGGCCGAGGGCGACGGCGGCCTCGCGGCGGCTGAGGAGGGTGTCCGGGTGCTCCGCGCCGAGGACCCTCGCACGGTCCGCGTGCACGGTCCCGGACTCGGCGAGCGCCTCCTCCCAGCGGCCGAGCCGGCCCAGGTTGACCGCGAGGGCGTGGCGGACCCGCAGGGTCTCCGGGGCGTCGGCGCCCTGCGCGCGGGTACGGGCGGCCACGAGGTCGCGGCAGACGTCGAGGGCGTCCGCGGCCTGGCCGAGACGGCCGAGGAAGACCCCGGTCTCGTAGCGGGCGGTGAGGGTGTCCGGATGGTCGGGGCCGAGGGCGGCGGCGCGGGCGTCGGCGAGCGCGCGGTACTCGGTGAGCGCTTCCTGCCCGCGCCCCATCTTCCCGAGGGTGTACGCCACTTCGTGGCGGGTCACCAGCGTGTCGGGGTGGTCCTCGCCGAGCAGCCGGGCCCGCGCCTCCGCGACCGCGTGCGCCGTGCGGTACGACTCCTCCAGCCGGCCGAGGCGGCCGAGCGTGAACGCCAGGTTGTGGCGGCAGCGCAGCGTGTCGGGGTGGTCGGGCCCCACGGTCCGCTCGCGGGCCGCGAGCACCGCCGCGTACAGCTCGTACGCCTCGGGGTGCCGGCCGAGCCGGCCGAGCGCGTACGCCCGTTCCTGCCGCGCCGCGAGCGTGTCGGAGTGGTCCTCGCCGAGGACCCGGGCACGCGCCTCGGCGACCCGGCCGAAGACCTGCAGCGCCTCGGCCGGACGGTCGAGCCGGGCGAGGGCGAACGCGACCTCGTAGTGGCTGGCCAAGGTGTCCGGGTGGTCCTCGCCGAGCGCCCGCGAGCGGTCCTCCGCGACGGACCGGTGGACGGACTCGGCCTCTTCCCAGCGGCCGAGCCGCCCGAGGCCCAGGCCGGCCCGGTAGCGGCCGGCGAGCACCGCGATCAGCTCGGCCGAGGCGGCGGGGGCCGCGGCGCCCGGCGGCGGCGTCGCGGTGTGCGGGGACGGCTCCGGCGCGTGGGCGGGGGCCGGCGGGGCGTGGGTGGGC
>NZ_JBFPNH010000050.1:0-42295 GCF_040815545.1 Streptomyces sp. LMG1-1-1.1 | reverse complement strand
AGGCCGGGGACGGCGAGCCGCGGGGCGGCGCCGGAGCGGAGTCCGGCACGGCCGGGGACGCACCGCGCTCCCCCGCCGCCGCGCCCGCCCCGCAGCACCCGGCCGCCCCCGCCGCGTCCGTACCCGAAGACCGCCCCGGCACCCCCGCCGTACCGTCCGATCCGGCCGGCCCGGCGTCCGCCCCCCGGACGCCGTCGCCGACCTCGAACCCCCCGTACCCGGAAGGCACCCCGTAATGACCGGCTCCACCACCGACGAGAAGCTCAGCTGGCTCCTGGAGGGCCTGCTGGAACGCACCCCGGGCACCCGGCACGCCCTGGTGCTGTCCCGCGACGGGCTCAAGCTCTGCCGCACCCCCGAGCTCTCCGTCGACCAGGCCGACCAGCTCGCCGCGATAGCCGCCGGCATCCAGAGCCTGTCGCACGGTGCCTCCGTGGAGTTCGGCGACGGCACCGGCGGGGTGCGCTCCGCCATCGCCGAGTTCTACGGCGGCATCCTGTTCATCGTGGAGGCCGGCGAGGGCGCGCACCTCGCGGTCGTCGCCGACGAGGACGCCGACGCCGGCCTCGTCGGCCACAACATGTCCGAACTGGTGGAGCAGTTGGGCGAGCACCTGGTCGCGAGGCCCCGGGGATGAGCCGCGGCAGGCCGGGCCGGGACGACTCCCCCGACCGCCTCTACACCCTGACCGGCGGCCGCAGCCGCGCCGGTTCCGACGCCTTCGACCTGGTGACCCTGGTGGTCTCCGAGAGCGACCCGGCGCCCGGCATGCAGTCCGAGCACGCGGCGATCCTGCGCATGTGCCGTCTCCCGACGGCGGTCGTGGAGGTCGCGGCCGGGCTCGGCCTGCCGGTGTCGATCACGCGGATCCTCCTGGCCGACCTGCACGACACCGGCCGGATCAGCGCCCGTCACCCCCGTGCCTCGTACCGCCTTCCCGATCACGACATCCTGGAGCAGGTGCTCGTTGGACTCCGTAACCTCTGAACAGCGCCAGACCCTGCGCAGCACCGCCGACAACGGGCTGAAGATCGTCGTCGTCGGCGGTTTCGGAGTCGGCAAGACCACCCTGGTCCGCTCGGTCAGCGAGATCCGTCCGCTGAACACCGAGGAGACGATGACGCAGGCCGGCGAGGGCGTCGACGACACCGACGGCGTCGCCGCGAAGTCGGCCACGACGGTGGCCTTCGACTTCGGCCGGATCTCGCTCGACGCCCACAACGTCCTCTACCTCTTCGGTGCACCCGGCCAGGAGCGCTTCTGGTTCCTCTGGGACCGGCTGTTCTCCGGGACGCTCGGCGCGGTCGTGCTCGTGGACACCCGCCGGCTCGCCGACTCCTGGTACGCCATCGACCGCCTCGAACACCACGGAACGCCGTTCGTCGTCGCCTGCAACGACTTCGGCGGCCCCGCCCACACCCCCGCCCAGATCCGCGGGGCCCTCGACCTCGCCGACGAGGTCCCGCTGGTCTTCTGCGACGCCAGGTCGCGGGAGTCGAGCAAGCAGGTCCTCATCGCGCTCGTCGAGCACCTGCGGACCGTCGTCGCCCCGGCCGAGCGGCCGGTCCCGCAGCCGATCCCGGAGCCCGCCCCGTGACCCTCCCCGAGCACCCGCCCGTCCCCCTGAGCGGGCCCCGGTTCCAGACCGACCCCAACGAGCTGTACCGGCAGATCCGGCGCGAGCACGGAGCGGTCGCGCCCGTCGTCCTCGACGGCGACGTGCCCGCCTGGCTGGTGCTCGGCTACCGCGAGCTCCACCAGGTCACCAGCGACCCGGTCCTCTTCTCCCGGGACTCCGAGCTGTGGAACCAGTGGGACGCCATCCCGGCGGACTGGCCCCTGCTGCCCATGATCGGCCGCAAGCAGCCGTCCATCCTCTACACGGTCGGCGAGCGGCACCGCGAGCGGGCGGCCGTCATCTCGGAGGCCCTGGAGGCCATCGACCCGTTCGTCCTGAAGGAACGGGCCGAGCGGTTCGCCGACGAGCTGATCGACGCGCTCTGCGGCAAGGGCGCCTGCGACATCATCGCCGAGTACGCGATGCTGCTGCCGGTGCGCGTCCTCGCCAGCGTGTACGGCTTCGCCGACGAGCAGGGCCCGGCGCTCGTCACCGCCATGAACGACATGATCAACGGCCGGGAGGGGGCGCTGGAGGGCCAGCGCCACCTGGCCGAGTCCATGTTCGCCCTGCTCGCCGCGAAGGCGGAGGCGCCGGGCGACGACGTGGCCTCCCGGATGCTCGCCAACACCGCCGGCTTCACGGTCGAGGAGGTCGCCCAGGACCTCATGGTGATGATGGCCGCCGGCCACCAGCCCACGGCCGACTGGATCGGCAACTCGCTGCGGCTGATGCTCACCGACGACCGGTTCGCGGCCTCGCTCTCCGGGGGGCGGCACAGCGTCGGCGAGGCGATGAACGAGGTGCTGTGGGAGGACACCCCCACGCAGAACGTCGCCGGGCGGTGGGCCTCCCGCGACACCCACCTCGGCGGGCGCCGGATCGGCCGCGGAGACCTGCTGCTCCTCGGACTCGCCGCCGCGAACGCGGACCCGCACGTGCGGGCCGACTCGGGCCGGCTCACCGGCGGCAACAACGCCTACCTCTCCTTCGGCCACGGCGAGCACCGCTGCCCCTTCCCCGCCCAGGAGGTCGCCGAGACCATCGCCCGGACGGGGATCGAGGTGCTGCTCGACCGGCTGCCGGACGTGGACCTCGCGGTCGCCGCGGGCACCCTCTCCCGGCGGCCCTCCCCCTGGCTGCGCGGCCTCACCGCGCTTCCCGTGACGTACACCCCGACCCCCGCACTTGGAGCACTCGGATGACCTGCCCGCACGCCCACGCCGCCGCGTCCGGCACCGACGCCATCACCCTGGACCCGTTCGTCGCCGACCTCGACGGCGAGAGCGCCCGGCTGCGGGCGGCGGGCCCGCTGGCCCGTGTCGTCCTGCCCGGCGGGGTCGCCTGCTGGGCCGTCACCCACCACGCCGAGGCGCGGCGGCTGCTCACCGACGCCCGCCTGGTCAAGGACATCGACGTGTGGGGCGCCTGGCAGCGCGGCGAGATACCCATGGACTGGCCGCTGATCGGCCTGGCGAACCCCGGCAAGTCGATGCTGACCGTCGACGGCGACGAGCACCGGCGGCTGCGCACGCTGGTCGCGCAGGCGCTGACCGCGCGCCGGGTGGAGCGGCTGCGCGAGGGCATCGAGGCGCTGACCACGGGCATGCTGGACCGGCTCGCGGAGCGCCCGGCGGGTGAAGTCGTGGACCTGAAGGCGGAGTTCGCCTACCCGCTGCCGATGAACGTGGTCAGCGACCTGATGGGCGTCGACGCGGCCGACCACCCGCGGATGAAGGCCCTGTTCGAGAAGTTCTTCTCGACGCAGACCCCGCCCGAGGAGGTGCCGCAGATGATGGCGGACCTGGGCACGCTGTTCGCGGGGATCGTGGCGGGCAAGGCGGAGAAGCCCGGGGACGACCTCACCAGCGCGCTGATCGAGGCGTCGGAGGGCGGCGACCGGCTCACCACGGAGGAGATCACCAACACCCTCCAGCTGATGGTGGCGGCCGGGCACGAGACGACGATCAGCCTGATCGTCAACGCCGTCGTGGCCCTGGAGACCCACCCCGAGCAGCGCGCTCTGGTGCTCGGCGGCGAGGTGCCGTGGGCGAACGTCATCGAGGAGACGCTGCGCTGGTCGACGCCGACCTCGCACGTGCTGATCCGCTTCGCCACCGAGGACATCGAGGTGGGCGACCGGATCCTGCCGAAGGGCGACGCGCTGATCGTGTCGTTCGGCGCGATCGGCCGGGACGAGGAGCAGCACGGTCCGACGGCGGGTGAGTTCGACGTGACCCGTACGCCGAACCGTCACATCTCCTTCGGTCACGGCCCCCACGTCTGCCCGGGCGCCGCCCTGTCCCGCCTGGAGGCGTCGGTGGCCCTGCCGGCCCTGTACGCGCGCTTCCCGGGGCTGCGTCTCGCCGTGCCGCGCGAGGAGCTGCGGAACAAGCCGGTGGTCACGCAGAACGACCTGTTCGACCTCCCGGTCGTACTGGCCTGACGGCCACAGGCGTCCGGCAGCGTAGCAGCGGGGTTCCCTCCCCGGGCGGAGAACGTCCTACTCTCCGCGCCCGAGCGTGTTCGTGCGGTAGTCATGAGCCCGGGAGGGAACACCTTGATCTTCAGCCTGAGCCGCCGCCGGAAGTCTGTCCCCACGAGCGCCGCCTGTCCGTACGCGTCCGGCCCCGACGGCCCCGCGTCGGCGGGCGGGCCGCCGGGGCGGGGCGTGGCGGTGCGGACGGATCCCCGGGAGGCGGAGGAGTTCGTCCGGCAGTTCCACCGCGAGCAGCCGGGCGCGGGCGACGCGGAGTGCAGGATCCGCGCGGTCCGGTCCGAGATCGAGCGGACCGGCACCTATGAACACACCGCCGAGGAGCTGGCGTTCGGCGCCCGGGTCGCGTGGCGGAACGCGGCCCGCTGCATCGGCAGGCTGTACTGGCGGAGCCTGGTGGTGCGGGACCTGCGGCACGTGACGGCGGCCGACGACGTCGCCGCCGACTGCTTCGCCCACCTGCGGCAGGCCGGCAACGGCGGCCGGATTCGCCCGGTGATCTCCGTCTTCGCCCCCGACCGGCCGGGCCGGCCCGGGCCGCGGATCGTCAACGACCAGCTGGTCCGGTACGCCGGGCACCGCGCGCCCGACGGCCGCTGGACCGGCGATCCGCGCGGAGCGCCGCTGTCCGAGCGGGCCGTCGGCCTGGGCTGGAAGCGGAACGAAGAGCGGTTCCAGGTCCTGCCGCTGATGGTCGAGGAGCGTCCCGGCGACCGGCCGCGGTGGTACGAACTCCCGGACGACGCCGTGCACGAGGTCACGCTCACCCACCCCGACCAGGCGTGGTTCGCGGACCTGGGGCTGCGCTGGTACGCGGTGCCCGCCATCAGCGACATGGCGCTGGAGATCGGCGGGGTGCGCTATCCGGCGGCGCCTTTCAACGGCTGGTACATGGGCACGGAGATAGGCGCCCGCAACCTCGCCGACGCCGAGCGCTACGACCTTCTCCCGGTGGTCGCGGACCGGTTGGGCCTGGACCGGTCGAGCGAGCGCACGCTCTGGCGCGACCGGGCGCTCGTCGAGCTCAACGTGGCGGTGCTGCACTCCTTCCAGGAGGCCGGGGTGACGATGGCCGACCACCACACCGAGTCGGAGCGCTTCCTCCGGCACATCGACCGGGAGAGCCGCCTGGGCCGCGCCACTCCCGCCGACTGGAGCTGGATCGTCCCTCCGGTGTCCGGCTCCGCGACCCCGGTGTTCCACCGCTACTACGACCCGGTGGACCCGTCCTTGCGCCCGGCGTTCGTCCCCCGCGCACGGACTTAGAGGGCCGCGGAGCTTTCGAGGATGCCCTTGAGGGTGCGTTCGTCCTTGGGCATCTCCTTGCGGACGTGGGGGCGGACGACGAGGGGGACGAGGGCTTTGCCGATGCCGTGGCCCTCGAAGTCGAGGGAGAGGGTCAGGCGTGACCGCTCGCCGCCGTCGAGGGGTTCGATGGCGCCCTGGACGTCGCCGCGTACGGGGCCGTCGATGCCGTGCACGTGCCAGTGCCTCGGGGGGTCGAGTTCGACGACCTGCATGGTCTGGGTGATCTCGCGCCGGCCGAGGCGCCGGGTGACGGCGACCTTCGACCCGACGCCGAAGGGGGCGTCCCCGAGCCTGCGGACGGTGACCGCGCTCTCCTGCCAGTCGGGCAGGTGCGTGGGGTCGGTCACGTAGCCGAAGACCTCGGCGGGCCTGCGGGAGATGTCGATGGATTCCGTGATGGCGGCCATGATGCCTTCTTCGTCCGACGGGAGCCCTCGTCGCCATCCGCTCGCCGGCGCGGACTCATTGTCGCTTCATACGAATTGTCCCACTCGGGGCGGTGTCGGGCCAGCGTTGATCTGAGTAGCGGTACTCATGTCGGCGCGACGCGACGGCGGGAGCATGGCGCGCAGGACGGTGCACGGGTGCGGAGGGGGCGGCATGCGCAAGGTCGTGGGTGGTCTGGTGGCGGCGGGGCTCGCGGTCGGAGCGCTGGTGCTGGCGTACGCGGTGGGGGCGCCGCCCGGCACGGTGCTCGCCGTCGGCGCGGGGGTCCTCGGGCTGCTCTGGCTCCTGCTGCTCCTGACGACGCCGTGGAACCTCTACTTCCGGGCCCACGCGGTGCTCGCCGAGATCGCGGTCAGCCGGGAGAAGGGGATCGCCGTCCCGAAGGAGCGGGACGCCGAGGCGGGGCGCATCGCGCGGGTGATGCTGCGGGTCGCCGTCGCCGGCCACCTGGCGACCGCGGGCACGGCGGTGGCGGTGGCCGCCGCGACGGGGCGCGAGGCGGGCTACTGGTGCGCCGGGTTCTTCCTGGCGAGCACGTTCTTCCGGCCGGCCGGCGCGTACTTCGGGCAGCTGCGGCACAGGCTCGGCACGCTCCTCGGGGAGGTCACGTACCCGCGTGACGACGTGGTGGCGCTGCGCGACCGGGTGGCCGCCCTGGAGAGCGGCGCCTCGGTCCTCGACGGCAAGGCGGAGGAGCAGTACCGGGCGCTCGCCGAGCTGCGCCGTACCGCGGACGCCATCGCCCTCTCCGCGCACGAGCGCGCCGACGCCACCGATCGGAGGATCGCCGCCCTGGCGCGGGAGTTCGAGTCGACGGTGAACCGGCTGACCGACAACGAGGAGATCATCACCGGCCTCAAGGCGTTCCTGAGGCTGTTGCGGGCCACCGACGCGGTCGACGGCTCCGTCCCGTCGTGACCGGTGGCGGCCTCACCCGCTTGCCGGTCTCCAGGTTGCAGCTAATGTCGATATATAGGCCACAAGTTCTTCCGGCTGCCGTGTCCGCACGGCGAGGGGAAGGGGGGCGGACGAAAGGAGCCTCCCATGACCCGTACATTGCGGGCTGCGATAGCCATGGCCGGTGTCGCCGCACTCTCCCTGGGCGCGGTGGCGACCAGCGGTGCGGCCCAGCCGGGCACGGGATCGGCGGCACAGGACGACGTGAGGATCGGCCTGCTGCTGCCGGAGAGCAAGACCACGCGGTACGAGAAGTTCGACCGCCCCTACATCGAGGCCAAGATCAAGGAGTTGGCCCCCGGGGCCCAGATCGACTACTACAACGCCGCGGAGAGCGCCACGACCCAGCAGCAGCAGGTCAACACCGCGCTCGCCAAGGGCGACAAGGTCCTCATCCTGGACGCCGTGGACGCCAAGTCCATCCAGTCCTCCGTGCAGAAGGCCCATGACGCGGGCGTCAAGGTCGTCGCGTACGACCGCCTCGCGCAGGGTCCGGTCGACGCCTACGTCTCGTACGACAACAAAAAGGTCGGCGAACTCCAGGGCAAGGCACTCCTGGACGCGCTCGGCGACAAGGCCGGCAGCGGCGTGATCGTGATGCACAACGGTTCGCCGACCGACCCGAACGCGGCGGAGTTCAAGGCCGGCGCGCACTCGGTCCTCGACGGCAAGGTGAAGATCGGCAAGGAGTACGACACCCCCAACTGGGACCCGAACAACGCCAACCAGCAGATGTCCGGCGCGATCAGCGCCCTCGGCAAGGACAAGATCGTCGGGGTCTACTCCGCCAACGACGGACTGGCCGCGGGCATCTCGACCGCCCTCAAGGCGGCGGGCATCAACGTGCCGCTGACCGGTCAGGACGCCCAACTCGACGCGATCCAGCGGATCCTGCTGGGCACCCAGACCATCACCATCGAGAAGCCGTACAAGCCGGAGGCCGACATCGCCGCGATGATGGCCGTCGACCTGGCCGAGGGCAAGCCGCTCCCGGCCGACCTGACGCCCACCACCGTCACCAGCGGCAGCGGCCAGAAGGTCCCGGCGAACCTGCTGACCCCGGTCGTCGTCGACAAGAGCAACATCAAGGACACCGTCGTCAAGGACGGCCTCTACACGGTCCAGGAGATCTGCACCCCGACGTACGCGGCGGCCTGCAAGGCGGCCGGTCTCCAGTAGCGACGAGCGCCAAGCGCGCACATTCCGTGAGGAGGCGGTTCCTTTGCAGGAGTCACCCGTGCTCACCCTGCGGGGGATCTCCAAACGGTTCGGCGCGGTCCAGGCGCTGAAGGGATTCGATCTGGAGGTGCACCCCGGTGAGGTCGTGGCGCTCGTCGGCGACAACGGCGCCGGCAAGTCCACGGCCGTCAAGACCATCGCCGGGGTGAACCCACCGGACGAGGGCGTCATCGAATGGGAGGGCCGGCCGGTCTCGATCAACCGGCCCCACGACGCCCAGAACCTCGGCATCGCCACCGTCTACCAGGACCTGGCGCTGTGCGACAACCTCGACGTCGTCGCGAACCTGTTCCTCGGCCGCGAGCTGCGCCGCTTCGGCGTGCTCGACGAGGTCCGCATGGACCAGCGGGCCCACGAGCTCCTCGACACGCTGTCGATCCGCATCCCGAGCGTCCGCCTCCCCGTCGCCTCCCTGTCCGGCGGCCAGCGGCAGACGGTGGCCATCGCCCGCTCGCTGATCGGCGCGCCGAAGGTCGTCATCCTCGACGAGCCGACCGCCGCCCTGGGCGTGGAGCAGACCGCCGAGGTCCTCGACCTGGTGGAGCGGCTCCGTGAACAGGGCCTCGGGACGATCCTGATCAGTCACAACATGGTGGACGTGATGGCCGTCGCGGACCGCATCGCCGTCATGCGCCTCGGTCGGAACAACGGCGTGTTCGACAAACGCTCCACGTCCACCGAGGAGATCATCTCCGCCATCACCGGTGCCACCGACAGCGCCGTCACCCGCCGCCAGGCCCGCAAGCGGGAGGAGGAGCGATGAGCCGCGACCGACGCGTCCCGGGTCCCGACGACGTCTCCGAGGAACCGGCACCCGGTGCCCTGCCGGCCGTCGACACCCGGCTCCTCGTCCGCGAGGAGGGCCTGAAGGGGTACGTCGGGGAGTTCCGGCGCAAGCTGCGCAGTGGTGAGCTGGGCTCCCTTCCCGTGGTGCTGGCCGTGATCATCATCTGGACGGTGTTCGGCAGTCTGGACAGCACCTTCCTCTCGGCGCAGAACCTCTCCGACCTCAGCCAGCAGATCGTCGGCACCGGCATGATCGCCGTCGGCATCGTCTTCGTCCTGCTGCTCGGCGAGATCGACCTGTCCGTCGGTTCGGTGAGCGGCCTGTGCGCCGCGATCTTCGCCGTGCTGAACGTGCTGAACGGGATGAACGAGTGGCTCGCGCTGCTGATCGCCCTGCTGGGCGGCGCCGTGGTCGGACTGATCCAGGGGTTCTTCTTCGCGAAGGTCGGCGTGCCGGCCTTCGTCGTCACCCTGGCGGGCAACCTCGCCTGGAACGGGCTGATGCTCCAGATCCTCGGCACCAGCGGCACGGTCAACATCCCCGGCGAGAGCATCGTCTCCCGGCTCTACTCGACGATCTACCACAGCCCGGCGGCCGCCTACGTGACGGCGGCGGTCGGGGTCGGGCTCTTCCTGGCGGCGTCGCTGCTCGACGCCCGGCGCCGCCGCTCGGCGCACGTGCCGTCCCGGCCGGTCGCCGAGATCGTGCTGCGCACGGTCGTGCTCGCCGCCATCGCGTTCGCCACCGCGTACATCCTCAACCAGTACCAGGGGCTGCCGCTGGCCCTCCTCATCTTCCTGATCCTGCTGGTGCTGCTGGACTTCGTGCTGCGGCGCACCACGTACGGCCGGCGGATCTTCGCGGTGGGCGGCAACATCGAGGGCGCGCGCAGGGCGGGCATCAGCGTCGCGTTCGTCCGCATGACCGTGTTCTCGATCTCCGGGGCCATGGCGGCGGTCGGCGGTCTCTTCCTGGCCGGCCAGATCCAGTCCGCGAGCCAGACCTCCGGCGGCGGCAACCTGCTCATGAACGTGATCGCCGCCGCCGTCATCGGCGGCACGAGCCTGTTCGGCGGGCGCGGCTCGGTCTGGTCCGCGCTCCTCGGCGCCCTGGTGATCGGCTCGATCCAGTCCGGCATGAACATCATGGGCGTCAGCAACGCCGTCCAGTTCATGATCACCGGTTCGGTCCTCCTCGCCGCCGTGGTCGTCGACTCCCTCTCCCGGCGCACCCAGAAGGCGGCGGGCCGCGCCTGATCCACCGGCGCGGGAAAGGAGACGTCCATGGCCGAGGGTCCCAAGGCCGGCGCGGGTCGGACGCACGGGCGCGACGAGACCGAGGAGGAGCGGGCCGACCGGCGCTGGGAGGAGCTCATCCAGGAGATCCGGGTGGCGCAGACCGGCGTCCAGATCATCCTCGGCTTCCTCCTCACCGTGGCCTTCACCCCGCACTTCCAGGGGCTCGGGCAGACCGACAAGACCATCTACGTCGTCACGGTCGTCCTCGGGTCCCTGGCGACGGGCGCGCTCATCGGCCCCGTCGCGTTCCACCGGATCGTGGCGGGGCGGCGGATCAAGCCCCAGGCGGTCGTGTGGGCCTCGCGGCTGACCTTCACCGGGCTGATCCTGCTCCTGGCGACGCTGACGACGGCCCTCCTCCTCGTGCTGCGGGTGGTCACGAAGGATCCCTACGTGCCCTGGCTCGTCGCCGGCGTCCTCGTCTGGTACCTGCTCTGCTGGTTCGCGCTGCCGCTGTGGGTGCGGCTCCGGTACACCGCCGGCGAGTGACGCCGGCGTGGTCAGGCACGGTCGTCGTCCGACCCCGGGCCGATGGTGAGCTCGAAGTCGCCGTCGTACTTCTCGTGGCCGGCGATCACGGCCACCTCGACGACCTCGCGGCCGACCTCGCCGCGGACGATGAGGGGGTCCTTCCGGAGGTCGCGCATGAGGGCCACGCACATGCCGATCATCACGAGGACGAAGGGCGCCGCGACGAGGATCGTGAGGTTCTGGAGTCCGGCCAGGGCGTCGCCCTGGCCGTCGCCGATGAGCAGCATGATGGCGGCGACGGCGCCCGTGACGACGCCCCAGAAGACGACGACGAGCCGGGCGGGTTCGAAGGCCCCGCGCTGGGAGAGCGTGCCCATGACGATCGAGGCGGCGTCCGCGCCCGAGACGAAGAAGATCCCCACGAGGATCATCACGAGCAGGCTCATGACGCCGGCCATCGGGAACTCCTGGAGCACGCCGAACAGCTGCCCCTCGGGAGTGGTCTCGCCGGCCAGCTCGCCCTGTTCGCGAAGCTTCATCGCCGTGCCGCCGAAGATCGAGAACCAGACCAGGCTGACGGTGCTGGGGACGAGGATGACGCCGCCGACGAACTGGCGGATGGTGCGGCCGCGGCTGATGCGGGCGATGAACATGCCGACGAACGGCGTCCAGGAGATCCACCAGGCCCAGTAGAAGACGGTCCAGCTGCCCAGCCAGTCGTGGATGTCCCCACCGCTGGTCGCCTCGGTGCGGCCGGCGAGCTGCGGCAGGTCGCCGACGTAGGCGGCGAGGGAGGTGGGCAGCAGGTCGAGCACGATGATGGTCGGACCCGCCACGAAGACGAAGAGGGCGAGCACCGCGGCGAGCACCATGTTGATGTTGGACAGCCACTGGATGCCCTTCTCGACGCCGGAGACGGCGGAGAGCACGAAGGCCACGGTCAGGACGGCGATGATGGCGACCAGCAGTCCCGTGCCGGTCTTCTCCATCCATCCCAGTTCCTCGAAGCCGCTGCCGATCTGGAGCGCGCCGAGGCCGAGCGAGGCGGCGGAGCCGAAGAGCGTCGCGAAGATGGCCAGGATGTCGATGACCCGGCCTGGTCCGCCGTACGCCCGCCGCTCGCCCATCACCGGGACGAAGACGGCGCTGATGGTCTGCCGGCGGCGGCGCCGGAAGGTGGAGTACGCGATGGCGAGGCCGACCACGGCGTAGATCGCCCAGGGGTGGAGCGTCCAGTGGAACAGCGTGGTCGCCATCGCCGTCTCCATCCGCTCGGCCGAGTCGGCCGGTCGGGTACCGGGCGGCGGGGTGCCGTAGTGCGCCAGGGGTTCGCTGACGCCGTAGAACATGAGGCCGATGCCCATGCCGGCGCTGAACATCATGGCGATCCACGACACCGTGCGGAACTCGGGGCCCTCGCCCTCCTGGCCGAGGGTGATCCGGCCGTAGCGGCTGACGGCGAGCCACAGGGCGAACACCACGAACCCGGACGCGACGAGCATGAACGCCCAGCCGCCGTTGCGGATCAGCCCGTCGAGGAGCTTGCTCGACGTGCTCTCCAGGCTGTCCGTCGCGGTGGCGCCCCACACCACGAAGGCGACGGTGAGGACGGCGGTGACGCCGAAGACGATCCGGTCGGTACGGGCCCGGTGGTGCTGGTCGGGGCGGCCGGGCAGGTCCGCCGTCACGGGCAGCGCCCCGCCCGCCCGTTCGGCGCCTGCTCGGCGGCCGTCGGGCTTCCGTTCTTCCTGCGGCACGAAAGGCACCTTTCACGGCATCGGTGACAAATATGACGATGTCTCCGTAAGGCAGTACCACAGACGGGCCGGGGCCAGTCAGGGGACACACGCGGCACGGGCCGACGTATCCTCGGCCCGGCACCCCCGACGACGGACGGAAGAGGACGGAAACGGTGGCGGACAGACGCAGGACCGGCGCGGCGACCACGGACGGCGGTGCGCGTCCACCCCTCACCGACATCCCGGCCCCGCTCGGCGCCCGGGCCCGCCAGGCCGTCCTCCAGCGCATCGTCGACCGGCGGTACGCCCAGGGTGCGCGCCTGGTCGAGCGCGAGGTCGCCGAGGAACTCGGCATGTCCCGCGTGCCGGTGCGCGAGGCGCTCCGCGCCCTGGTCACCGAAGGCCTCCTGGAGCTGCTCCCGCACAGCGGCGTCCGCGTGCGACGCCTCGAACGGGCCGATGTGGAGCACCTGTACGAGGTGTGGGAGCCGCTCGCCGTCCAGGCCTCACGGCTCGCGGCGCGGGCCGTGGCGGCGGGCGGCGCCGAGGGTCTCGCCGCTCTCCGGTCCACCCTCCACCAGGCCGAGTCGGCCGCCGCCGACGAGGAGGGGACCCGCGAGGTGGCCGCCCACACGGCCTTCCACGAGGGCGTCGTCGCCCTGTCGGGCAACCCGCTGCTCGGGCGCACCATGGAGCAGCTGAGCTGGCAGCTGCGGCTGGTGTTCGGCCTGCGCGAGGAGCCCGCCCACATGCGCGCCCAGCACGCCGAGATGTACCGGCACATCGCGGCGGGCGACCCGGAGGCCGCGGCGGCGAGCACGCTGCTGCACGTGCGCGACAGCAGGGCCGTGGCGCTGCGCTCCCTCTTCGGCGACAACTGACGCTATTTGTATACCAAGAGCGGGACGGAGGCATCCCTCCCGGCGGGTAAACCGCACAAAAGGAGGCCTGGACTCGGTCGTCGAACCAACCCCTTGTCCGTCGTCTCGGCGTTGGTATACAAAACGGGGAGTCATCGACCTACTCCCCAGGAGCTCCCATGCGCGTCGAAGCCACTCCCCCGTCCTCCTCCCCGTCCGCCGGCGCGCTCTCCCGCCGCACGATGCTGGCCGGGGCCGCCGCACTGGCGGGCACGACCGCGACGGCGGCCGCGACGGCGGGTGCCGCCCACGCGTCCGACGCCGGCTCCGTGCCCACCGCGTCCGCGGCGGCCGGCGGCGCGGGGCACCGCGCCGGGACCGTGGTCTTCCGGAACGTGCGGGTGCTCGGTGCGGCGCATGCCACGGACCTGGTGGTCGTCGACGGCCGGGTCTCGGCCGGCCCGGCGCCCCGGGGCGCGAAGGTGGTCGACGGCGGCGGCCGGATCGCGCTGCCGTCCCTGGTCGACGCCCACATCCACCCCGACAAGACGACGTGGGGCGGCTCGTGGGTGTCGCGGCGGCCGGCGAACGGCATCGCCGACTACGTGGCCCAGGACGTGGACCTGTTCCGCAGCCAGCGCCGGCCGGTCGCGGAGCGCGCGTACGGCCTGATGTCCCACGCCGTCGCCCGCGGCACCCGGGCGATGCGCGCCCACGCCGACGTGGCACCCGCCTACGGCCTCGCCGGCGTGGAGGGGGTGGCCGAGGCCCGCGAGCGGCTGCGGCACGCCCTGGACGTCCAGATCGTGGCCTTCCCGCAGCACGGCGTGATCCGCACCCCGGGCACGGCGGCGCTCCTGGAGAAGGCGGCGCGCGAGGGCCTCGTCGACATGATCGGCGGCATCGACCCGATCGGCTTCGACCAGGCGCTCGACGAGCAGCTCGACACCGTCTTCGGCATCGCCGACCGGCACGGCGTCGGCGTCGACATCCACCTGCACGACCGCGGCGAGAAGGGCGTCAGGGCCATGCGCGGCATCATCGACCGCACGCGCGCCCTGTCGCTGGCCGGCAAGGTCACCGTCAGCCACGTCTTCTGCCTGCCCGGCCTGACGGACCGTGAACTCGGCTCCCTCGCCACCGACCTGGGTGCCCAGGACATCGCCCTCACGACGGTCGCGCCGTCCGACTCCCTGGTCCTGCCGATCGCCCGCCTGCGCGAGCACGGCGTGCGCGTCGGCCTCGGCTCCGACGGCGTGCGCGACTCCTGGAGCCCCTTCGGGAACGCCGACATGATGCACCGCGCGCACCTCCTCGGATGGGTGACGGACGTGCGCCTCGACGACGAACTGGCGGAGTGCTACCGCGTCGCGACCCATGGCGGCGCCGACGTGATGGGCCTCGCGCACGCCGACCTCGCGCCCGGCGCACCGGCCGACTTCGTCCTCGTGCGGGGCGAGTGCCTGCCCCAGGTCGTCGTCGACATGCCCCGCCGGGACACGGTCGTGCACGGCGGCGTCGTCGTGGCCCGCGAAGGGGAGTTCCTCGACTGACGCACCCGCAGGTGGGGGCGTCGGGGGGCGGGCGTTGCGTAGGCTCGAAACGAGCGTTCCGCGTACCCGCACCGCGCCGTCCCTACGCCGAGGAGAGCCCCATGACCACCGCCGAAGAAGGACGGCAGCAGCTGGACGCGGTCAGCGTGCTGAACGCGAAGAGGACCCTGCTCCAGCTGCTCGCCCGGGCAGGGGTCTGGTCGGGCGACGCGGAGGAGCTCATCGGCTTCGTCGAGGCCGGCGCCCTCGCGCTCGCGTACGAGGAGATCGGCGAGGGGCCGTGGCACGCACCCGAGGAGAAGGGCGAGCCGTATGCGGCCGGCTGGCAGGACGGCACCCGGGCCGTCACCGACGCGCTCGGCGACATCGCCGAACGGGCCCTGCGGCGCGCCGTCGCCGCTGACCCGACGACCGGGTCCCCGGACGAACGCCCGCCGGTGGGGCGGACGGAGCTCGCGCGGACGAAGGTCGCGATGACCCCGCTCTACCTGTCGTTCACGGACGAGTCCGACCTCGACCCCGAGGTCACCGACCAGGTGCTCAGGGCCGTCCTCGGCACGATGAGCTCCCGGCAGCGCTCCCGGTACGCGGGACGCCTGACCGAATTCGCGTCCACGCACCGCGCCCATCTCGAAAGGCTGTACGCCGAGTACGGCCCGGGCAGCGCCATCGCGATCCACGGCCGCTACTCGCTCGTCCACTCCCCCACCAGCGTCGCCGTGCTGGAGCGGCTCGCCACGGCACCCGAGGCCCTGCACGAGGAGTGGGACGCGGCCGAGCTGCCGCCGGCCTGGTTGGACGGACTGAGCACCGCCTGGGGCGAACCGGGGGCCTGACGGACGGTCCGGTGGGCGGGGTCCGGTGACGGGGGTCCGGTGGGCGGGCACCAGCGGCCGGCGACCGATGGGCGGCCGGGCGAGAGGCTCGTAGCAAGAGGCTCGCGGCGAGGGCGCTCGTGGCGGGAGTGGGTGGTCAGGCGGGCGGTCTGGTGATCGACACCCGGACGAGATAGGTTAGGCTCACCTAACAACGCCTCGCGATGGTCGCTGCCCTCCCCTGCCCGGGGAGCCGGGCCGCGCCGCAGCACCCCCTGCCCGGAGACAAGGATCCACCATGCCTTCTGTGTTCACCCCCCTTCGCCGTCGCGTCCTCGCGGCGGGCGCCGCCGCGGTCTCGCTCGGCCTGATGGTGACCGGGTGCGGTTCGGACGAGAAGAAAGACGACGCCGCGGGCTCGGCGGCCAAGGCTCCGGCGGGCGCCTTCCCCGTCACCATCAAGAGCGCTCTCGGTGACGCGGTCATCAAGGACAAGCCCAAGCGCGTGGTGACCCTCGGACAGGGCTCGGCCGAGACCGCCATCGCCCTCGGCAACGTCCCGGTGGGCATCGAGGAGTACCCCTGGGGCAGCGACAAGTCCGGCTACCTCCCCTGGATCCACGAGGCCGTGACGAAGTCCGGCGGCACGCTGCCCAAGCAGTTCAAGGGCGGCGAGGAGCTCGACATCGAGGCCATCACCGAGCTCGAGCCCGACGTCATCCTGGCCCCCTGGTCCGGCCTGACGCAGAAGCAGTACGACATCCTCAAGGACATCGCGCCCACCGTCGCCTACCCCGAGAAGGCGTGGAGCACGAACTGGGACCAGCAGATCGAGATCATCGCCAAGGCGCTCGGTCAGCCGGAGAAGGCCAAGGAGCTCGAGTCGAAGATCGACAAGCAGCTCGCGGACGCGGCCGCCTCGCGCCCCCAGTACAAGAACGTCACGTTCTCGTACATCTACAACACCGGGCCCGGCAGCCTCGGCATCTTCAAGCCCGAGGAGCAGCGCGTCGCCATGGTCTCCAAGCTGGGCCTCAAGGTCGACCCCATCGTGAACACCTTCCCGGAGACCGAGGGCACCGACTCCGCCCTGATCGGCCTGGAGAACGCCAACAAGCTGGCGAAGAGCGACATCGCCTTCACCTTCTACATGGACGAGAAGTCCCGCAAGGCCGTCGAGGGCCAGCCGCTGTACGCGGCCATCCCCGCCGTGAAGAAGGGCGCCCTGGTCTACAGCCACGACACCCCCTTCGTCACCGCCTCCTCGATGATCAACCCGCTGACGGTGCCGTACAGCATCGAGCGCTACCTGCCGATGATCGACAAGGCCGTCGCCAAGGCCGGGAAGTAACAGCGGACCCAGCGTGACCACTCTCTCCCGGATCGGCCAGGGCCCCGCCGTCGCACGGCGGGGCCCCGCCCGGCATGTCATGGCCGCCGTCCTGTGCCTGGTCCTGCTCGCCCTCGCGCTGCTCGCCAGCGTCATGTTCGGCAGCAAGCCGACGTCCGCCGGCGACGTCCTGCGGGTCCTCACCGGCGGCGGCGACGAGTACACCCGCACCGTCATCGAGAGCCGCTACCCGCGCACCGCCCTCGGCGTGCTCGCGGGTCTCTGCCTCGCCGTCGCCGGCGCCCTGATGCAGGGCATCACGCGCAATCCGCTGGCCGAGCCCGGACTGCTCGGCATCAACGCGGGCGCGTCCGCCAGCATCGTGGCCGCCACCGCGTTCCTCGGCGCCTCCGGGCAGCGGGAGACCATCTGGTGGGCGCTGCTGGGCGCACTCGCGACCGGTGTCGTCGTCCACCTCATCGGCACGGCGGGCGGCGGCAACGGGCCGGTCCGCCTGGTCCTCGCCGGCGCGGTGCTCTCGGCCGTCCTCGCCGCCTTCATCCAGGCCGTCGCCCTGTCGAAGCCCCAGGTCTTCGACACCTACCGCTACTGGGTCGTCGGAGCGCTCGGCGGTCGCGGGTTCGACGCCGTGTGGGCGGTCCTGCCGTTCGCCGGGGCGGGCTTCGTCCTCGCGGCGCTGCTCGCGCCGGGGCTCAACGCCATGGCGATGGGCGACGACAAGGCCGCCTCACTGGGCATCAGCCCCGCGCGCGTGAAGGGCGCCGGGCTGCTCGCCGCGACCCTGCTCGCCGGCGCCGCCACCGCGGCGGTGGGTCCCATCGCCTTCGTCGGACTCGCCGTCCCGCACGTCGTCCGGGCCCTGGTGGGCGCCGACTTCCGGCTGCAGATCCTGTTCTCCTCCCTCGCGGGACCCACCCTGCTCCTGTTCGCGGACGTCATCGGACGGGTCCTCCTGCGGCCGCAGGAGCTCATGGTCGGCGTCGTCACCGCCTTCGTGGGCGCCCCCGCCCTGCTCTTCGCCGTCCGCCGCATGAGGGGAGCGGCATGAAGACCGCCGAACCGACCGACACCGCGACCGGCACCGGAGCCGACACACGGGCCGCGGCGGCACGCCGTCCGGCCCGGCCGCCGCGGCGCACGCTCGTACGGATCGGCCCCTGGGTCGCCGTCCCCGTGCGCCGCTCCTCCCTGGTCGCCGCCGGGGTCACCCTGCTGCTGCTCCTGGGCGCCGCCACGGCGACGCTGTCGATGGGCAGGCTCGGCATCGGCCTCGCCGACCTGCCGTCGGCCCTCATGGGCGAGGCCACGGGCAAGAACGCCTTCGTCCTGAACCGGCTGCGCGGTCCGCGGCTCGTGGTGGCCATCGCCACCGGCGCGGCCTTCGGTCTGTCCGGGGCCCTGTTCCAGTCCGTCACCCGCAACCCGCTGGGCAGTCCGGACGTGATCGGGCTCGGCGCCGGGGCCGGTGCGGGCGCCGCGGCCGCCGCGCTCTTCCTGCCCGACACCGTGCCGGTCGCCGTCGGCTCGCTGCTCGGCGCGCTGATCGCCATGGCCGTCGTCTACTTCGCCACCGGGACCGGCTTCCGCAGCCCGGGGCGTCTGGTGGTGGCGGGCATCGGTGTCGCGGCGATGGCGACGGCCCTCACCCAGTACGTGGTGTACGCCGTCGAGCGGGACAAGGCCAGCGCCCTCACCGCGTACATCAACGGCAGCCTCTCCGCCCGCTCCTGGGACGACGCGACGACGATCTGGATCGTCCTCCTCGTGTCCGTGCCCTTCGCCGCCCTGCTCGCCCGGCCGCTGAGCATCGGCGAGATGGGCGACGACACCTCCACCGGGCTCGGCGCCCGCCCGGCCCGTACGGCCACCGCCGCGGTCGCCCTGTCGATCGTGCTCTCCGCCGGCGCCGTCAGCGTCGCGGGACCGATCGCCTTCATCTCCCTGACGGCGCCCCAGATCGCCAAGCGCGTCACCCGGAGCGGCGGCCCCCACCTCGTCATGTCGACGCTCCTCGGCGCCCTCCTCCTCGTCCTCGCCGACCTCACCGCGCAGCAACTGCCCCTGTTCGACGACCTGCCGGTCGGCCTGTACACGATGGCCGTCGGCGGCGCGTACCTCGGCTACCTGCTGATCCGGGAGTGGCACCGGCCCGTGTGAGGCCGCGCGGCGCTGCTAGGAACCTCCGAGCTCCTCGCCGACGCGTACGTTCCAGCGGCCCGCGCGGCCGGTGAGGTGGACGGCGCTCAGGGGGCGGACGTCGAGGCGCCAGGAGGTGGAGTCCGGTGCCGCGAGGGCGTGGAGGACGGCGGCGCGGAGGACGTCCGGTTCGGCGACGACGGTGACGGGTCCTGAGGTGGTCCCGAGCGCGTCGAGCCACGCGGCGACCCGGTGGCGGAGGTCCCGCAGGGACTCGCCGCCATGGGGCGCCGCCGACGGGTCGGAGAGCCAGGCGGCGACCGCCGGCTCCTCGCTCGCGGCGACGGCGGCGAGCGTGCGCCCCCGCCAACTCCCCATGTCGCAGGCGGCGAGTTCGCGCGCCGGCTCGGCCCTCAGTCCGAGGGCCTCCGCGGTGCGACGGCAGCGCTCGGACGGCGAGGCGTACGCGCGGGAGGCCGGGGCGACCGACGGGGCGACGGCCTCGGCCCGGGCGATCCCCGCCGGGTCGAGGGGGCCGTCGTCGTCGAAGCGCACCTCGCGCAGGGCTTCGCTCGTCGCCGGGGAGATCAGCGTCAGCCGGACCGTCATCGGGCTCCTTCGTCTCATCTGGGGTGTGGGGAGGGGGCGTACGGAGAGTGATCCAGGCCTCACACCCTTGGCGGCGGACCCGGCACGCGGTACCGTCAGGCGACATTTGAACAGCGTGACGACGGCGAGACGGAAGTCCGGTGAGAACCCGGCACGGTCGCGCCACTGTAAGCCGCGGCGCCACGAAAGGTGACGTCGCGGGAAGTCAGACCCGTGGACCGTCGTCTTGCACCACCGTTTGGGACGCGAGTTCCCGCAGGAGGTTTCATCATGGCCGAGGCTGTCGTCTCCGCTGCCGTATCCGCCCCTTCCGTGGCCGTACCGGCTCCGCTGCCCGTCCGGGCCGTCCTTCCCTGGGCCTTGTTCGTCGGCCTTCTCGCCCTGATCGCGCTGTACTTCGTCGGTGCCGAGCAGGGTGCCACCTCGCTGTTCGCGGGCTCCGACGTGCACGAGTGGGTGCACGACGGGCGCCACCTGCTCGGCTTCCCCTGCCACTGAGGGGCGCCCCGCACATGCACGCCTCAACTGTGAGAGCCCTGCTGGTCCGTGGCATGCTCGCGGGCCTCATCGCCGGCCTCTTCGCCTTCACCGTGGCCTACGTGGTGGGTGAGCCTCCCGTCGACGGCGCCATCGCCGTCGAGGAGGCCCAGGCCGCCCACGAGGCCCACGCCGCGCCCGCGGCGCACGCCGGTCACGGCGGCGGCGCGGCCGCCGAGGACGGGGCGGAGGAAGAGGAAGCGGTCAGCCGCGACGTCCAGTCGACCCTCGGCCTGGCCACCGGTGTTCTGGTGTACGGGGTGGCGCTGGGCGGCATCGCCGCGCTCGCGTTCTCCTTCGCCCTGGGCCGCGTCGGCAGGTTCAGCCCGCGGGCGACCGCGGCACTGGTCGGGGCCGGCGCGTTCACGACCGTGTATCTGGTGCCGTTCCTGAAGTACCCGGCGACCCCGCCGGCGGTCGGCAATCCGGACACCATCGGGCAGCGCACGACGCTGTTCTTCCTGATGATCCTGCTCAGCGTGCTCCTCGGCATCGCCGCGGTGATCGCCGGGCGTCGGCTCGCGCCGCGTCTGGG
This sequence comes from Streptomyces sp. LMG1-1-1.1, assembly GCF_040815545.1. Lineage (NCBI taxonomy): Bacteria > Bacillati > Actinomycetota > Actinomycetes > Kitasatosporales > Streptomycetaceae > Streptomyces > Streptomyces sp. LMG1-1-1.1. Next base: position 21,538 of record NZ_JBFPNH010000050.1, on the reverse strand, counting down.
CAACTGGAACGCGACCCTGGCCGCCGGTGCCGGCTTCGTCGTCGTGACGGCCGTCGCCTTCGCGGTGCTTCCGTCGAACGACGACGCCGTCAAGGCGGGTTTCCCGGCCGCGCTCCTCTGGGAGTTCAGGGTGGCCTCGCTGGCCATCCAGCTGGTCCTGTGGGCGGTGTTCGCCGTGGTCTTCGGCGTCCTCGCGCAGAAGACGCTCGCTCCCCGGGCCGCCGCCGACACCCCGGGTGAGCTCGGGGCGCCGGTCGCCGGCTGACCGGAGACCGACCCTGGCTCCGCCCCGCACGCCGCCCGCGTGCGGGGCGGAGTCGTGTCCGGGAGCGGGCAGGAGCGGCTCCCGGGGCCGGGGACGGGGGCCAGCCGCTGGGAGCGCTCTCAGACGGCCCGGGCTGCGGATATCCTGGGAGCCGCAGGACCGTGGTCCCGGGGCGGCATCCGGGGCCGTGGACCGCCGCCCGCCCACCAGCCGACGCAGTCGAGGAGCGCCCGCCGTGACCGAACCGACCACGGGGTCCCGCCCCACGCTGGAAGCCGTCGCCGCGCACGCGGGCGTGTCCCGGGCCACGGCCTCGCGGGTCGTGAACGGGGGTGCGGGGGTGCGGTCCCCGCTGGTCGAGAAGGTGCGCCGGGCGGTCGAAGAGCTCGGCTACGTGCCCAACCACGCGGCGCGCACCCTGGTGACCCGGCGCAACGGCGCGGTGGCCGTGATCATCGCGGAGCCGGAGTTCCGGATCTTCTCGGATCCGTTCTTCGAGCAGCAGGTGCGCGGCATCAGCCGGGAGCTGACGGCGCACGACTCACAGTTGGTGCTGTTGTGGGTGGAAGGCCCCGGGGACCACGACCGGATCGCCCGCTACCTCGGCGGCGGGCACGTCGACGGCGCGCTGGCGTTCTCGCTGCACAGCGACGACGCGCTGCCGGCCGTGATCGACCGGGCCCGGGTCCCCGTGGTCTTCGGCGGGCGGCCGGCCCCGGGCATCGCGCCGACCGTCCCGTTCGTCGACTGCGACAACCGCGGCGGCGCCCGGGAGGCGGTGCGGCACCTGGTGGGGCTCGGCCGTCGGACCGTCGCCCACATCTCGGGGCCGCCCGACCAGACGTCCGCGGTCGACCGGATCCACGGCTACCGGGACGTCCTCATCGACGCCGATCCCGCCCTGCTGTGCGGGGGCGACTTCACCGAGGAGAGCGGGGCCCGCGCGATGGCGGAGCTGCTCGACCGGCGGCCGGACGTCGACGGGGTGTTCGTCGCGAACGACCTCATGGCGTCGGGCGCGCTGCGCACCCTGCGGGAGCGGGGGCTCCGGGTGCCCCAGGACGTGGCGGTGGTGGGCTTCGACGACATGGACTCGGTGGTCGGCAGGACCTCTCCGGCGCTCACCACGGTGCACCAGGACATCGAGGGCATGGGCCGGTTGATGGTGAAGCTGCTGATGCGGCTGCTCGACGGGACGGGTCCCGAGGGGCCCGAATCGGTGATCACCCCGACCTCGCTCGTCCGCCGCGACTCCGCCTGACACGGCGGGGAGGCACGCGGGCGGCGGGCCCGGGGGGTGTCCCCGGGCCCGCCGCCGTCTCACGGGTCGCGCCGGTCAGTCGTACGGGATGACGACCACGGAGCGGTCGGTGCCCGTCTGGAGCCGTGAGTCGCCGTTGCCGATGGCGCTCCAGACCTCCAGGCGGACCGTGCCGCCGCGCAGGTCGCCGAGGGTGCCGGTCGCCGCTTGCAGGCCGCGGCCCTGGGCGTACTCCTCCCAGCCGGTGACCGGGTCGGTCGCGAAGTAGTGGTACGTCTCCGTCCGGTCGAAGGTGCCGTCGCCGGTGAGGTCGTAGCTGATCCGGGCCTGCTGGCCGAGGCCGACGGCGGTGCCGGCGTCCAGCTGGAGGCGGAACGCGGTGGTGCCGCCGGTCCTGAGGGTGCCGTTGACGCCCTTGATCTCGTAGACGAGCGGCCGGTAGGGGGTGCCGTCGTGGTTGGTGCCGTTCGCCGAGGCGACGGTGTCGCTGCCGGCGGTGGCGCCGGTGGCCGTGGTGAGCGTCCCGCCGGTGCGGAGCTGGAAGGTGTTGCCGGTGGACGGCTCGGGGTCGGGGTCGGTGCCGCCGGTTCCGCTGCCGGTCGCGGTCGAACGGGCTGGCACGGTCAGGGTCTTGCCGTCGGAGAAGGTGACCGTGCGGGCGGTCGCGCCGTGGTTGTGGGCGACGTAGGTGCGGGTGGTGCCCTTCAGGAAGACGGCGGAGGTGGGGAGGTTGCCGCTGACCGTGGCGTCGGGGGCGCCGAGGGTGTCGAGGGCGGTGAGCCAGTGGTAGGTGTGGGCCTTGGACTCGCCGGCCTCCGGGGTGTATCCGGCGTTCCCCGCGTCCCACTTGGCCTTGGCGGCGGCGGGGTCGGCGAGGGACTGGAACTCCCAGAGGATGTCGCGCCATTCGACGGCGGGACCGCCGTTCTCCCGTTCCATCTCGGCGATGTTGCGCCGGACGGCGTCCTTGTGTCCGCCGAGGTGCAGTGAACCGCCGGTCACGGGGAGGACGTTGATGCCGTGGATCTCCTCGGGGTTGGCGGTCCACCAGGTGGAGTAGGCGGCGCCGCTGCCCCAGACCATGCCCGCGGTGTCGTGCTGGAAGGAGGCGGGGAAGACCTGCTGGTCGGCGTCGAACCAGTACTGGGCGATGGCCTCGCCCTCGGTGGTGAGCAGGTAGGTGCCGAGGTCGCGCAAGGAGGTGTCGCCGGTGGCCGAGCCCCACAGGACGAGTGCGGCGCTGAGGTTGGTCGACTCCGAGGAGGATTCCTGGTTGTTGCCGGCGGCGAAGCCCTGGTGGCCGCTGGCCCAGCTGTGTCCCGCGTACACGTCGAAGCCGCGCAGGAAGGGGAAGGCGCCGTCGGTGCGGCTGGGGTTGGCGGTGTCGCGGACGAGCGTCCTGACCATCGCGCCCCACGCGGAGTCGGCGGCCCAGGCGGGGTCGTACTGGGCGACGATCGCGGCGGCGTACACGTAGTAGCCGTAGTGGAAGTGGTGGTCGTTGAGTTCGGTGTCGCTGCCGTAGGAGGCGGGGTAGCCGGTGAGGGTCTTCCACACCTGGTCGTACGAGAACTCGTTGGCGCCGCCGGCCGTGAACCAGTCCTGGAGGCGGCCCTTCATGAGGCCGAGCAGCTTGTCGCGGATGGCGCCCTCGCCGATCTGGTCGGCGAGCGGGACGAGCTGGGCGAGTTTGCCGAGCGCCTTGCCGGTCCAGTAGGTGTCGACGGCTCCGGAGAAGGGGTCGGAGGAGTTCGCCACCTCGTTCAGGTAGCCGCGCAGCCGGGCGGTGTCCGCGCCGGTGCCGCCGGGGAGGGCGGGCAGGGTGGCGGCGGCGCGCTGGGTGGTGGTGAAGGAGGCGGCCTCGCGGACCTTCATCGTGCCGCGGGGCGAGACGTAGGTGTACGGGGTGAGCGGGTCGGTGGTGTGCAGCCACTGGTGCCGGTAGAGGGCCTGGAGGGTGCCGCGTTCGGTGCCTTCCTTGGCCTCGGTGGTGAGGCTGTAGGTGGCGCGGACGGTGCCCGCGTCGTAGCTCCAGTTCACGGTGGATCCGGTGACGAAGCTGTAGGCGTACTTCCGGAAGGTCGCGAGGGCGTCGGTGGAGGGCAGGACGGCGACGGAGAAGTAGTCCTTGCCGCCGAGGCCGGCGGTGACGGTGGTGCCGGAGACGTTCCAGTCGGTGCCGCTGGGGGCGAAGAGCGCGTAGTGGTGGCCCGCGACGGTGATGCCGAGGACATTGCCCTGGTCGGCGAAGACGGCGGGTGCCTCGGCGGTGGTGATCCGGGCGTCGCCGCCGGTGCCCTTGGCGTACACGAAGGGGAGGCCGTGGCCGATGGTGGTGCGCAGGGTGCGGGAGCCGTCGGACCAGTAGGGGGTGACGGTCCAGTCGGACCAGGCGTCGGCCTTGGTGTCGGGCGAGTTGAGGCCGGTGAGGCCGAGGGTGAGGTCGCGCTTGTGGGCGTACTCGTACTGCCGGCCGTCGCCGACGACGGCGGGGCTGGTCGGGTAGCCGACCTCCAGGCCGCCGGCGACGGCCTGGTAGGTGAGCGGGTGGCCGTACATGGGGGTGGAGTACGGGTTGTCTCCGTAGCGCTGGAAGGCGAGGGAGGACCACCAGTCGTTGGTGGGGACCGGCTTGCCCTGGGCGGCGGGGGTGACCTTGGGGGTGACCGGCGCGCCGGTGTTGGTGGTGGGGCCGGAGGTTCCGGCGGGGCGGGTGTCGGAGTAGCTTCCGGCGCCGGTGGGGACGGTGGCGGCGGCCGCGGGGGCGGCGGCGGGGCCGAGTCCCAGGGCTGCGAGGGCGGAGACCAGGACCAGCGCTGCGGCCGGCCGTGTGCGGGGGGCTGGCATGAACGGCACCTCATGTCGTCGCGGAGTCGCGGTGAGCCTTGCTGAGAGCGCTCTCAGATGGCCGGAAACGTAAAACCCTCGAAACGAGTGTGTCAAGAGCTTGAACACAGAGGGGAGTTGAGGTCGTGTCTCGTCCGTTACGCCTTCGAGCCTTGACGGATGCGCCGCTCCGCAGGCACGCTCCCTCCGCAAGCTTGAGAGCGCTCTCAGCCGCTCTCGCTCGTTCCGGAGCCAAGGGAGGCTTCCCATGCCCATCGCCCGAGCCGCCAAGAGAACCGCCGTCCGCCTGGGGGCGGTCGCGCTCACCGGGGCACTCCTCGCCGCCTGTGGAGGTTCGACGGACGACACGTCCTCGGACGGCGCGGGCGGCGAGGTCACGATCACCGTGGACCTGTTCGGCTCCTTCGGATACAAGGAGGCCGGGCTCTACGCCGAGTACGAGAAGCTCCACCCCGGCGTCACCATCAAGCAGACGGACACCGAGGACGAGGCCGACTACTGGAAGTCCCTCCAGACCCGGCTCGCCGGCGGCGGCGGGCTCGCCGACGTCCAGGGCATCGAGGTCGGCCGGATCGCCTCCGTCACCCAGCAGCAGGCCGACCGCTTCACCGACCTCGGGAAGTACGGCGCGGACTCCCTCAAGGACCAGTTCGCCCCCGCCAAGTGGGCCGCCGCCACCGGCAAGGGCGGCGAGATCCTCGGCCTCGGCACGGACGTCGGCCCCGAGGCGATGTGCTACCGCACGGACCTCTTCGCGCAGGCGGGGCTGCCGACCGACCGGGACGAGCTGGCGAAGAAGTGGGCCACCTGGGACGGCTACCTGGATCTCGGCAAGCAGTACAAGGCGAAGGCCTCCGGCAAGCGCGCCTGGCTCGACAGCGTCGGCAGCCTCTACTCGATCATGATCGGCCAGGAGAAGGAGCGGTACTACGACGCCTCCGGGAAGCTGATCTGGGAGGACAACCCCGCCCTCCGCACCGCCTGGGACCACTCCGTCCAGGCGGCCCAGGACGGCCTGAGCGCCAAGCTCGACCAGTGGTCCCCCGCGTGGAACCAGGCCTTCGCCGCCGGCTCCTTCGCCACCATCCCCTGCCCCGCCTGGATGCTCGGCTACATCAAGGGCCAGGCCGGTGAGACCGGCAAGGGCAAGTGGGACGTCGCCCCGCTCCCCGGCGGCGCCGGCAACTGGGGCGGTTCCTACCTCGCCGTGCCCAAGGCCGCCGCGCACAAGAAGGAGGCGTACGAGCTGATCAAGTGGCTCACCGCCCCCGAGCAGCAGACCCGGCTCTTCGAGAAGCAGGGCAACTTCCCCTCGGCCACCGGCGCGATCGAGAAGGTCACCGGCGCGAAGGACCCGTTCTTCTCCGACGCCCCCATCGGGAAGATCTTCGGTGACGCGGCGAAGGCGGCCCCCGTCCAGGTCCTCGGCGTGCACGACCAGAACATCGCCCAGCAGATCACCAACGCCCTGAGCGAGGTCGAGCGCAAGGGCACCTCGCCCGAGAAGGCCTGGTCCAACGCGAAGAAGGGCGTCGAGAACACCATCGGCTGACGCGGCCGGTCGGCCGCCCCGCACCCTAGGCCGACCCGCACCGCCAGTCGCCCCGCACGGCCGCCGGCCGCGCCTTCCCCGACGACCCCGCACCGCCGACGCCACGCACTCCCGGACGACCGGCACCGCCGCCCCGCCCGCGCCTCCCCGGACGACCGGCACCGCCGGTCGTCCGGCGCCCTCCCCGCCCCGACCGCACCGACCTCTCACCGAAGGGCCGCACCGTGACCCTCACCGCATCCCAGGCACCGGCACCGCCCGGCCGGATCGCCCCGCCCCCGCGGCGGGGATCCGCCCGGCGGGCCTGGCGGACGTTCTCGCCGTACGCCTATCTGGCCCCGTTCTTCACCCTGTTCGCCGCGTTCGGCCTGTTCCCGCTGGTGTACACGGCGTACGTCTCGCTGTACCGGGTGGAGCTCCAGACGCCCGGCGACATGCAGTGGCGCGGCTTCGGGAACTACACCGCGCTGCTCGGCGACGAGTACTTCTGGCTCGCGCTGCGCAACACGTTCACCATCGGGGTGCTCTCCACCGTGCCCCAGCTGGTCATGGCGCTCGGCCTCGCGCACCTGCTCAACTACCGGCTGCGCGGCCGCACCTTCCTGCGGACCGCGATCCTGCTGCCGTACGCGACCTCGGTCGCCGCGGCCACGCTGGTGTTCGCCCAGCTCTTCGGGAGCGACTTCGGGCTCGTCAACTACGCCCTGGGCGTGGTCGGCGTCGACCCCGTCGACTGGCAGAACGACACGGTCGCCTCGCAGATCGCCGTGTCGAGCATCGTCGTCTGGCGCTGGACCGGCTACAACGCGCTGATCTACCTGGCGGGCATGCAGTCCATCCCGCACGAGCTGTACGAGGCCGCCGCGATGGACGGGGCCTCGCGGTGGCGGCAGTTCTTCCACGTCACGCTGCCCGGTCTGCGGCCCACGATCGTCTTCACCGTCGTCGTCTCCACGATCGGGGCGACCCAGCTCTTCGGGGAGCCGCTGCTGCTCGAAGGACAGATATCGGGCGGCATCTCGCACCAGTACCAGACGCTCGGGCTCTACATGTACGAGCAGGGCTGGGGTTTCTTCCACCTGGGCCGCGCGGCGGCGATCGCCTGGGTGATGTTCCTGCTCATCGTGGTGCTCGTCGGGGTCAACGCCCTGCTCGCGCGCCGCCGTTCCCGCAAGGAGGCCGGCCGATGACCGCGCCGATCGCCCCCGCGGCGGCCCTGGGGCCGACCGCCCCCGCCACCCCGTCGGCCGGCGGCCGACGGGCTCCCCTGCGCACCGGCCGGCCGCGCCGCGGGGCCTCGCGGGCGGGGCGCACCCTGCACGCCGGCCCGGTCGCGTACGCGGTCCTGATCGTCGCGGTCCTCGTGTCCGCGTTCCCGTTCTACTGGACGATCGTCGCCGCCAGCCGCTCCAACGCCGACCTGGCCCGGGTCCCGCCGTCCCTGCTGCCGGGCCCGAACCTGATGCGGAACTTCGAGGCGGTCATCGAGGAGGCGGACATCGGCAAGGCGTTGCTGAACTCGCTCCTGGTCTCGGGTTCGATCACCGTGGGCACCGTGCTGTGCTGCACACTGGCCGGTTTCGCCTTCGCCAAGCTGCGCTTCCGGGGGCGGGGCGCGCTGCTCGCGATCACGGTGGGCACGATGATGATCCCGCCGCAGCTGGGCGTCATCCCGCTGTTCATGCTGATCGCCGAACTGGGCTGGGTGAACCAGCTCCAGGCGGTGATCCTGCCGGGTCTGGTGTCGGCGTTCGGGGTGTTCTTCATGCGGCAGTACCTGGTGCAGTCGCTGCCCGACGAGCTGATCGAGGCGGCCCGGGTCGACGGCGCGTCGACGGCGAGGATCTTCTGGTCGATCGTGGTGCCGGTGGCCCGCCCCGGCATGGCGGTGCTCGGCCTGCTGACCTTCATGGCGGCGTGGAACGACTTCTTCTGGCCGATCGTCGCCCTGACCTCCTCGGAGCCCACCGTCCAGGTCGCGCTGCGCCAGCTCGGCGGCGGCTACGTCCACGACCAGTCCGTGATCATGGCGGGCACGCTGCTCGGCACGCTGCCGGTGCTGCTCGTCTTCGGTCTCCTCGGCCGCCAGATCGTCGGCGGCATCATGCAGGGCGCCGTCAAGGGCTGACCCGCCGCCGGCCGCCCGCCGCCGGGAGCCCCGCACCCGAACCCGCATCTCGCCCCCCTGCCTCTCCCCAAGACGTCTCACTCCAAGGGAGTTCCCGCCCCATGACCGCGCTCGACAACCACACCGACGCCACGACCGCCCTCCGGTTCCCCGAGGGGTTCCGCTGGGGCACCGCGACCGCCGCCTACCAGATCGAGGGCGCGGCGGCCGAGGACGGCCGCACGCCCTCCATCTGGGACACCTTCAGCCGCACCCCGGGCAAGGTCCGCAACGGCGACACCGGGGACATCGCCGCCGACCACTACCACCGGGTCGACGAGGACATCGCCCTGATGCGGCGGCTCGGGGTCACCGACTACCGCTTCTCGATCGCCTGGCCCCGGGTGCAGCCGACCGGGCGGGGCCCCGCCGTGCGCAAGGGTCTGGACTTCTACCGGCGGCTCGCCGACTCGCTCCTGGAGGCCGGCATCCGCCCGGTGGCGACGCTCTACCACTGGGACCTGCCGCAGGAGCTGGAGGACGCGGGCGGCTGGCCGCACCGGGAGACCTCGTACCGCTTCGCCGAGTACGCGGGGATCATGGCGGACGCGCTGGGCGACCGGGTGGCGACCTGGACGACGCTGAACGAGCCGTGGTGCGCCGCGTTCCTCGGCTACGGCAACGGCGTGCACGCACCGGGCCGGACCAGCGACCTGGCCGCGCTGCGCGCCGCCCATCACCTCAACCTGGCCCACGGGCTCGCGGCGCGCGTGCTGCGCGGCGCGCTGCCCGGCTCCGCCGAGGTGTCCCTGACGCTCAACCTGCATGCGGTCCGCGCCCGTTCGCAGGCGCCGGAGGACCTGGACGCGGCGCGGCGGATCGACGCGGTCGGCAACCGGATCTTCCTCGACCCCGTGTTCCACGGCCGGCTCCCCGAGGACCTGGTCCGTGACACGGCGGCGGTCACGGACTGGTCGTTCGTCCAGGACGGCGACCTCGCGGCGGCCGCGGCGCCGCTCGACTCGCTCGGCATCAACTACTACTCCCCCGCCGTCGTCGCCGCCGGTTCCTCCGAGTCTCCGTCGCCGTGGGCGGGTGCGGAGCGGCACGTCCGGTTCGAGCCCGCGCCCGGTCCGCGTACCGCCATGGACTGGCCGGTGGACGCGGACGGGCTGCACGAGCTCCTCGTCCGGCTGCGGGACGAGCTGCCCGGCGTGCCGTTGGTGATCACGGAGAACGGCGCGGCGTACGACGACTACGCCGACCCCTCGGGCCGGGTGAAGGACCCCGAGCGGGTGGCGTACCTGCACGCGCACCTCGCGGCGGTGCACCGCGCCCTGGCGGACGGCGCGGACGTGCGGGGCTACTTCCTGTGGTCGCTCCTGGACAACTTCGAGTGGGCGTACGGCTACAGCAAGCGGTTCGGCATCGTCCACGTCGACTTCGCCACGCAGCGGCGGACGCTCAAGGACAGCGCCCGCTGGTACGCGGAGGTCATCGGCCGGGGCGGCCTCGCGCCGTCCTGAGCCCGGCGGCGCGGAGGGGGCGCCGCGACCACCCCCCCCGGGTGCGCGGCGCCCCCGGTCAGGGACGGTCCGGCCTCACAGGCGCTGCCACAGGGCCGGGACGTTCGGCGGCTCCCAGCCGGGCTGGGCCTGGTGGCCCTGGAGGCAGCGGTAGCTCCCGCCGCCGTACGTGACCGTGTCACCGGCCGCGTACACCGTGCCCGCCGCCCAGGTGCCGCCCGGCTGAGGTTCGCCGGGGCCGGGGCCCGGGCCCGGGTCGCTCCCGGTGGTCTTCAAGGTCAGGCCGTAGGTCTGGAGCAGCGGGTTCAGCGGCTGGAAGAAGGTGGTGCCGCCGCTGGAGCAGGTGCCGGAGCCGCCCGAGGTGACGCCCTGGGCCTGGCTGCCGGAGATGTACGAGCCTCCGGAGTCGCCGGGCTCGGCGCAGACGGTCGTCCGGGTCACCCCGGTGATGGTGCCCTCGGCGTACGTGACGCTCGTGTTGTGCTGCTGCACGGTCCCGCAGTGCCAGCCGGTCGTGGATCCGGAGCGGCACACGGAGGATCCGACGGGCTGGAGGACCGATCCGGTCACCTGGACGTTGCCGCCGGAGCCCTTGACGTACGGGGTGGAGGTCCAGCTGGAGTTGGCCGCGACCCAGGCCATGTCGTTGCCGGGGAAGATCGAGCCCTGGAAGCTGCCCTGCGCCACCTGGTTGAAGCCGCTGGTGGTGGTGCCGGCGCGACCGCAGTGGCCCGCGGTGGCGAAGCCCTGGGTGGTGCCGCGGGTGACCGCGAAGCCGACCGAGCAGCGGCCGCCGCCGCCCATGTAGTAGGCGTCGCCGCCCCGGATGTCGTAGAGCGGGCGCGGTGCCTCGGCCGTGCGGACGACGCGGACCAGGTCGCGCGGCACGCCGGTGGCCCGGACGAGCCTCGCCCCGGCGCCGGCCTTCGCCTCCTCGACGACGAGGACGTTGGCCCGCACGTCGACGTAGCGGACGGGGGCCTCGGCCGTGGCGGCCCGGTCGAGGGTCTCCTTGGCGCGCTCCAGGGCGGTCAGGCTGTGTGCGACGAGCCGGGCGCGCGCCCCGGTGGCCCGTATCGCGGCCGTGTCGGCGGCCCGGGTCGTGGCCACGGTCAGGGTGCCGGCCTCGGCGCCGTCCACCCACGCCCCGGCGAACGCCCCGCCCAGGTCCTGGCGGAGCCGGGCCGCGGTGGCACCGGCCTCGGCCTCGTGGGCGAGGCGGCGCAGGGCCTGCTCCCGGGTGAGGCCCAGGTCGCGTCCCATGGCCCGGAGGAGTTCGGGCCGGGCGGAGTCCGCGCCGAGGGTCTGCGCGGCGGTGCCTGCGGCGGGGGTCCGCGCGGTGTCCCGCGCCTGCGGGGCCGCGGTGGCGGAGCCTGCCTGGAGGGCGGCCAGCGCCATTCCGGCGGCGGCCAGGGCGGTACACGCCGTGCGGGCGTGTCGTCGGAGCATGGGTGTCTCCTCGGTTCTCGGTGGAGGATCTCCTGAGAAGGTAGGAGTCCCGACGAGGAGGCGGCAGCGGCCAGTTGGCCCCTGCCCTCGCGTTATGCCCCGGCCGCCGGAAGGTGCGGTGCCGGGGTTCGGCCGGCGCTCCGGGCCAGTGCGTCGGCGTGGGCGGCGCGGGTGTGGCGCAGGACGGCGGCGGCCCGGTCGGCGGCGCGGCCCTCGGGGTGCCAGCCCAGGAGGTGCCGCCAGACCAGGGGCGCGCCGGCCAGCGGGCGGGTGACGAGGCCGGGGGTCACGGGGAAGGTCGCCCGGCACAGGCCGACGGCCCGGCCGACCTGGACGAGGTGCACGCAGGACGCGGTGTCCGTCTCGTACACGCAGGCCGGGGTGAAGCCCGCGCGCACGCAGGCGGCCGCGAAGCAGTCGCCGAAGCAGCCGTCGCCCGGGACGTCGGTCCAGGCCTCGGCGGCGAGTTCGGCGAGGTCGATCTCGGTGCGGAGGGCCAGCGGGTGGTCGGCGGCGAGCATGACGTACACCGGGTCGCGGGCGACCTCCGTCCACGCCAGCCGGCCCGCCTCGGGTGCGCCGCTCTCGCCGCAGACGCCGACGAGGGCGAAGTCGAGCCGTCCGGCGACCACTCCGCAGGCGATCTCGCGCTCGGACCACGAGGTGGAGGTGGTCACCTGCGCCCCCGGGTCGGTGTGCGCGATCCGGTCGACGAGTCCTCCGAGCAGCGGGCCGTGCGTGCCGCCGAGCCGGTATCCGTCCGCGCCTCGGCGCGCGAAGCGCACCGCCTCCTCCTGCAGTTCGCACACGGCGGGCAGCACCACGCGTGCCCGTTCCACGACGAGGTCGCCGAGCGCCGTGGCCCGTACGCCGTCGCGTCCGCGCACGAACAGCTCTCCGCCCAATGCCCGTTCGATCCGCTTCAGCTGCGCGCTGAGCGCCGGCTGCGCCAGTCCCAGGACGGTGGCGGCGCGCGTGAGACTCCCCGCGTCCGCGATGGCCCGGATCGTCTTCAGGTGTCTCAACTCCAAGTCCATACGGGGAGCTTGACGCCGGTCGACCGATAGGTCCAGACCAGGCGGTGTGCCGCGTCCCCTTCCCCGCCGCTCCAGGGGGAACCGGAACGATCTTCGGACCGTCTTCCCGGTCGAAGGGCGGTCGGGGTCCGCAGGGTGCCGGGCCGCCGAGGCGGACGAGGGCAAGGAGCACGCGGTGGCGGTCACGCTCGCGGAGGAGATCATGCTGCTGTCCCTGGACGACGCGTCCGGGGAGGCGAAGGAACGGCAGTCCGCGGCCTGGGCCGTCGCGGGCGGGATCCTCCTCGATCTCGCCCTGGCCGGCCGCGTGGCCGTCGACGGGGGTCGGATCCGGGTCACGGACCCGGCCCCGACCGGGGTTCCCCTCCTGGACGAACGGCTGCGCATGGTGACCGTCTGGGCGGCCGGCAGGAAGCAGGCGCCGAAAGTCACCCAGTGGCTGACGAAGGACCACACCAAGGCCGTGCCGGCGACCGTCGACAGCCTGCGCGGGCGGGGCCTGGTCCACGCCGAACAGCGCAAGGTGCTCGGACTCTTCCCCGTCACCCGCTATCCGGAGGCCGACGGCTCCGCCGAGCGCGAGCTCAGGGACCGGCTCCGCGCCGTCGTCCTCGGCGGCGCCGAGCCCGACGCGCGCACCGCCGGCCTGCTCGCCCTCGTCCACGGCGCGAAGCTGCACCGACTCGCCTTCCCCGACGTGCCCCGCAAGCAGGTCGCGCCCCGCCTGGAGCAGATCACGGAAGGCCAGTGGGTCGCCGAAGGCGTCCGGAAGGCGATCCGCGACCTGCAGTCCGCCATGGCCGCGGTCACCGTGGCGACCACGGTCGCCGCCGTGGGCTGACCGGCGGATCCTCGGCCCGTCGCCCGCCGGCCGGGGCCCCGCGCGGTCGGTCAGGAGGCGTTGGGGCCGACGTCGGCCGGGGTGAGGGGGCGGCGGAGGGGCGCGGTGGGCGCGTACTCGTCCGCGCCGATGTCGCGGACGGTGCCGCGCGGGTGGCCGTCGATGTCCTCGGTGACGGAGGGGCCGGTGAACGTGGCGGCGTCGATCGCGGGGCTGTCCGCCGCCAGGCGGTGGATGCCGTCGGCGTCCGGCTGGAGGCGCGGGTCGACACGGGTGTAGCCGGCGGCGGGGAGGGTGCCGTCGGCGGCGGCGCCCCAGAGGATGTTGCTCTGCCAGGTGAAGCCGGTGGTCCGGCCCAGGGCGACGAGGCTGCCGACGTCGCCGACGAGGAGGTTGTCGGCGACGACGACGTCCCGGGGTTCCTGCTCGCGGCTCTCTCCGGACAGCGAACTCTTGTTGCCCCGCAGGGTGTTGTGGACGATGACGGCGCGGTCGCACGCGTCGTTGCCGCGTCGCTGCTCGGTGGTCTCGCCGTCGGTGTGGTCGCGGGTGGTGCCGCTGCCGATGACGAGCGCGCGGCCGGTCAGGCCGGCGAGGTGGTTGTTCACGACCAGGTGGTCGTTGCCGTAGAGGCGGATGCCCTCCTTGCCGCCGAGGAGGTAGTTGCCCTCCACGGTGGTGCGGTTGCCGTGGCGCAGCACGATGCCGCCCTGGCTGTCGCGGATCGTGTTGTGGCGGATGGTGTTGTCCGAGGACTTCACCGAGATGGCCTCGGGGTCGCCGTCGCACCGCTCGAACAGGTTGTACTCCACGATCGCGTGGGCGCCGGACAGCGCCCGGCTGCTGACGCCGAGCCGGATCGACTCGCCGCCGTTGGCGCCGGTGTAGCCGTGGCGGGCGAAGTGGTTCTTGAAGACGTGGAGGCGCTGGGCGACGGCGGTCGTGCCGGGGCCGTCGACGACGAGGAAGATGCCCTGCGTGGTCCTGTCGTGGAACCGGTTCCGGTCGATCTTGGCGTCGTCGCCCTCCACGAGCACCCAGTCGAGGCCGGGTTCGTCGGCGAGCTGGAAGTCGTTGCGGGTCAGCCGGATGCCGGTGCTGTCCGCCGGGATCGCGAGCGTCTCGCTCTGCCGGAACGCGAAGCCGCTGACCGTGACGTAGGCCGAGTCGCGGAACACGAAGCTGCGCTCGCCGCGCAGCACGGCGCCGCCCCGGGACGCGGCGACGATGGTGATGGGCGCGGCGGCGGTGCCCTTCCTGCCCTCGACGGTGAGGGCGTCGCCCGGCGGGACGGTGTACGTGCCGTCCGCGACGACGATCCGGTCGCCGGCGACGGCCCCGTCGATCGCGCTCCGCAGCTCGGCCAGGGACGTGACCGTCGGCAGGGTCGCGGCCGAGGCGCCGGGGGCGGGCAGGGTGTCGAGCGGGACGGCGGCGGCCGCCGCGCCGATGAGGGAGCCCTTGAGGAAGGTCCTTCGTCGCATGATGCCTCCTGGGGAAGAGGGGAGTTCGCGCGGTGCCCGACGCCGGGACGCCGTTCGCGTCCCGACCGGGCCGGATCCGGTGCGGGCCCCCACGGCCCGCCCCGGATCCGGCCTGGTCAGGACGGGACGAGCCCCACTCTGCCGCCCGCCGCTCACGTCCCGCTGCCGTTCCGCTAACGCCCCCGACCGGGCACCTCACCCGGGGCCCGATCGGGTGGACCTCGGGAAGGGCCGGGGCAGGGGGGTGTACGCGCGCGGACGGACGGTTCAGGATGGGGCCGGCGGAGCGAACCGGTCTTCGTCCTCGCGGGTCCACGTGAAGGTGGGGGAGATGACCGGCCGACGCAGGGCGATCACCCGGCTGCTGACGATGTCTCTGACGTTCTCCCTGACCGCGGGCCCGGCGACGGCCCTCGGCTCCCCCGCGCTGCCCTCCCGGCTCGTCGCCGACCAGACGACGATCTCGCACGACGACCTGCGCACCGGCTGGGACCGCGACGAGCCGGGGCTCGGCCCCGACCAGGTGTCCAGTTCGGACTTCGGCCTGCAGTTCTCCACCGCCGTCGACGGCCAGGTCTACGCCCAGCCGCTGGTGGTGGGGCGGACGCTGGTCGCGGCCACGGAGAACAACAAGGCGTACGGCATCGACGCGGCCACCGGCGGCATCGGCTGGACGAAGGACCTCGGCGCGCCGTGGCCCGCCTCCGCCGTCAGCTGCGGGGACCTGGTGCCGAACATCGGGGTCACGGCGACGCCGGTGTACGACCCGGTCAGCAACGCCGTCTACCTGACCTCCAAGGTGAACGACGGCCCCGACGTCCAGCACCCCAACTGGTACGTCCACGCCCTCGACCCCGCGACGGGCGCCGAGCGGGCGGGCTGGCCGGTCAAGGTGGCGGGCGCCCCGGTGAACGACCCGGGGCGGGCGTTCAACCCGTACACCGCGGGGCAGCGGCCCGGGCTGCTCCTCATGGGCGGTTCGGTGTACGCGGCCTTCGCCTCGCACTGCGACCGCGGGCCGTACGTGGGCTACGTCCTGGGGGTCAGCACGACGACCCGCAAGACCACGCTGTGGGCGACCGAGGACGCGTCGGCGAACGGCATGGGCGGCGTGTGGATGAGCGGCGGCGGTCTGGTCTCCGACGGTCCGGGCCGGATCCTGTTCTCGACGGGCAACGGGGTCTCCCCCGCGCCCGGACCCGGCAACCGGCCGCCGGGCCAGCTCGCGGAGTCGGTGGTGCGGCTCGGGGTGAACAGCGACGGCACCATGTCGGCGCAGGACTTCTTCAGCCCCGCCAACGCCTCCCAACTCGACCTGAACGACACCGACCTGGGCTCCGGCGGCCCGGTCGGCCTGCCGGAGCCCTACTTCGGCACCAGCCGGTACCCGCGGCTGCTCGCGGAGATCGGCAAGGACGGCCGGCTCTTCCTCCTCGACCGCGACGACCTCGGCGGCCGCAGCCAGGGTCCGGGCGGAACCGACAAGGTGGTCGGCGTGTTCGGGCCGTACGAGGGGGTGTGGGGGCACCCTGCCGTGTACGGCGGTCAGGGCGGGTACGTCTACACCATCGGCAGCGGCGGGCCGCTGCGGGCCTTCGCGTACGGGCTGTCCGGCTCGGGCCTGCCGGTGCTCAGCAACACCGGGAGCAGCGCCCAGCGGTTCGGCTACACCTCGGGTTCGCCGGTGGTGACGTCCACCGGGACGAACCCGGGCTCGGCGCTGGTGTGGGCCGTCGCCTCCGACGGGGCGAACGGCGCGAACGGGCAGCTGCGCGCGTACGACGCCGTGCCCGTGAACGGGGAGCTGCGGCTCCGCTGGTCGGCACCCATCGGGGTGGCGTCGAAGTTCGCCGTGCCGGCCACGGACAACGGGCGCATCTACGTGGGCACCCGGGACGGCCGAGTGATGTCCTTCGGCCGTCCCGCGAACTCGGCGCTGCACGGCGAGCCGGTGGACGTCGGCGACGTCGCGGTCGGTGCGTCGGGGACGGCCACGGCGACCGTCACGGCGACCCGTGACGTGACGCTCACCGGGGTGCGCACCCCGGCCGGCAGCGCGTTCTCGGCGGCCTCGGCCGGTCTGCCGCGCACGCTGCGGGCGGGTGAGACGCACACCGCGCAGGTGACCTTCTCCCCCACGTCGCCGGGGGCCGACACCTCCGCGCTGACCTTCTCCACGAACGTCGGCGACAGCGCGCTCGGTCTGACCGGTTACGGGACCCGGCCGGGTCTCCTCGCGTCACCCGGCTCGCTCGACTTCCAAACGGTCCCGACCACGTCCCGCAAGGCGCTCGGCGTGACGTTCACGAACACGGGCACCACCGACGAGACCATCTCCTCGGTCTCCCTGCCGAGCAGCCCGTTCACCGCCGTCGACCCGCCGGTCGCGGGTACGGTCGTGCGTCCGCGCCAGTCCGTCACCGTCCAGGTGACGTACGCGCCGACCGTCGCCGGGGAGCACACGGGGACGGTCGCCGTCTCCAGCGGGAGCGGGACCGCGTCCGTGTCCCTGGCGGGGACGGCGGTGACCGGCCGGGCCGTGCTCACCATCACGCCCACCTCGACGGACTTCGGTCAGGTGCGGGTCGGCGAGTCGGTCACCAGGACCTTCGACATCAGCAACACGGGCAACATCCCGCTCACCATCACCAAGGCCAAGCCTCCGGCGGCGCCGTTCCACGTGACGAACCCGATCAGCGAGGGCCAGGTCCTCGGTCCGGAGGACGTGGTCCATCAGGCCGTCACGTTCTCGCCGACGGCCATCGGAGCCGTAACGGCCGGGTACGAGCTGACCGCCGACGACGGGCAGGGGCCCCTGAAGGAGTCGCTGACCGGTACGGGGACCTCCGGCACCGTGGTCAACGTGCCGTCGCCCGGCGCGGGCGGCTGGAAGCTGAACGGCTCCGCGCGGATCTCCGGGAACGACCTCCAGCTGACCCAGGCGACCGCCTCCCAGCGGGGTACGGCGGTCTGGCCCGTGCCGGTGCTCACCGACGGTCTGAAGGCGTCGTTCACCACGGTGATCGGCGGCGGCACCGGCGCCGACGGCCTGTCCTTCTCGCTCCTCGACCCGGCCAGGACCACGCCGTCCGCGCTCGGCGGCGTCGGCGGCGGGCTCGGCTTCGCCGGCCTGCCCGGCGTGGCCGTCGCCTTCGACACCTTCCGCAACACGGGCGATCCGTACACGAACTTCGTCGGCGTCGCCACCGGCGGCACCGGCTCGACCCTCGCCTACGCGGCGACCACGCCGAACGTGCCGAACCTGCGGTCGGGCACCCACGCGGTCTCCGTCACGGTCGCCGGCAAGACGATCACGGTCACCGTCGACGGCGTCCAGCGGCTGCGGACCACGGTGGCGTCGCTGCCGCCGACGGCCTTCCTCGCGTTCGGCGGCGGGACCGGCGGCGTGACCGACATCCACGCCGTCCGGGGTGCGGTCATCACCGCCGCCTCGTACGCGCTGCCACCGCCCGGCCCCAACGGCTGGACGTACAACGGCAACGCCGCCCTGTCCGGCACCTCGCTCGTCCTCACCCCCGCCGAGGCCTACGCCAAGGGTTCGGCGATCCAGGCCACGCCCGTTCCCTCGGCACGGCTACGGGCCCGCTTCACCGCCACCCTGTCGGGCGGCACCGGCGCCGACGGGCTCGCCCTGGTGCTCCTCGACGCGACACGGGCGACGCCGACGTCCCTCGGCAACGGGGGCGGCGGGCTCGGCTTCAGCGGGCTGCCCGGGGTCGCGGTCACCCTGGACACCTACCGCAACGGCAACGACCCTTCGGCGAACTTCGTCGCCGTGTCCACCGGCGGCACCGGAACCACCCTGCGGTACGCGGCGACCTCGACGTCCGTCCCCGCCCTGCGGACCGGCAGCCACGTGATCGACGTGAACGTCACCACGGCCGGGCGCCTCATCGTGCTGGTCGACGGCACCCAGGTCATCGACGTGGCGATCACGCTGCCGCCGAACGTCCTGGTCGGGTTCAGCGCCGCCAACGGCGGCCTGACCGACCGCCACACGGTCAGCGGGGTGCGGATCGGCTACTGAGACGACCCGGGACAGGGGGTTCCCCCCGGGTTCAGCGCACCGACTTGATCGGGATGACCGCGGCGGCGCCGACGAGGGTGATGACGGCGGCCGTCAGGTACAGCCCGTCGTAGCCGATCGCCCCGACGAGCAGGGCGGCCAGGAACGGGGCGAGGATCTGCGGGCCGGCGTTGGCGATGTTGAGGACGCCCATGTCGCGGGCCGCGTCCTCGGCGCTGGGCAGGACCAGGGTGACGAGGGCGGTGTCGACGGCCATGTAGCAGCCGAAGGCGAGTCCCGCGACGACCGTGAAGATCAGCATGCCGGTCCAGTCCGGCTTCACGACCGGCACGGTCATCGCGAGGCCGGACAGGGCGCAGGACATGCCGACGAGGGGCTTGCGGCGGCCGATGCGGTCGGAGAGCAGCCCGCCGAGGACGGTGGCGAGCAGGGTGACACCGGCGTCGATCGGGGCGATGAACGCCACGGCCTCGGTGGGGTCGAGCCCTTCGGGGAGCGCGATGTGGTCCTGGAGGATGTACATCTGGAACAGGGCGACGGAGAAGAAGCCCAGCATCATCAGGAAGCGGCCGATGAAGACCCAGCGGAAGTCGGCGGACCTCATGGTGTCGGCGAAGGCGGCCATCTGCTTGCGCAGCGGGACGGGTGCGCCCGCGGGTCGCCGGCGTTCGCGGACGACGGCGGTGAAGAGGACGGCCGCGCCGGCGATCACCGCGCCGAGGACGAGGTAGCCGAGGGATATGTCGCCGGGAACGAAGAGGGCGGCGGCGGAGATGCCGACGGCGGAGCCGATGGGGGTGCCGATGCCGACCATCGCCGAGGCCAGGCCGCGGCGCGCGACGGGGACCCGGTCGGGGACGACGGCGGTCAGGGCGGCCTGGTAGACGTTCATCGTCGCCTGGACGAGGCACCAGGCGAGGGTGACGAGGAGGACCGTCCGGGCGGCGCCCAGCAGGGCGAGCGCGCCGAGGGCGGCCAGGCCGCCGCAGAGGATCCAGGGGTTGCGCCGCCCCGAGCGGTCGGAGAGGAGCCCCGCCATCGGGTTGAAGAGGGTGGCGAAGATCGCGGCGACACCGGAGACGAGACCGAAGTTGGCGACCTTGTTCGCCGGGTCGACCAGTTCGACCTGGACCGGCAGCAGCACCACGCCGATGCCCATGTAGACCATGAACATGGCGGCGTTCGCCACCGTGAGCATGGGCATCAGGCGCAGCAGGGCCCCTCGGTCGGCGGTCCGGCCGGGGGTCCGCGGCTCCGACTCCGCCGGGCCGGCCGGCCGGACTTCGGGTGCGTTCATGTCGGTTCTCCTCGGCCGCGACGCCGGGGGTGCGGGCGTCGCGGCGGGTCATGCGTGAGCGGGAGCGGAAGAGCGGTGGGACCGGGTCAGCTGTCGAAGCCGAGGCCGAAGCGGTCGAGGGTGCGCAGCCAGAGGTTGCGGTGTCCCTCGTTGCGGTCGGCGCGCGCCATGGACCACTTGGTGATGTTGATGCCGATCGAGCGGACGGGCTCGGGCGGGAAGGGCAGGGGCTTGCGTCGTACGAGTTCCAGGCCGGTGCGCTCGGTGTGCTCGCCCGCGAGGAGGTCGAGCATGACCTCGGCTCCGAAGCGGGTGGCGCCGACGCCGAGGCCGGTGAAGCCGGCGGCGTAGGCGACCTTGCCGTGGTGACTCGTGTCAAAGAAAACGCAGAAACGGGTGCTCGTGTCAATGGCCCCGCCCCAGGCGTGACTGAACCGAACCCCTTCCAGCTGCGGGAACGTGGTGAAGAAGTGGTCGGCGAGCGTCGCGTACGTCTCGGGCCGCCGGTCGTGCTCGGCACGGACGGGACCGCCGTGGTAGACGGCGTCGTACCCGCCCCACAGGATGCGGTCGTCGGCGGAGAGCCGGACGTAGTGGAACTGGTTGGCGCAGTCGGCGAAGCCCTGGCGGCGCGTCCAGCCGACGGAGGCGAGCTGCTCCGCGGTGAGCGGCTCGGTCATCAGCGCGTAGTCGTACACGGGGACGGTGTACGGGCGGTGGCGCCGGACCAGGGACGGGTAGGCGTTGGTGGCGAGCGCCACGCGCCGCGCGGTGATCCGGCCGTAGGGGGTGGCCACGGCGATCACGGCGCCGTGTTCGTCGAGCGAGGTGGCGGGGGTGTGCTCGTGGATGCGGACACCCAGGTCGAGACAGGCCTGCTTGAGGCCCCAGGCGAGCCTGGCCGGGTTGACCATGGCGACGTCGTCCCGGTTCCACAGGCCGCCGAGGAAGGTCGGGGAGTCGATCTCGGCCCGGACGGCCTCGGCGTCGAGGAGGAGCGGCTTGCCGCCGTAGCGCGAGGCGGCCTCGGCCTCTTCGGCGAGGCCGTCGAGCTGGTACGGCTCGGTGGCGACGACGAGGGAGCCGGTGCGTTCCCAGTCGCAGTCGATGCCGTAGCGCTCGACGGCGTCCTCGATGGCCTGGAGGTTCTCGCGGCCCAGCCGTTCGAGGAGGCCGATCTCGTCGGGCCAGCGCTGGAGGCCGTTGGCCAGGCCGTGGGTGAGGCTGGCCTCGCAGAAGCCGCCGTTGCGGCCGGAGGCGGCGCCGCCGACCTCGTCCGCCTCGACGAGGACGACGTCGGCGGAGGGGTCGCGCTCCTTGGCGACGAGGGCGGTCCACAGGCCGGTGTAGCCGCCGCCGACCACGAGCAGGTCGCAGGTGGTGCCGCCGACGAGCGCGGGGGCGGGCTGCGGTCGGCGGGGGTCGTCGAGCCAGAACGGGGTGTGCTCGACGTCCCGCAGCGAGGTGAGGTGATCCATGGGCGTTCCTTACGGGTCGCGGAGACGCCCGGGGCGCGGGGAGTCTCCGAAGTGCCGCCATGAGACTCCGCCGCGCGGAACAAGGTCAATGGTGTTGACGTAAGCCTCCCCCGCGACCACCTCCTAGTAGTGCTTTGTTAGGTGGTCTTGTCGTGGTGGGTGGGTGGTAGTTCGCTGGCTGTATGAGGGCTGGGGAGCTTGCTGCGGTGCGGGGCCGGTTGGAGGAGTTCGCGGCGGAGGTGTTCGCGCCGTTGGTGCGTCGGGATCAGCGGGCGAAGGGCGCGTTATATCTGCGGGGGCTGCTGCTGGACGGCCGCAGGAAGTCGATGCAGCCGATGGCTGAACG
>NZ_JBFPNH010000049.1:0-44225 GCF_040815545.1 Streptomyces sp. LMG1-1-1.1 | reverse complement strand
GCATCGCCACACGCTACGACAAGTCGCCCGACAGCTACCTCGCCGGCCTCCACCTCCGCGCCGCAATGATCTGGATCGACGATCTCCTGAAGACCGCCGAATGATCACGACATCACACAGGCCCTAGTGCCTCCTCGTACCCCGCCCACATCCGCACCGCCGGGTGCCTGGGCCATCCGTAACCCCGAACGACCAGTCCACGCAGCACCTGCGCCGCCTCGACCCGCTGCCTGCCGAGCTTTCGTACGTCCCCAGCACGGCCGCCGAGGCGTCGAACGAAGGAAACGGAAGGAGCGTCCACACAACGCGACAGCTGCTGGTCCGAATTGCGTGAGATGCGGCGTGATCGGGGTACGCGCACCATGACCGTGACATCACACCGTCGATGAAGGGTTCCGTCATGCCCCGAGGTTCCAGCCCCAAGCGCGAGCGTCAGTACGAACACATCAAGGAGTCGGGCGAGAAGCGCGGCATGTCGGAGGGCCGCGCGAAGGAGATGGCCTCCCGCACGGTGAACAAGGAACGCGCCCGTTCGGGGGAGAGCAAGACCGCGAGCCGCAGCTCCACCCAGGGCAAGTCCGCCTCACAACGCGGCGGCGAAAAGTCCCGCGGCGGCGGCTCGTCCGAACGCACCAAGGACGACCTCTACCAGGAGGCGAAGAAGCGCGGCATCGACGGCCGCTCCACGATGACCAAGCAGCAGCTCAAGAACGCCCTCGGCCACTAACCGCGGAACACACCCTCGGGGGCGGGGCCGCTCCGCCCACGCCCGGCTCGAGTACTTCTCGCGCGATGCACCCCGTCCATGCCGTTCCGGTAGCAGGAGGACCTCCCGTGGCCGTCCGTCATCAGCTCATCCGGCGCCCCCCTCGCGATGTGTGGGCCGTACTCGCCGACGCGACCCTGTACGGGAAATGGGTGGTGGGTCCCTCCGAGTCCACACCGCTCGATCAGCTCTGGCCAGAGGTCGGATCCCGGCTCCGGTACACCGTGCGGCTGGGCCCTTGGTCACCCGAAGGAGTCACCACGGTCCGACACCGGGAGCCCGGCCGGGAGCTGGAACTGGAGGCGTCGTTCAAGTCCCTGGGCACCGCGAGGATCTTCCTCCAGCTCAGGCCGTGGGGCGAGGAGACTCTCGTGGTCTGCGACGAGCATCCCCTGCGCGGCCTCGGCGGGTCCCTGCACAACTCCGTAAGCGAAACGGCCCTCCAGCTCCGGCACCGGGGCATGCTGGCCCGCCTGGCCAGAGTCGTGGAACAGCAGCCCGGCGAGGTGCTCCGTGCCTGACGCGGTGGTGATCGGCGCCGGCCCCAACGGATTGGTGGCCGCGAACCTGCTGCTCGACGCCGGGTGGAGCGTGGAGGTCCTGGAGGCACAGCCGGAGCCCGGAGGAGCCGTACGCAGTGACCGCGGGGTGCACCCGGACTACGTCTCGGATGTCTTCAGCGCCTTCTATCCGCTGGCCGCCGCCTCCCCGGTCCTCGCCCGGCTCGACCTCGCCGCCGAGGGGCTGCGATGGAGCCACGCCCCGTCCGTACTGGCGCACCCGCTCCTCGATGGGCGGTGCGCGGTGCTGGAGCGCCGGGTTCAGGACACGTGCGCAGGCCTGGCCGGCTTCGCGGCTGCCGACGCCGAGGCCTGGGAGAACTTGTACAGGACGTGGAGCCGGGTGGGGCCGGATCTCGTGCAAGCCCTGTTCACGCCCTTCCCCCCGATCCGCTCCGGGCTCCGGCTGGCCGCGAAACTCCGCACCGCCGGGGGGCTGCGGCTGGCCCGAAAGCTGGCCCTGCCGGTGCGCCGTCTGGGCGAGGAGGAGTTCGCCGGGGAGGGGGGCCGACTCCTCCTGGCCGGTAACGCACTGCACGCCGATCTGGCCCCGGAGGCGGCGGGCAGCGGTGGTTTCGGCTGGCTGATGTCGATGCTCGGGCAGAGCCATGGCTTCCCGGTCCCCGTCGGGGGTTCAGGTGCCCTGACCGCGGCGCTCGTGAGTCGCCTGCGGCGCCCCGGCGGTGTCCTGCGCTGCGGGGA
Source organism: Streptomyces sp. LMG1-1-1.1 (assembly GCF_040815545.1). Classification (NCBI taxonomy): domain Bacteria; kingdom Bacillati; phylum Actinomycetota; class Actinomycetes; order Kitasatosporales; family Streptomycetaceae; genus Streptomyces; species Streptomyces sp. LMG1-1-1.1. The sequence continues at coordinate 42,197 of NZ_JBFPNH010000049.1, read as the reverse complement.
GCGTGTCGTGTCCGTCATCGTGCGCGGGGGCAGGGCGGCCGGGGTTCGGACCGCGTCCGGGGAGACCGTGGGCGCGCGGCGGGCCGTGCTCGCCGATACATCGGCGCCGACCCTGTACAGGGACCTCGTGGGTGAAGAACACCTCCCGTCCCGCCTCCTGCGGGACCTGGAACGCTTCCACTGGGACTTCGCGACGTTCAAGGTGGACTGGGCACTGACCGGCCCGGTGCCGTGGACGGCGCCGCAGGCCACCGGGGCGGGTACCGTCCACGTGGCCGACGGTGTCGACGGCCTGACCCGGTTCGCCGCCCAGATCGCCATGGGGCGGGTCCCCGACGAACCGTTCGCGCTCTTCGGCCAGATGACCACCGCGGACCCCACCCGTTCGCCGGCCGGCACGGAATCGGCCTGGGCCTACACCCATCTTCCACAGCGCATCACCTCCGACGCGGGCCCCGACCGCATCACCGGCCGCTGGGACACCCGCGAGCAGGAGGCCATGGCCGACCGCATCGAGGCCCAGGTAGAACGCTTCGCGCCCGGCTTCCGCGGGCTCGTCGGCGCCCGCCGCATCCTGTCCCCCACCACACTGCAGGCCATGGACGAAAACCTCCGCAACGGCGCCATCAACAACGGCACCACCGCCCTCCACCAACAGGCGGTCTTCCGTCCCACCCCCGGCACCGGCCGCCCCGAAACCCCCGTCAAGGGTCTCTACCTCGCCTCCGCGGCCGCCCACCCCGGCGGCGGCGTCCACGGCGCCCCCGGTGCGAACGCCGCACGGGCCGCCCTGCGCGCCCACGGTCTCCACGCCTACCTCCACCGCGCCCAGCGCGTGTAACGCGTACGCCCACCTACGGCCACGCAGGAGTGACACCGGGCTGTGGCGCGCGTGCCTGGGGCGGTGCCGGGTACGCGCCTTCCATGTCTACCTCCGAGAAAGCCGACGCCGCCCCTTGGAACGACAGCGCGCTCGCGCTCCTGGTGCACGGTTACGCGTGGCTGCCCAACCGGATGCGCCGCAGTCTTGACGGCACGGTCCGGACCCGTCTGATGGGTCGGCCCGCAGTCGCCCTGCGTGGCCCGGACGCGGTCGCCTTCTTCTACGACGAGAAGCACGTCGTACGCACCGCGGCCCTGCCGGATCCGGTCCTGGACACCCTCTTCGGTCAGGGCGCCGTCCATACCCTCGACGGCGACGCGCACCGGGTGCGCAAGGCGATGTTCCTCGCCCTCCTCAAAGACGGCGCCGGAGTCGCCGCGCTGGGCGAGTGCGTCACCCGGCGGTGGCGCGAAGCAATGGCCGATCGGCAGTCAGACCGCATGGTGCTCTTCGACGAGGCCGCCAAGGTCCTCGCACTCGCCGTCCGCGACTGGGCGGACGTCCCCCTGTCCGATGCGGCGGCCGCCGACCTGGCTCGCGACTGCACGTCCATGGTCGACGGCTTCGCCACCCCCGGCCCCCGCCACCTGCGCGCCCGCCGGGCACGGCGGCGCCAGGAGGACGCCCTCGCCGGCCTGATCACCGATGTGCGCACCGCCCCGGAGGCGGACTCACCGGGTTCGGCACTGGAGGCGGTGGCCTGGCACCGCGACCTGAACGGAGCCCTCTTGGACCCCCGTACCGCCGCGGTCGAGCTGCTGAACATCATCCGCCCCACGGTCGCCATCGCCTGGTTCGCCACCTTCGCCGCCCACGCGCTGCACCGATGGCCCGAACATCGCGACCTCTTGCGCACCGACACCGCGGGCTTGTACGCCGAGGCGTTCGCCCACGAGGTACGGCGCTTCTACCCGTTCGCCCCCTTCGTGGCGGGCCTCGCCGCGCAGGACCTGACCTGGCGCGGGGAACACGTTCCCAAGGACGCCTTGGTCTTGCTCGACCTGTACGGCCAGAACCACGATCCGGCCCTGTGGGAGGATCCGTACCGGTTCGACCCGCGCCGGTTCTCGAGCCCCCAGGGGCCGCAGGACCCGCTGGACAACCTCGTCCCCCAAGGCGGCGGGAACCCGGCGCGCGGCCACCGCTGCCCCGGAGAGGACATCACCGTCACCGCGCTCGCGGCCATCGCGACGGAACTGGCGCGGCTCGACTACGAGGTCCCCGACCAGGATCTGGGGATTCCTCTGTCCCGCATGCCCACGCTCCCCCGAAGCGGCTTCCGACTCCGCCTGAGGTGATCGGCCGAACTGGTGCAGGTTGCCCCCGCGCGACGGCGGGGGCAACCTGCACGGGTGGTCGTACGGACGTCGGTCAGCTGTTGCGACCGCCGGTCTTCGCCTTCTTGCCGGCCCGACGCTGCGCGTCGCTCCTCGGCGTCAAGGCGTCGCCGGCCTCACCTTCGTGCGTGTCGGGAGCACCGCTTCCTCCGCTTCCTCGCGGGCCTCCGGGTCGCCGCTCTCGCCGGGAGCCTGCGACGGAGAGGTGGGCGCCGGGTCGTTCTTCCTGGCCTTGCTCATCGCGCACTCCGTTCCTCGCTCTTCACATTCACCTCGGTACGCCCCCGTCTACCCTCTCCGGGAGCCCCCTCTCACATCGGCCGGGACCAAGTCCGAAAGCCCCACCGAGCCGCCGCAGCGCTTCACGACCGGAGGGTCAGTTCCGCACACGGGGTGACGACGGACGCGAGTTCCGGCCCGTCGGCGCGCAGCCCGCGCTGGATGCGAGCGCCGTTCCCCCGTTCGTGCAAGTGCGCGATGCCTTCCCGGACCCGGTCGTCGTCGCCATGGTCTTTCAGTGCCTCGCGCACGTGCTGGTACAGAGCCTCGACGGCGTCCTCTGCAGACGTCTCCCGCATGGTTTCGGGGTGCAGCAGGGGTCTGTCCAGGCCGGAGCGTCCGGCCCGCCAGGAGGCCAGGCGCAGCAGACTCGTACCGATCCTGGCCGGAGGCCGTCCGTCCTGCCAGGCGCGGGCAGCCGTCTCGACCAGGCCGCGGATGAGGGCGGCGAGCAGGACCGGTGTGGAGGCGTCCAGGCATACGTCGGCGACGCGGACCTCTACGGTGGGGTAAGTGGCTGAGAGGCGGGCGTCGAAGTAGATCATGTCTTCGTCGCGCAGCGCTCCGGTGTCGACCATCGCGCGGACCTGCTCGTGGTAGCGGTCGGCGGAGCCGAAGATGTCCACCGGTCCGGCGGAGGGCCACCGGTTCCACACGCGGCTGCGGTAGCTTCCGTATCCGCTGTCCTCGCCCTGCCAGAAGGGCGAGTTCGCGCTCATCGCGGTCAGGACGGCCAGCCAGGGCCTGATGCGGTCCAGGACGGCGACGCCCTCTTCGTCCGATGCAACCGACACGTGGACGTGGCAGCCGCATGTCAGCTGTTCCTGCGCGGTCAGTCCGAACTGCTCCATCCACCGGTAGCGTCGTCCGGCGTTCAGCGACGGCTGGACGGGCAGCGGGGATGTGGCGACCGCCGCCACCACGGCGCCGGCACTCGCCGCGTGGCGGGATGCCTCGCGGCGGATGCGGACGATCTCCGCCTGGAGCTCCCCCATCTCGGTGACCGGTTTCGTGGCGACTCCAGTTGCTCCTTCTGCAGTTCCTTCTCGAACTCGTGCTCCCGCCGACCGCTCGTACCCAGCTGCTGCCAGGCCGAACGCTCAGCGGCCGCCAGCACCGCCCCCGAGACGGCGAGCGGTGCGCCGCTGTGCGCGTCCACGAGGAGCAGCTCCTCTTCCACGCCTACGCTTCGCATGTCGCCGCCTGTGGATCGCACCGTCAGTTGCCCCGCACCTGCCCTGGCTTCCGCCCCACCATGCCGCAGCCCTGCGCGACGGCTCCGTGGGAAGGCCCTCAGCGCCAGAAAGTTCGGGGCAAGGAGACCGAGCCTCGCTTTGCGGCTCCCTTGAAGGCGCGTCGTCCCGGGATCCGAGCGTCGAGCGCAGTCGGCGGGGCAGGCGTGCATCGGAGGTGGTCATAGTGCCCGGAGCGGTGGATGCGGCGCGAAGGACCTGGTTGGCGGTCACGCGGCAGGCCGACTACCTGCGTCGCGCGGCGCAGGGAGCCGGGGCCGAGCGGGACGAGGTCCTGCTCGGCGCCAAGACCGTGACCGCGGCGATGGCGGCGTGGGTCCTGGCGCGTCACCTGCTGCCGCCGTCGGTTTCGACGTTCGCGCCGTTCACCGCACTGGTGGCGCTACAGGCCACCGTGTACCGCTCGGTGCGCGACTGCCTCCAATACGTCCTGGCCATGACGGCGGGAGCCACTCTCGCCGCAGCCCTGGCGGCGTCGGCCGGCGTCCACGGGTGGACGTTCGGCATCCTCACGCTGGTCGCCCTCTGCGTCGGCAAGGTCCGGCGTCTGGGGCAGCAGGGCACTCAGGTCGCCATCGTCGGCTTCTTCGCGTTCTCCTCCGGACAGGGCCAGATCGCCTACATCGGCCACCTGGTCGCGGCCGTGGGTATCGGCGCCTTCTGCGGACTCGCGGCCCATCTCGTTCTCGCTCCCGCCCGCCACACCCGCCATCGGCAGCAAGCCGTCACCGACCTCTACACCACCTTGGCCCAGCGCCTGAACGACCTCGCCGACACCCTCGAAGCAAGCGACCCCGCCCCGGACCGCCTGCGCCCATGGCGACGCGACTGGCACGGACTGTCCGCCCAATGTGATCACATCCGCCACGCCATCGACACCGAGATCGAAAACGGCCGCATGAACCCCCGCCGGACCGTCGGCGGTGGTGCCCGCGAGGCCCTCCCCCGCGCCCGGGAGGCGCTCACTGTCGCCGAACGCGGCATGGACCACCTGCGCTCCATGACCCGAACCCTGGACTACGCTCTCGACACCGGGGAGCTCGGGGATCTACCGGCCGCTTTCCGGACCCGTTTCAGTGCTGTCCTGCGCGCCGCTGCCACCGCGATGGAAATGATCGGCCAGGCGTCCCCGACCGATCCGGATCTTCTCGACGCGCGGATCGACCAAGCGGCCACTGAACTCGACCGTGCGCAACAGCAGGAACGGGCCACCCCAAAGCCCTCCCCGACCGCACACGCCTTACAGGGCACGCTCCTCACGGATGCCGGCCGCCTCCTGACCGACCTCCGGCCGGGCCTGCCAAGCGTCGCCAGTACGTGAGGTTCCTCGATGGTTTCTCGATCCGCACGTGGCCCGCCGTGGTGTACGAGCACGAGCGGGGTAGAGGCCGCAGGAGAGACGCCGGCCGTCCGCAGCCGGGCGTCGCGCCACGGTCGAGTGCTCGTCTACAGAGCCGGCCGCGCCAACACTCACGAAGAGGCCCCACCCGCCGCGGACGGCCCGGCGAAGGGTGGCGCCGACAAGGATGAGCCATGAAAGCGGCAGTGTACGAAGGACCGCGGACGGTGACGGTCAAGGACGTCCCCGACGCGAAGATCGAGCACCCGTGCGACATCCTGGTGAAGATCACCACCACCAACATATGCGGCTCAGACCTGCACATGTACGAGGGCCGAACCTCCTTCGAAACGGGCCGGACCTTCGGCCACGAGAACCTCGGACAGGTCGTCGATGTCGGCAAGGCCGTCAGCAAGGTCCAGGTCGGCGACTGGGTGGTTCTGCCCTTCAACATCGCCTGCGGCTTCTGCAAGCAGTGCGAACAGGGTCTGACCAACTACTGCCTGACCATGCAGCCCAAGCCGGACATGGCCGGCGCCGCCTACGGCTTCGCCGAGATGGGCCCGTACCAAGGCGGCCAGGCGGAACTGCTGCGCGTTCCGTACGGCGACTTCAACGCCCTGCGCCTGGGTGAGGACGCCGCCGAGCGGCAGCTCGACTACGTGATGCTGGCCGACATCTTCCCCACCGGCTACCACGCCACCGAAATGGCGGGCGTCGAGCCCGGAGACCAGACGGTCGTCTACGGAGCGGGTCCCGTCGGCCTCATGGCCGCCTACTCCGCCATCCTCAAGGGCGCCGGCCGCGTATGGGTCGCCGACCACCAGCCCGATCGGCTCCGTCTTGCCGAGGAGATCGGCGCCATCGCCATCAACACCGCCGAGCAGGACCCGGCTGAGGTCGTCAAGGACGCGACCCTGGGACTGGGCGCGGACAACGGCTGCGAATGCGTCGGCTACCAGGCCCACGACTCACAGGGCGAGGAGGACGCGACCCTGACCATGAACGGGCTCATCGACTCGGTCCGGTTCACCGGTGGCATCGGCGTGGTCGGTGTGTTCCTGCCCGAGGACCCGGGCGGAGCCGAGGCACAGGGCGAGCTCGAAGCCCAGGGGAAGGTACCGCTGGACTTCGGCATGCTCTGGTTCAAGGGACAGAGGATCGGCACCGGCCAGGCGCCGGTCAAGCGCTACAACCGGGCCCTGCGCGACCTGATCGCCGGCGGCAGGGCCGAGCCGAGCTTCCTCGTCTCCCACGAACTCGGTCTCGACGAGGCCTCATCGGCGTACGAGCACTTCGACAACCGCGACGACGGCTGGACCAAGGTCGTCCTCCACCCGAACGGCAATAGTCGGAGCACGAATGGATCCTCCCGACACACACTGCAGGAACTGCGCCAGGAAGCGAGGGCGCAGGGCATCGAAGGCCGCTCCCACATGAACAAGCAGCAGCTGGAACGGGCACTCAAGCGTTGAGCACCGCAGGCCGGTGAGCCGGATCAGCCAAGGCAAAAGAGAGACGCCCGGGAAATCGAAGCGGGAGGTGCGGGTCGCTGGACATCATGGACGCCGGAGATCCGGGACCCGATCCTGGGCTGCGACATCCTCACATCGGCCCCACACGGCTTCGCCGCGGAATGCAGGCAGAATCTCCTCCCCAGCCAGCAGAACAAGAAACAAGCGGGAATCGCAGACATGCCCTGATCGTGTCGGGGCACACGGCGCCTTGGAGGTTGATAACTATGGTTCCCCTGCTTCTCGTTCTTCTGCTGGTCCTTCTCCTCTTCGGCGCGGGTTTCGCGGTGAAGATTCTTTGGTGGGTGGCTATCGCAATCCTGATCCTGTGGCTGATCGGTTTCGTCGCCCGCCCCAAGGACGGTAGCGGCCGCTGGTATCGCTGGTAGCCGTATCACGAAGCGCCGTAGCGGGCACCTGCTCGATTCTCATGATCGACGGCCACTCGGCCCCACATTTCGATCCGGGTGCGTGAAGCCGCAATGGCCGGGAAGGCGGAGTGCAGGCGGAACGCAGCACAACCGCCTCACACGACGTACGGAACAAGGATGATCGGTGGAGAGTTCGCTATTCCACCGTCTCCCGTTGACCGGAGGAGTTGTTTTTCGCGTGACTGAGCATGTGTGGAGCTACCAGCCGACCGCGGGCCGTCTGGCCGGTACCGATCTGACCGCCTACAAGGTCGAGGCGACCGACGGCAGCATCGGCAAGGTCGACAAGCACTCCGACGAGGTCGGTGACGCCTATCTCGTGGTGGACACCGGCGTATGGATCTTCGGCAAGGAGGTCCTGCTACCGGCCGGCACGGTCGTCAAGGTCGACACGGAGGACCAGAAGGTCTTCGTCGACCGCACCAAGGAACAGATCAAGAACGCCCCCGAGTTCCACCGGGACAAGCACCTCGGCGACGCCGGATACCGGGAGGAGCTGAGCACGTACTACGGCAGCGGCGCTCCCTTCGGCGGCCGCCCCGCCTGATCCCGCTCCGGTACGAGGCCGGTCCCGGCACCCCTCTGGGTGCCGGGACCGGCCTCTTGGTGGGGTCAGCCGTCCTCGAATTCGAGGACCTCGGCCAAGGCGGTTTCCTGCTCCTCGACGTCCCCGGCGCTCCTGGCAATCACCGCGTACCGCCAGGAACGGCCGTCGGCCGGGGCGTCCGCGTACAGCACCACGCCCTCGCCGCGATCCGGGTCGAACGCGAGGTGGGACGCACGCAGCAGGGCAAGGGCTCCTTCGAAGTCCAGGGGGCTGCGGGTCCAGCGCTTCGCCACCGACCACGCCGGGTGTGCGGTGGCGGATCCCTCGGTCAGCCGGGTGACCATTGCGTGCGGTGTGGTGGTGGCCGTACGGCGGATGTTGCTCTCACTCGCGTACGCGACGCCGGCCGTGTCCACCAGCGCGCCGAGTCCGAAAGGCCCGGCGTAGCCGTGGTCGGCCAGGTGGCGGCCGAGGCCCGTCCCCCACTCCTCCAACTCGCCGGCCACGTGCGCGCAGGACGGCGGCAGCGGAGAGGAGTATCCCGTGAAGGAGCCCGAACCGTGCGCATCGCACCGCTGAAGAGCGCGCGTGCCCCGGAGGCAGCCACCTCCATCTGGATACTCACCGACTCTGCCACCTCAAGGCACTCCTCCACCACCCACAGGCCTTCGGGCCCGCCGACCGTATCGAGCAGCAGGTTCGCCTCGCCCCTCAGATCCTCGCGGGACACGAAGCGCATCCCGTGTCCTCCGGCCGAACGGTCGGGCTTCAGGACGACACGCTCGTGGTGCTCCAGGAGATCGTGCGCCACACTTTCGGCCTCTGGGCGCCGGCACGTCCGCCCCGCGGGCAGCCGCATGCCCAGTTGCCCGGCCATCGCGCGGAAGCCGGTCTTTGTGTTGAGCAGCGTGGTCATCCGCAGCGCCACCTCGGCGGCCCCGACCGTCAGGTAAGCGTGCACCGCGATGCCGATGTCCCGGGCAAACGCGATCGCCGACGCGTCCAACGCCGTCGGCAGCAGCGCCGCACCCCTGTCACCGGCGAGCGCCCGGACGTGCTCTTCGAGGCCGGCCTCGCGCACCGCCCGCCCCAACGGAACGGCTCCGGCGGGAGGCACCTCGACGACGGCCACCGATTCCGGGGGCACCGCCGTCAGGTCGTACACGTACCGCAAGAACTCCCGGCTCAACGGCACCGGCGTGACGAACACGTCCCCCGGCCGAAGCTGCCACGCCTTCCGAGGCGCCTGCTGGGCCCACGTCGCCAGGACCTGCCCCTCGTGGAGACCACCGCCAAGTCCGAGAGGAAGTTCGCGAACACGACCATCGGTACCGTCTCAGTCACCGCTCTACTCCTCCGGTCGCCGCACGGCCGTCCACGGTCGGCCTGGGATCACCTGCTCAGCCTCGGGTGCGGCAGCCCGCGAGAAGCCTCCACCTGAACGGGGAGGCAGGTCAGGGAAACGGTTCCCACGCCTCGGGGCCGGCCCCGCGCCACTCCACGAAGTCGGGGTCGGTGAGGTCGACGTCCTCGGCGTTCTCCATCCCGGCAGCCACGAGGAAAGCTCGGACATCGGCCGGGCGGTGGGCCACTCCGATGGCGACGCCGTCGTAGCGGACACGGCGCCATCCCTGCTGGTCGGGCGGGTAGATGATCAGCTTGGCGGCCATGGGCCCAGCCTCTGCCGCACCAAGCGCATCGGCACCCCTTCCCGTCCAAACGGGTGACGTCACCGGGCAGCTGTCGCCGGGGCGCCGTCCGCGGTCGGTCCACGCCGTACCGACCGTCCGCGGTCGGTCCACGCCGTACCGACCGTCCTCGGGCCGGAGCGTGCCCCCGAACCACACGCATCCCCTCGCCTCTGCCTGCTTGAAGCCGGTAGCGCCTACTTGCGGCCGAACCGTTCAGCCGGAGACGAACACAGAGTCGTCGAGGGTACCCGTGCCGGGCAGGTGATGGCGGGCGGCGATGAGGGCGGCGTGCACGTCCGTGATGGCGGTGGACACGCAGAGCGCTCGCTCGACGTCCTCGATCTCCTTCCGCAGGGCCGATTCGCCATCCGCGGCGTCCAGTACGGACAGCGCCCAGTCGCGGTCGACGAGGCCGGGGAACACGGCGTTGTGTGCGGGCGTGCCTGCCGCATGGCGCCGGGGGAAGGGCGGCATGCGGCGGGGCCCGCTCCGGAAGCACCTCACCCCCAGGCGGCAGCTTCCGGTATCCACGCGTCGAACCCGGCCGTGGGCGTCCGAACTCCTTCCCCTCCAGCACTTCTGAGTGGGCGTCAGGCACGGAACGGGCTGCTGTGCTCGCCCACGATACGGGTACGCAACCACGGGGGTCGGCTCCGTTGTCGGCCAGTGCCAGGACGGTGTCCGCCACGGGGGCGAGGCTGAGCGGCTGTCGTCCATCGGTGCGAACTACTCCCGCATGGCGGTCGCTCTTCGGGGCCAGGGACGAGGCCGACCAAGATCCGGGCCATACACGGACCAGCCGCCTGCAGCCTGGCCGAATCGCAGCCGTTTCCGCTGGCCAGCAGCCGCACGAGGCGCGTACCACCAGCAAACAAAGAACCTGCTGTTCCCTGAGAACGGGAAAATCAAGCGGCTTCCCAGAGGCCGGCGTCCAGGGTCCGGGCGGCCTTGGTGATGCTGCCCGGCATCAGGTGCCGGTACGTGCGGTACGTCTCCTCGATGGGCTTGTGCCCCATCCACTCCGCGACGTCCGTGATGGGGATGCCGTTGCCGAGGGCGTTCGAGGCGAAGTAGTACCGGAAGCCATACATCCCGATGCCCTGCTCCGACGGGAGGTCCGTGAAGAGCTTCCTCACTCGCCGCCGTTCCATGCCTTCAGTGAAGTAGCCGCCCGGGCCACGTAGGAGGTAACCGTCCTTCGTGGTGCCGTGCTTCTCCACGTACCGCTCGATCGCCTCCCGCACCGACCGCGGCAGAGGCACCTCCCGGAATTCCCCCGCCTTGCGGTGCTTCAGCTTCGCCGGCTTCAGCGTGTTGGAGTGGATCTGCTCCCGTACCCGGTAGACGTCCTGCGCCACGACGTTGTTGGCGTTCACCGCCCGCGCCTCACCATTCCGAAGGCCGCACCCCGCCATCATCACGATCTCCAGCGCCAGGTCCTCCGACTCCGTCGTTCTCCATCGCATCCAGGAAGCGTTCGACCACCATCGGGGTGACCGAGTTCAGCTTCCGCGCTCCCAGGCGCGGGACGATGTGGACGTTGATCGAGCTGTCGACGTGCTCCCCCGTGGAGTAGTCCGTCATCCTGCGCTGCCGGGGCCGCCACTGCTTCGCGTACTCCTCGACCGTCAGCTGGCCCAGCTCACGGCGGGCGGCCGCCACCGACGGCGCCGTGGCCTTCTTCTCCGCATACAACTGCGTGAGACGCTCGATCGCATCGTCCTGCGTGTCGTATCCGGACTCCTCGCGCTGCTTGCCGAGCGCGTCGCGGAAACGGATCGAGTACGGGTGAGGGCAGCGGGTGGGCTTGGTGCAGTCGCAGTCCTTGAGGAAGGAACCCATGCCTCGGGCGAGCTGTCGGGCCATGTCGCGAACCATCCGATCCAGCCCAAGAATCATGCTCAGGCGCCTGCTGCGGGTCGAAGGTCAGCAAGCCGGGACAGCATGCGGACGCATGCTGACCGTTTGCTGACCTGAGGGGGGCGCATGATGCCCCTGACCTGCGGCGACGCCAAATAGTCAGATCTTGGACTTGAAGATCGGAGACCCGGTCCGCCTCGTACTCGTCCCCTGAGCGGTGGGGGGCGGAGCCTGGCTCACCACGCCCGACACGGCCGATCCGGTCTCCGCCCCACTACCGTTCGAAGAGTAGGGGTACCCGTCAGGTGCCCCTGCCCGCTCCCCAGCGCCGCGATCATGCCAGCCACGATCACCGCATTGAAGCGCGAGCTGCGGTTGCACATACCTGATCATCGTGCCCGACCGCGTAGTGATCACCCTGGTGGCAATGTTCAGGACGAAACGCGCCGGCAGGGGTCGATCCGATCCCTCCTCCATCAACCTGCGCACCCCCTTGCCAACCTCCCAGTGGGTCGAGGCTAGCTCGAACGCCCCGAGGTTCCTGGCGTGAGCGAGCCGCAGCGGAAGTGTGCCGGTCGGCTTCAGCCCCCTCTTCGGTACGGGTTCGCACAGCTCCACCTCAATGGAATCCGTGTCCAGCAGAACTTCGAAGCCCGCTGCACCGGCCCGGGGCTGAGCCGCGACCTTTCCCCCAGATGCGTCGCCAAGTCCTCGGCGGCTGGGCCGTCGTTCATGACGACGGCCCAGCCGGTCCGACTACCGTCCCATGGCCCCAGGCCTGCAGGCGCCATGAGAGAGCCTGAGGGAGAAGGTGTGGCATGTGCCATGAGTTGCTCCTGGAGTTCGCCTGGCTTTCAGGCCGAGCGGGCACCAACGGGCCCGTCTTGGCGGCGCCGTGATCCTCTGGTATCGGAGTCCTCAGAGCTTGGGTGTCCGGTCGCCGTGTTGCTGTGGATCTCGGTCCGGGCCGTGCAGGAGTCCGGGGACCCATCGGACAGGAGCCGAGGCGGGGTATACGGTCACCCTGACACGGAAGTCCAGGAGTATCTCTTTGCGGGCCTGGACGTCGGGAGCGTTCGTCCACCGGTCCGCCACGGTCTCTCCGGTGGGGCACTGAACCATGCCGGGCGGGCGCTGGGGTTCGTTCTCCAGCTCCCGGAACTCGCGGGAGAGCTCGCTGTATCGCTCGCGATACCACTGAGCATCGTCGGGAGTGTCGTAGAGGCCGGCCTCGCGGTCGCTGCGCAGCCGCTGTCGGCTGGCCTCGACCTCGGCGATGCGGTCGGCGACGCCGTTGCCGGAGTCGTAGACCGTCTCCATGATCGCGCCGTGCCCGAACTTCTCCAGGAGCCATGCCTCGACCAGGGCGTCCAAGTTGGCGACACGCATGTTGGGAGCCGGGCGGCAGTGCTGTGCGTTCTTCCAGCCCTTGTTCCGGGCGGTGCAGGCGTAGCGAGGTGGGGCATCGGCGGATGTCTGGGTGGAGAGACGGTTGTGGCACTGGCCGCACACGGCCACTTCCGTCAGAAGGTACGACCGGTTGGACTTGCGGCCCCGGAACGGGGTGTCACGAGCGCGGAGGACCTCCTTCACTGCGTTGTGCGTGGTGCGGTTCCACAGCCCCGCGCACAGACGCACCGGTTTCCCTGACCGGTCGATGACAGGCTTGCCCTGGTGGACGAGGTAGCCCATGGCCGCCTCGGACAGCAGCATGTTGCGCAGACTCGTGGGATACCAGGGTCGGCCACCCGCCGGCTTGCCGTACATGACGGCGAGGTGGTCGACCGGCGCCAGCTCCCCGAGCCGGTTGAGGCGAGCGGCCTCGCTGCTGGACGACACGTTCTCAGGGTCGGCCAGGATGCGGCTGGCGACGGTTCGCAGGACCTCGGCCGCGTGAGGATGCAGCTCCACACGCTCGACCCGGCCGTTGGGCACGGTGCGGACATACCGGAAGCCGTAGGAAGGCTTGCCCTTGGGCCGGCCGGCCGCGCGTACCTTCTTGGTGGCGTCACGGTTGCGCCGCTGGATGGCACGCAACTCCATCTGCGCGCCCCAGGCCTCCATCGTGAAGCGGTTCTCGTCGTTCGGGTCGTCGAGGTTCCACACGCCCTCGTGTCCGTAGGAGACGAGGAGCTTGCCTTCGTCGCGCATCTTGTAGACGGTGTTCAAGCAGTCGACCACGTTGCGGCCGAGCCGGTCGACGGCTGCGACGACGAGCCCGTCGTACTTGCCTCGCTCATCGCGGAGCCACGGACCGAGCTTCGGGCGGGTCATCGGGTCGGTGGCACCGGACACCTCCCAGTCGTCCGCCCAGTCGATGACGTGACCGCCGACGGCCGCGGCAGCCGTCAGCACATCTTCCCGCTGCCGCTCGGGCGAGGTCGTGGCAGCCTTGACCCGCGACAGCCGGCGGACTCCGAGCAGGCACTTTCCGCAGCCGTCGTACGGCCGCTCGACTTCGTTCATGGTGGTACCGCGCATCTTTCTCCCGTTTCGCCGGAGCGTAAGGAGATTCGGCGGCTACACCCAGGACGATCTTGATCGCCCCGATCAGCTCAGGAAACTCAACCGCACGTGACGGTTGGGATTAGAGATGTTGGTGTCGTCGTGGGTGAGCTACCTGTGCGCGACCCTCGCCGGCGGGGCCGCGAACCCGGACCACACGACCCCCAGCTGCTCGCCCCGGCACTGACGGAGTTCATCGCTGCGGGAGGTCAGTCGTGAGGGACGACCGCCGGAATCACCTCGCCCCCGTCGTCCTCGGCGGGAGCGACCGACTGTTCGCCGACGCCGGGAGGGCGGGCCGGGTTCGAGGGCGGAAGGTGCGGCGGTAGGCGTCCGGGGGCACGCCGACGGTGCGGGCGAAGTGGCGGCGCAGGGTGGTGGCGGTGCCCATGCCGGTGGATGTGGCGATGGTGTCGACGGTGTCGTCGCTGGTTTCGAGGAGTTCCTGCGCGTGACGGATGCGTTGGGTGAGCAGCCACTGGAGAGGGGTGGTGCCGGTGACCGACTTGAAGTGGCGGGCGAGGTGGCGGGAGCTCATGCCGGCCTGACGGGCCAGGTCCTCCACGGTGAGGGCTCGGTCGAGGCGCTGCAGGACCCAGGGGAACAGGTCGGCCAGCGGATGGTTGCCGGGGGCGGGCACGGGGGTGGTGACGAACTGGGCCTGGCCTCCTTCGCGGTGCGGAGGGACGACCAGGCGACGGGCGATGGTGTTGGCGATGGCCGAGCCGTGGTCGAGGCGCACCAGGTGGAGGCAGAGGTCCATGGCGGCGGCCTTGCCCGCGGAGGTGAGCACGCTGCCGTTGTCGACGTAGAGGATGTCGGGATCCACGGTGACCTGGGGGTGGCGTCTGCTCAGCTCGTCGGTGTGCGCCCAGTGCGTGGTCGCACGTCGGCCGTCCAGGAGGCCGGCGGCCGCGAGGACGAAGGCCCCCGTGCACAGGGAGGCCACGCGGGCCCCCGCCTCGTGGGCCGCCCGTACGGCGTCGACCAGCTCGACCGGCGGGTCCTGGTCGACGTCGGCCCAGCCGGGGACGATCACCGTGTCGGCTCGCCGGAGGTAGTCGAGCCCGTGGTCGGGGTCCACCCTGAATCGGCCGACCTGGACGGCGCTCGGACCGCAGAGCGCGAAGTCGTACCAGGGGTCGACTATGTGGGTGAGGTCGGCGCCGAATACCTCTATCGCCAAGGACAGTTCGAGATGCAGCATGCCGTCGGTGATGGCCAGGGCAACAGTGGTCACGTCCGGAAGTGTACGGGCCACGTCGTTCCGGCCACTCGTGTCAAGGAACGAACGCTCCGCGCCAGGATCGAGGTCAGCGAGGAGTGAGAATGCAGAACTCGTTGCCTTCCGGGTCGGCCAGGACCGTCCACGGGATCTCGGACTGGTCGATGCCGGGGTCGGTGGCGCCCAGGGCGCGCAGTCGGTCTGCTTCTGCTGCCAGGTCGTCGCCGGGGTAGGGCCTGACGTCGAGGTGGACGCGGTTCCACACGGTCTTCGTGTCGGGGGTGCGGATGAACTCGAGGTACGGGCCGACGCCTTGGGCGGATCGCATGGTCGCGTGGTCGTCGGTGACCTCGTGCCGCGTCCAGTCCATCGCCTCACCCCAGAACCGGGCCATCGCTCGGGGGTCGGCGCAGTCGACCACCACCGCGGCGATCGGCCCGGTGTCCTGGTAGATCGGGCGGGGCTCCAGGACGCAGAACTCGTTGCCCTCCGGATCGGCCATGACCGTCCAGGGGGCGTCACCCTGCCCCACGTCGGCGAGCGTGGCACCCAGGTCCTTCAAGCGCGCGACCAGCTCCGCCTGATGGGTGGTCGAGGTGGTGGCCAGATCGAGGTGCACCCGGTTCTTCACCGTTTTCGGTTCCGGGCCGGCCACGATGTCGATGCAGACGGCCGCCGGGTCGGGGTAGGAGAAGCCGACGGGTTCGAGGTTGGTCACACCGGGCCCCTCGCTGTCGACACCCCACCCGAGCGCGTCTGCCCAGAACTGTCCGAGCGCCGCGTCGTCCTGGGCCTTCATGTTGATCTGCACGAGTCTTGTTGCCATGCCGAAGATCCTAATCAGACCGGTCCCGTACGCGCCGTAGGAAATCAGGGGAGGTCATGAGGCCTCTATCGCCGCTGCGGCTGCGGCAGCCGCGTGTGCCCGTGCGCCGGACCGAGCCGGGTGCGTCGTTCGACACCTCGATCCGGAAGGCCTTGGCGTAACGGCCTCCCAGCCGAGGGTGATCTGGCTGATGGACGTGAAAGTGCCGAGGCCGACTTGTAGCCACTGGGTGTCGGTGAAGCCGCTGGACCGGTGCGTCGTGGCGTCTCCGCCATGGTGCCTCGCTCGCCGTACGGCATCTGCTGAAGCAACGACATCGAGGCGGCCGCGTGCACCGCACCGGCGCTCACGTCCGTACTCGGCACTGGCTCGCGTACTCGCGGCAGGCCATGGGGAAACGGTCAGGTCGCCGTACGGCGCCCGTGCCGTCGTCGATACCGTCGTCGATACGCGCGCGCGTGGCCGCACCGATGTCGCGTCGGTGCGGCCACGCGGGGTTCAGAAGCCTCGTGCGTGTTCCCGGTACATCTGGGCGACGAGGAAGGCGAGGTCAAGGGACTGGCTGCGGTTGAGGCGCGGGTCGCAGGCCGTCTCGTAGCGCTGGTGGAGGTGGTCGACGAGGATCTCGTCGCCGCCGCCGACGCACTCGGTGACGTCGTCGCCGGTGAGTTCGACGTGGATGCCGCCCGGGTGGGTGCCGAGCTCGTTGTGGACCTCGAAGAAGCCCTTGACCTCGTCGAGGACGTCGTCGAAGCGGCGTGTCTTGTGGCCGGAGGCGGCCTCGTAGGTGTTGCCGTGCATCGGGTCGGTGACCCAGGCGACGACCGCACCCGATGCGGTGACCTTCTCGACCAGCTCGGGGAGTTTGTCGCGGACCTTGTCGGCGCCCAAGCGGACGACGAAGGTCAGCCGGCCCGGCTCGCGGTCCGGGTCGAGGCGGTCGAGCAGGGTCAGTGCCTCGTCGGCCGTGGTGGTCGGGCCGAGCTTCACCCCGATCGGGTTGCTGATCTTCGAGGCGAACTCCACATGTGCGCCGTCCAGTTGGCGTGTGCGTTCACCGATCCAGACCATGTGGGCCGACACGTCGTACAGGCGCCCGGTGCGGGAGTCCACGCGGGTGAGGGCGGACTCGTAGTCGAGCAGCAGTGCCTCGTGGGAGGAGAAGAACTCGACCGTCCTGAACTCTTCCGGGTCGGCACCGCAGGCCTGCATGAAGGTCAGCGCGTTGTCGATCTCGCGGGCGAGCGCCTCGTAGCGCCGGCCCGAGGGGGACGACTTCACGAAGTCCTGGTTCCAGGCGTGGACCTGGCGCAGGTCGGCGTAGCCGCCGGTGGTGAAGGCGCGCACCAGGTTCAGCGTCGAGGCGGAGGCGTGGTACATCCGCTTCAGGCGCTCCGGATCGGGCGTCCGGGCCGCCTCGGTGAAGGCCTGGCCGTTGACCGAGTCGCCCCGGTAGCTGGGCAAGGTCACCCCGTCGCGGGTCTCGGTCGGGCTGGAGCGTGGCTTGGAGTACTGGCCGGCGATCCGGCCGACCTTCACCACCGGCACCGAGGCCGCGTAGGTGAGCACGACGCCCATCTGGAGGAGGGTCTTGAGCTTGTCGCGGATGTCGTCGGCCGACACGGCGTCGAAGGCTTCCGCGCAGTCGCCGCCTTGGAGGAGGAACGCCTCCCCCTTGGCGACGGCCGCCATGCGGGCGCGCAGCTGGTCGGCCTCGCCGGCGAAGACGAGCGGGGGATACGACCGGAGGTCGGCGATGACCTCACGCAAGGCGTCCGGGTCGGGGTACTCGGGCTGCTGTGCCGCGGGCAGGGACTGCCAGGATCCGCTGGGCCTGTGGAGGTTCACGCCGGTCCTCTTCAGTTCGTCGGTACGACCGGGGCCTCACGGATGCCGAGCAGGGTGCACCCGGTCTCCGTGCTGATGCGGTGGACGCTACCCGGCTCCTCGATGACGAGGTCGCCGACTCCGTACCGGTCGCCGTTGTCGTTGACCAACTCCCCCTGAAGGACGAACATCAGCTCGTACCCCAGGTGCTCGTGGAGGTCTCCATGGGCTCCGGGATCGAACCGGATGAGCTGGGCCGTCGCCGGGCGGTCGTCGTCGGTCTCGTACAGGGCGTGGATCGCCGTGCCGGTACGGCCCGGCTCGTGCCAGCGCCGCCACTCGACGGAGTCCAGCGCCTCGGGGGACAGCAGGTCGCGCAGCACCGTGACTCTGCGGTCCGTGCGGTTCGGCGTAGTGGGCACGTCGGTGTTCTCCCTCTGGTTCTGCCGGTGTGCGTGTTCCGCGGGCCGGCGTCGTGCGGTGGTTCTTCGGCCCGACCCAGGCTCGGCGCAAGGAGGCCGCACGTCATCGCTCATCAGAGGAAGCTCCGGGGTCCGCTCCTCCGGAGGAGTACACCGATCGGTCGAGAACCACGTTCCGGGGCGGTCCACGTTCCGGGGCGGTGCCCGTTCCCGGTCGGTGGATCTGACGGTCGGCCCATGTCCGGGGCGGTCCATTTCCCGGGGCGGTCCATTTCCGGGGCGGTCCATGTCCCGGCGGTCGCGATGTGCCGGTCAGTCGGCGTGCCCGTCAGTCCGCGGGCCGCAGGCCGAAGGTGCGGGCCAGGCCGTCGGTGCCGTCCTCGGTGACGTGGACGACGCGGGGGCTGGAGCCGTAGCGCAGCCAGCGGAGCTCGAAGAGCCGCGCGGTGAGCGCGGCGCCGACCGCGCCCGCGAGGTGGTGTCGCTGCTCGCTCCAGTCCACGCAGTACCGGATCGGGGGGCGGCGGGCCGGCAGCCGGTCGAGGTCGACTCCGAACCGGGCCAGGGTGTCCCGGCCGGTGCCCGTGAGGTGGTAGTCGATGTCGTGCCCGTATCCGGACACGCCGTCGCGCACCGCCTTCTCGGGGCGGTGGCTGCCGTCGTGCCCGGCGAGCAGGCCGTCCCTGAGCAGGCACTCCAGGAGGCTCACGCCGAGTCGGCCGGCGAGGTGGTCGTAGCAGGTGCGGGAGCGGCGCAGGGCGCCGGCGGTGCTGCTCTCGCGCAGCGACGTGACCGGAAGGGGCGGTGCGATGACGGCCAGCGCCTCCAGGGCGACGCTGACGTCGGGGTTGGCCAAGCGGTAGTAGCGGCACCGGCCGGCGCTTTCCATGACGACCAGCCGCGCCTCCACGAGCTTGCCCAGGTGGACGCTCGCCGTCGCGGCGCTCACCCCCGCCTCGGTGGCGAGCAGTCCGGCGGCCAGGGCGCGGCCGTCGCTGAGCGCCTTCAGCATGCGGGCGCGGGAGGGGTCGGCGATCAGATGGGCGGCCCGGGCGATGTCGGGCTGGTGGTGTACCTGGTCCTGGTTCCGGCGTCGACCGGTCGTCGTCCTTGCCATGCGGCAAGCGTAGTCCGATCACACTTTGACGGGCGACTAAATGTTGCGACCCGAGACTGGATCGCATGACGTCCACTGATCCCTCGCCCTCCCCCGCGCTCGCACCCGGTGCGCCCGCCGGACCGCCGGCCGAGCGCCCTTCCCTTTCCCTTCCGCCGCTCATCGCGCTGAGCCTCGGCTACTTCCTGGTGATGCTCGACGTCACGGTCGTGAACGTGGCCGTGCCCGCCATCCAGGACTCGCTCGACGCCGGCGCGTCGGACCTGCAGTGGATCGTCGACGGGTACAGCGCCTTCTTCGCCGGGCTGCTCCTGGTCGGCGGCGGGCTCGGTGACCGCTTCGGACACCGGACGCTGTTCCTCTCCGGACTGGGGGTCTTCGCCGCCGCGTCCGTGGGCTGCGCGCTGGCGCCCTCGGCGGGCGTCCTCATCGCCGCCCGGCTGGCCCAGGGTGCCGGGGCCGCTCTGCTGGTTCCCGCGTCGTTCGCCCTGTTGCAGGCGGCCTACCCCGACCGGGCCCAGCGTGCCCGGGCGGTCGGCTACTGGGGGCTCGTGTCCGCGGTCGCCTTCGGCGCCGGACCCGCGGTCGGCGGGATGCTGGTCGCGGGGTTCGACTGGCGCGCGGTGTTCTGGGTGAACCTGCCCGTGGCCGCGGTGGCGGTGCTGCTCACCCTGCGCCACGTGCCGGCCCCGGGCCGCAAGGACCGGCCCGGCCGGATGGATCCGGCCGGTCTGCTGCTGGGGGTGCTCGGGCTGCTCGGCGTGGCCGGTGCGCTCAACGAGGCGGGGTCCGCGGGCTGGTCGTCGCCTGAGGTGCTGGCGATGTTCGCGGGTGGCGTCGTGTGCCTGACGGCCTTCGTCTTCGTCGAACTGCGCCTGGAGGCGCACGCGGCGGTGAGGCCGGAGGGCAGGCGGCCGCTGCTGCCGCCGTCGCTCTTCCGCGAGGTCAGGCTCACGGCCACGAACATCATCGGCCTGCTGCTCAGCTTCGGTTACTACGGGCTGCTCTTCGTCGCCACGCTGTACTTCCAGCAGGAGCGTGAACTCAGCGCGCTGAGCACCGGGTTCGCCCTGCTGCCGTCGGTCTGCATGGGCTTCCTCGCGGCGCCGCTGTCGAGCCGCCTGACCGCCCGCTTCGGTCCGTACGTCCCGATGGCGGGGGCGCTGCTGCTCGGGAGCGTCGGTTTCCTGGGCTGGTTGGCGGCCGGCCCCGACACCCCGTACCCCGTACTCCTCTTCGCGCTCATGGCGACGGGCCTCGCGACACCGGTCACCGTGGTGGCGGCGACCGTGGCCGTCATGGAGGCGAGCCCCGCGGAGAAGGCCGGCACCGCGTCGGCGGTGTTCAACGTGTCCCGTCAGGTGGGCAGCGCGATGGGCGTCGCCCTCTTCGGCACGCTCGTCGGCACGACGGACGGGATGATCGGCGGGCTGCACGTGTCGGCGGTCATCGCCGCGGTGGCGTTCCTGTCGGCATCCGTGCTGGCCGCGGTCACCGGGCGCCGTGCCGACGCCGTCCGGGCCGGGTGACGTCGCCGACATCCGATCGACAGCCCTTCCGGTCGCCGCGGGCGGCGGGCTCCGAAGCTTCCGGCCATGGTCCGGCGGCCGAGGGGCGCGCCGCCCGCAGCGCCGTCCGCGCACTCGTCCGCGGTGGAGGGGCGCGCCACGCGCTTCGCCGCCCGCATCGCCGTCCGCCCGCGTCTGCCGGTCGAGGCCCCGGCCCGAGCACTCCGTCCGGCAGTCCGCGGTTGGTACTCCGCGGTTGATCATCCCTCGGCCGTAATCTCCCCTTCCGCGCCTTCAGGGCGTAAACTTCGCCCGTCGATCGGTCAGCAGGTGCGTCACGGCGCGACACTATTCTGAACGGCGTTCCGCCATACTGATTGCGAGTTGAAGCATGGTGCAGTCCGTTCAGCGTGCCGCACGCATCCTGAGGGAACTGGCGACACACGGTCCCCGCCTGGGTGTCACCGAGCTCGCCGAGCGGATCGGAGTCTCCAAGCCGACCGTGCACGCCCTGCTGCAGACCCTGGAGGCCGAAGGGCTGGTCAGGCAGGAGAAGGGGACGAGCAAGTACCTCCTGGGGATGGCACTGCTTCGCCTCGGCAACTCGTATCTGGAGACGCAGGAACTGCGGTCCCACTCGGTCGCGTGGGCGAACACCCTGGCCGAGCGCACCAGCGAGGCGGTGTGGGTGGCGGTGCTCGACGACGACCGGCACGTACTCGTCGTGCACCACGCCTTCCGGCCCCGCAGCGGGGTGCAGATCCCGGACGTCGGCGCCAGCGTTCCGTGGAACACCTCCGCACTCGGCAAGTCGCTCGTGTCCTTCCTTCCGTCGCAACGACAGCGCGAACTGCTGGACGGCGATCTCGCCCGGCTGACCGGGCACAGCGTGGTGGACCCGGTGGTGCTGGCAGACCAGTTGGAGGCGATCCGGCAGACCGGTTACGCGCTGGAGGACCAGGAGAGCACCCTCGGCGAGGCCTGCATCGCCTCGCCGGTGTTCGACCGCTCCGGCGAACCGGCGGGCGCGATCGGCATCCTCGGCCCCGTCGAGCGGCTCCTGTCCAAAGCGAACCGGCAGCGTCACGCCATCGCCGTACGCGATGTGGCGACCCTGCTCTCCCGCGAGCTCGGGGCGGGCCGGGGCGTCGCCTGGCGCGTGACCGACTGACCCACTGGCCGACTGGCCGACTGGCCTATCGACGTACCAGCCTACTGACCGGCTGACCGGCTGACAGCGGCCCCGTACACGCGAGGGGCAGGTGCGCGGGAACACCTCCCGCGCACCTGCCCCTCGGATCCTGCGGTCCGCCCGGTGGTCAGTCGCCGACCCGGCCGGCCACACCCTCCACCCAGCGGTCCGCGAAGCCGTCCGCGACGGCCTGGCTGCGCAGGGTGTACGTCTTCAGGAGCCAGCGCGAGCGCGACCGTTCGGGGTCGTTGACCTCGATCAGCTCGCGGCTGTGCAGCCCGTTCTGGTTGGCGAAGACCAGCAGGTCGCCCTCGAGGATGCGGTGCCGCTTCTTCTCCGCGCGGGTGAGCGCGTTCTTCAGCTCGATCAGGGCGTCCTTGGCCTCGCCCGGAGCGTCCGGCGCGACCGTGGTGTGCGTGTCCAGGTAGCGGATGCCGTAGTCGCCCTGGAAGATCGCGTGCTTCTCCGAGAGGGTCAGGCTGCTGTTGTTGTCCCGGGAAACCACGTCGAAGGGGGTGACGAAGTGCGCCTCTCCCAGGACGCGAAGGGTGTCCTCGGAGAGTCCGGCGCGCAGTGTGCGGGCCTCGACGAGGCTCGTGCAGGTGTATTCCTGCACCGGGCAGCGCATGCCCAGCAGGCTGATGTAGTCGGCGCGCACGGGGTGGGCGGTGCGGTCGTTGTGGTAGACGAGCTCGCCGTCGCTGTATCCGGTCTGCTTCCCGTGGTACTTGCTGATGGAGTACACGTCGGTGAAGAAGTCGCCGTTGAAGCGGGTCGCGTACGCCATCACCGGGGTGCGGGTCAGCTGCGCCACGAGCTCGAGGAAGCCCTCGCCGACGAAGGTCAGCTTGTGGGCGTACTTGTCCGCCTGCGGGTCGTCGTGCCCGAGCTCGGGAAGGTCCTTGTCCACGGGGCAGTTGCGGAGCACGTGCGTGTCGGAGACGCCCGCCGCCCGCTCCGTCCGGATCTGCTCGGCGGCCTGGAGCAGCGAGTCGGGGACGTTGCCCGCCGTCGCCCGCCGTACGGCGGCGGAGAAGGCGTGGTAGTCGTCGTACGGGTTGGTGTCGATGGTCTCGAGAACCCCGTACAGTTCGTCCTTCTCCCGGTCGGTCATGAGGTAGAACGGCTGCATCGGTGTCACTCCTTCTCTTCGGTCACGTTGTCGTCGGCGGCCCGGACCCGCCCCAACGCCGCGTCCACCGTGGTGACTTCGGCGGTGCGGCGCAGCAGGGTGAGCGCCGCCTCGTGCAGTTCCGGACTCGACGTGGCGGTGGCGTCCTCCAGGACCTCCACGTGGAAGTCCAGGTCGTGGGCCTCGCGGGCGGTGGACAGGATGACGAGGTCGGTGGTCACCCCGGTCAGCAGCAGCGTGTCCACGCCGAGGGAACGCAGGGTCAGTTCGAGGTGCGTCCCGAGGAACGGGTTGATCCGGCGCTTGGCGATGACCGGGTCATGGGCCTCGGGCTTGAGGGAGTCGTGCACCTCGGTGCCCCAGGTCCCCAGGATCAGCCGGTCGCCGTCGGCCGCCTCGGTGAACAGCGGCGACACCGGCGACCAGTCCGGGAGCCCCGGCGAGAAGCCGACGACCACGTAGACGACCGGTATGCCTCGTTCACGGGCGTGGTCGATGGCGCGGCGGGCGTGGCCGAGGACGCCTCTGCTCTCGATCTGGTCGAGGCAGACGTCGTTGTACTTCCCGTCGGGGTGGGCGATCTCGTTGATGAGGTCGAGCACCAGCAGGGCAGGGCGCCGGGTCATCGGCCGCTCCTCGTCGTCGTGGGCAGGAGCGGGCGGCGCCGTCGCTCGTGCGCGCTGATCTCCGCCTCGTGGCGCAGGGTGTCGCTGATGGTGTCCGCGCCGCGCAGCAGCCGGTCGCGAGCACCTTCGTGGATCTCGAAGGTCTCGGTCCGGTCGGCGAACCGGACCTGGCGCTGCTCGAGGTCCACGGTGACCGGCGTGGTCGGGTCCGCCTCGGTCAGCTCCCACAGCCGCTCCACGGCGTCCGGGGGCAGCACGACGGGCAGCAGGCCGCGCATGAGGGCGTTCTCGCGGAAGATGTCACCGAAGCTCGCGGCGATCACGACCCGGATCCCGGACTTCTGCAGAGCCCAGACGGCGGACTCCCGGGAGGAGCCGGTGGCGAACTCGTTGCCCGCCACGAGGACGGTCGCGCCCTGGTACTGGGGCAGGTTCGAGGGGAACGCCGGGTCGTCCCGCCAGTCCCCGAACAGGCCGTTGCCCTGGCCGGTCGGGCTGAAGTAGGGGACGAAGCGGGCGGGGATGATCTGGTCGGTGTCGACATTGCTGCGGCGGAGCGGCAGGGCCGTACCGACGTGCACGGTGAACTGTTCCATTGCGGTGCGTGGCCTCACAGGTCGGTGGGGGCGGTGATCCGGCCGGCGACGGCGCTGGCCGCGGCCACCGCCGGGGAGGCGATGTGCGTGCGCGACCCCTTGCCCTGCCGGCCCTCGAAGTTGCGGTTGCTGGTCGACACGGCGCGCTGTCCGGACCGCAGCCGGTCCTCGTTGAGACCGCAGCACATGGAGCAGCCGGCGATGGGGCGGAAGTCCGCGCCGGCACCGGTGAAGACCTGGTCGAGCCCCTCGTCCACGGCCTGCCGGTGCACCGCGGCGGAGCCGGGTACGACGAGCATGCGCACCCCGTCGGCGACCTGGCGGCCACGCAGCACGTCGGCCGCGGCGCGCAGGTCCTCGATGCGGCCGTTGGTGCAGGAGCCCACGAACACGGTGTCGATGCCGATGTCGGTCAGGCGGCTGCCGGGCTTCAGGTCCATGTAGTCGAGGGCGCGTTCGGCCGCGGCGCGCTGCGTGGCGGTGTCGAAGTCGGCCGGGCTCGGCACGCGGCCGTCGAGGGGCAGGCTCTGTGACGGATTGGTTCCCCAGGAGACGTACGGCCGGATCGCCGAGGCGTCGAGGGTCACCTCCTTGTCGAACCGCGCGTCCGGGTCGGTGCGCAGGGATGTCCAGTACGCGACCTCGGCGTCCCACTCCGCTCCCCGGGGCATTCCGGGACGGGTGCGCAGATAGGCGAAGGTCGTCTCGTCGGGGGCGACGAGCCCCGCCTTGGACCCGGCCTCCACCGACATGTTGCACAGGGTCATGCGCCCTTCCATCGACAGCGCCTCGACGGCCGGACCCCGGTACTCGATGATGTGCCCCTGGCCGCCGCCGGTGCCGATGGCCGCGATCAGCGCCATCACCAGGTCCTTCGCCGTCGTGCCCGCCGGGAGCGCGCCCGTGACGTTGACGGCCATGTCCTTGGGCCGACGCGTCCACAGCGTCTGCGTGGCGAGTACGTGCTCCACCTGGCTGGTGCCGATGCCGAACGCGATGGCTCCGAAGGCGCCCAGGGTGGTGGTGTGCGAGTCGCAGCACACGGCCGTCATACCGGGCCGGACCAGGCCCTGCTCCGGACCGACGACGTGCACGATGCCGTGCTCCGCATCTCCTCGCCGGTACATCGGGATCCCGAAGGCGTCGGAGTTGTCCCGGAGCTGGACGGACTGCCGGCGGCCCGCGGGGTCGTCGAAACCGTCGAGGGGGGAGGTGGTGGGCACGTTGTGGTCCTCGGTGCTCACCGTCAGCTCGGGGCGCCGCACGGTGCGTCCGGCCGCCCGCAGGCCGTCGAACGCCGCCGGTGTGTTCACCTCGTGGAGCAGGTGGAGATCGACGTAGAGCAGGTCGTCTCCCCCTGCTTCGCCCTTGAGGACCGTGTGGTCGGCCCAGACCTTTTGCGCAAGCGTTGAACCCATGGCCGCCATGCTCCCGGCACGTGCCGTGCCCGGGCATCGGCCGATGGTGGAGGCCTCCTTCGCCGGTGCACGGCGCTCCTCCTTCCGCGCACGCGGGCCGCGGCGGCCGGTCGGGTCCTCCGTCGGTGGATGACGGGGGCGCACGGGTCCGATCAGGATGACACCGCGTCCCGCGCCTGTTCGATCCGCCCGTCGGCATCTCCGGAGAAGAAGTGAACGGACATCGTGAAGTGAACGGACACCCCGACGTCGAGCCCGTGGGCCCGACGGCAGCGCCACCCGCGTCCCGGGTGCTGGCTCTGCGCGGTGCCACCCAGGCGGCGTCGAACGATCCGCACGAGATCGTGCGGGCCACGACGGAGCTGCTCCGAGAACTCGTCACGCGCAACGCGCTCGACCCGGCCGACCTGATCAGCATCTGGTT
This sequence comes from Streptomyces sp. LMG1-1-1.1, assembly GCF_040815545.1. Classification (NCBI taxonomy): domain Bacteria; kingdom Bacillati; phylum Actinomycetota; class Actinomycetes; order Kitasatosporales; family Streptomycetaceae; genus Streptomyces; species Streptomyces sp. LMG1-1-1.1. Next base: position 16,245 of record NZ_JBFPNH010000049.1, on the reverse strand, counting down.
CACCGCCAGCCCGGACCTCACCGCCGCGTATCCGGCCCGCGCCGCCCGGGAGATGGGGTTCGTGGACGTGCCGCTGATGTGTGCGAGCGAGATCGACGTGCCGGGCGGCAGTCCGCGCGCGGTACGCGTGCTGATCCACACCCATTCCGCCCGGCCGCGGGCCGCGGCCGCGCACGTCTACCTGCACGGCGCGGCCTCGCTGCGCCCCGACCTGGTCGCGGCCGCGCCCTCCGCCGGGTCGGCGGAGGTCTGACCGTGCCCTCGCCCGATTCTCCGGTGGACGCGGCGACGGTACGGGGGGAACCGGCCGTGCCGCCTGATCGGGTCACCCGGGAGGGGACCGAGGTCCTCCGGCGGTTGCTGGCCAGTGCCGCCGCCGGCGAGTACCAGGTGCTCCAAGCCGGGGGTCCCGTCGAGAAGACCCGCATCGGGGACGACCCTGGGGCCGTCGCCCGCGAGACGGGGCTCCTCGACGCGCTGGCCGGGATCATGAGGGTCAACGGCGGCGGACCGGTGCTACGGATCGGCCGGGAGCGGGCGAACCGCGGCCCCCTGCCCGACGGGGATCGCGTGTGGACGAGCCACGAGGTTCTGGTGCCCGACGACGAGCTGCCCTTCCTGCGGCGCACACCGACGGGTCGGCCCCTGCTGACGTCCACGCACCTGCCGTGGCTCGGCGCACATGCCCTCCGGCCGGACGGGGTCCGGGCCCGGCTACTGGCCCGGGTCGCGAACCCGATCGCCTGCGAGGTCGGACCCGACACCACTCCCGACGCATTGGTACGCCTGTGTCGCGTGCTGGATCCCGGTCGGACGCCCGGCCGCCTCACGCTCGTCTCTCGGATGGGCGTCTCCCGTGTCGCGTCGGAGCTGCCCCGTCTCGTGAGCGCGGTGCGACGGGCCGGCCATCCGTCGGCGTGGCTGTGCGACCCGATGGGCGGGAACACGTTCACCGCTCTCTCGGGCCACCGCTCCCAGTTGGTGTCGATGGTGATCGAGGAGGTCGTGGCCTTCCAGCGGGCCGTCGTCGAGGCCGGCGGAGTGGCCGCGGGGTTGCGCCTGCTGACCACCCCGGACCCGGTGACGGAATGCGCTTGGGGGTTCGGTGACGTGGACCGGGTGGCCGAGCGCGCGACCTCGCCGTGCGATCCGCGGCTGAACGCCCAGCAGGCGTTCACCGTGGTGGGCGCGTGGGGGCCTCCTCGGCGGGACGCCGGGGTGTGAGACGGAGGAGGCCGCGTCGAGGACCGGGGAGGCGGGGCCTCGTCGGGTCCCGGATCGCGGGGCCGCGTCACGGCCGGGGAGGGCGGACCCGCGTTCACACTCCGGGCATGCACGCGATCCGTACATAGGAGTACTCCGGTTCCGGGCCGGCCGTCACCTCCGTGGCGAGTGATCTGAAGAGCATCTCCGTGGAGGCGGCACCGGGGTCCAGGTGGCCGACGCTGCGATAGCCGAGGTACGAGGCGCGGCCCTTGCGCGCCTGCATCGGGATGGTGGACCGGGCGCCCGTCTTGGCGGCCGCGGCGGCGGCCGTCGCGGCCTCGCCGAGGTCGCCGCCCCGCGCGCATACCGCGCGGAACGCCGTCACGGCGGGGGCGTAGGCGTCGACCATGGTCTTGTCGCCCGCGACCGCCGCTCCCAGTCTGACGACGGCGTCGAGTCCCGCCTGCAGCGCGTCGCCGAGTCGGGCCACACCGGCCCGGTCGCCGTGGAGCGCACCGCCCATCGCCTGGAAGGCGCTGCCGTACAGCACCCCCGCGGATCCTCCTACGTGGTCACGGAGCAACAGCCCGGCCTCGTCGAGGAGTTCGCACGCGGTGCCCGGCGCCTGGTCCCGCAGCAGCATGCGGCGGACGTGGGACGCGCCCCGGCGCATGTTGATGCCGTGGTCTCCGTCCCCGATCGCGGAATCGAGAGCGGTGAGCCTTTCCTCGCCCTCTTCGACGGCCCGTGCGAACCCTCGGAGCCACGCCCTGGCCAGCGCATCGTCCTGCATGCTTCCCCCTCCGCTGCGGCGGCACACGGAAGCCCTGCACCCGACGGCGATGGCGGGCGGCCCCCGGCTCTCGACCGTAGGTGGGGACTCTGTCGGGCGTCAACAAACGCCAGACCAAGGAAGGATCAAGGCGATCACCTTGGAAATGGAGGGTTTTCGCCCATCCGTGCCCGGAGTCGCGTGCGGAGCGTTCAAAATTAGCCATAACGCTGTTCATCATTGCTGAACAGCGTTCTCGATTTTAGGCTTCTTCGGCAGGCATCGAACAATCTGACGAAGGGCGCACCTCATGTCTCTGGAACGTGATCTCTTCGGCGCGGAGCACGCCGAAGACGACACAGCTCGCGTGCTGGTCGCGGATCACGACCCGATCTCCCGTCACGTCCTGACCCGCGTCCTCGGCGCCTCGGCGCACCTCGACGTGGTGGGCAGCGTGAACAACCAGCAGCCGCTGCGGCAGTGGCCGCTCGACCGCGTCGACGTCGCCGTCCTCGCGGTCGCCCCCCGGGAGGACGCCACCGGCCTGATCCGCCAACTGGACCTGCGCCAGGTGAGGGTGCTGGTCGTCGGCACCGGCTGGACCCAGCGGCGCCTCGACGCCTTCTTCGCGGCCGGCGCCACCGGCTGTCTCGTGAAGAACATCAACGTCGCCAAGCTCGCCACGGCCATCCGTGCGGTGGCTTCCGGCCACACCGTGCTCTCGCCCGAACTGCGCACCCTGTACGCCCGTCCCACCGGAGCGGCACCGGCCCCCACCTCCGCCGGTTCCAAGGATCTCCTGCACACCCTCACCTCGCGCGAGCAGGAGGTGCTGCGCAACCTCACGGAGGGCATGTCGACGGCCGAGACCGCTGTCCGCCTCCGGGTCTCGCCCGCCACCGTCAAGAGTCACATCTCCCACGCGCTGACCAAGCTCGGCGCCCGCAACCGGCTGGAGGCGGTACTGCTGTTCCAGCGGTCCTGCACCACGGAGGGGGAATCCTTGCCCGTCGCCCCGGCCCGGCCCGCCGAAGTGGCCTGAAGTCCGCGGCATACCCCGTGCACTCCCCGTACCCCGCGTACCCCGCGTACCCAGCGGAAGAGTGCCGACCACGCCCACGGACCGGGCCACGGCAGACGTGCCGGGAGGCCGGCAGCCCCACTCGGGGCTGCCGGCCTCCCGGCGTCCGTGTCGGTTCCCGTCAGTTCCCCGCCCACTGGGTGGCCAGCCGAGACAGCCGCTCCCCCGCACCTTGCAGGACCTCGCGGGACGCCGCGAACGACAGCCGGACGTAGCCCTCGCCGCCCGCGCCGAAGGCCGAGCCCGGGGCCACGGTGACCGCGGCCTCGTCGAGCAGCCGCTGCGCGAAAGCGGCCGACGACAGCCCCGTCCCGCGTATGTCGGCGAACGCGTAGAACGCGCCCTCGGGGTGGGCGCAGGTGACGCCGGGTAGCGCGGCCAGGGCCGAGACCGTCATGTCCCGGCGCACCGTGTACTCCTTCAGCATCGCCGCGACGTCGTCGGCCGTCCGGGTCAGCGCCGCCACTCCCCCGCGCTGCACGAACGACGCGGCGCAGCTCACCGTGTGCTCCTGGACCTTGAGCGCCTGCGAGATCAGCGGTTCGGGCCCTGCCAGATAGCCGAGCCGCCAGCCCGTCATCGCGTACGCCTTGGAGAAGCCGTTGACCGTGAGCGTCCGCTCCGCCGCGCCGGGCAGGCTCGCCAGGCTGAGGTGGACGCGGCCGTCGTAGACGATCTTCTCGTAGATCTCGTCGACGACGAGGACGAGGTCGTGCTCGACCGCGAACGCGACGATCTCCTCGGCCTCCTCGCGATCGAGTACGTGCCCCGTCGGGTTGGCCGGCGTGTTGACGACCAGGGCCCGGGTCCGGTCCGTCACCAGGTCCTCAAGGACCTGCCGCGACAGCCTGAACCCGTCCTCCGCACGGAGTTCGGCCGCCACCGCGCGGGCGCCGAGCAGACCTGCCATCGCCGGATAGCTGACCCAGGCAGGCGTGGGCACGATGACCTCGTCACCCGGGTCGAGCACGGTCATCAGCGCGGTGAACAGCGCCTGCTTGGCCGAGGGGGTGACGATGACGCCGGTGGCCGGATCCACCTGGACGCCGTTCTCGACGGCCAGCTTGTCCGCCACGGCCCGCAGCAGCTCGGGAACGCCCCGGCTCGGGGTGTAGTGGGTGTCTCCGACCCGCAGCGCCGACACGGCCTCCTCGACCACCGGCGCCGGGGTGGGGAAGTCCGGTTCGCCGCCGCTGAGGTCGAGCACCTCGACCCCCTCCCGACGGAGTCGCTGGACCGTCTCCAGCAGGGCGACGGTCGCGGACCGCTCCACATGGGAGAACCGCTGTGCGACACGCATGCTCAACCCACCTTCCTCTCCGGCGATCGCTCGCCTGCCTTCTCCGCGCCCGAGCCGACCAACTCGGGCGTCTGCGCCCGGGACACCTCGACCCGGGACACGGGGCGCAGCGCGTGCGCCGCTATCGCGTCGGCGTCATGGACGAAGTCGCTCCACATGCCCGGCCTGCTGCTGCCGACCTGCATGAACCACCTGGTGTGCTCGGTGGGGATGCCGAGCACGTACATGTCCTCGTCGATTCCGCCGTCAGCGGCCACGGGGTGGAACGGACTCTTGGTCACGGCGACGCCGCCGGTGTCGTAACCGGCGCCGCCGCTGTGGTTGACGTAGCTCGTCCACGCGCCGGACTCACGCAGCCTCGTGGTGAGCGGGCTGAGGTCGCTGCGCAGGTCGGGGCTGGGAATCCGCGCGTCGACCACCGTCGTCACCGGAACGGCGGAGCCGGGGACCTGGGCCGAGGACACCACGTACACGCCCTCGGCCGGATCGCTGTCGAAGCGGGTCCGCGGCCCGACGATGCGCAGCAGCCCGCAGTCGAGCAGGGCGAGGACCTGCTGGAGGCGCTCCATCGGCGGCCCTGCCGCGAGGAACGAGGCCCTGGGCACGTACCAGCCGAGGAAGTCCTCCTTCTGCGAGCGCCCGGTCAGCCCGGAGAAGTCGATCAGCTCGCGAAGGACCCAGCGGGTGTCGCGCATGACGTCGAGCGCGGCCTTGAGCGGCGAGTCGACGTTGCCCGCTTCGGCGCGCGCGAGATCCCGCTCGATCTCCTCGCGCAGCGCGCGACCGAAGTCCTCCGGGCCCGCGAAGGCACGGTCCGCGAACGGCCGGGCGAGCGCGTCGATGTCGATCGGCGGCACGCCCGGCGGTCCCAGACGTGCGGCGATGGCCTCCACGGAGGGCACGCCCTGCTCGGCGGCGAGCTCCACCGCGGCGACGAACCGGTCGGCGGCCTCGCCGCCGAAGGCGCGCCGCAAGGCCGTGCCGTAGTACACGAGCTCGATCTCGGCCGTCAGCCACGGGAGGACGTGCCGGGTGAAGTCGAGCGGGCCGCGCGGCTGGTGGGACCGGATGCGCGCCGGGGTGAACAGCACCGGGCGGTAGGAGTACTGGGGCGGTTTCTGGTTCCGGCCGCGGGCCGGCAGTGGCATTCCGCTGCGGGATCCGGCCACGATCACCGGCTCCTGGCCGCTGGGGTGGTAGACGAGCGTGCCGTCCTCGGCCGGGGCGAACCGACCGCCTCGGCCGATGGTGAGCGCCGCCATCACGTCGTAGAAGGACAGACCGAGACCGATGACGCCGACGCCGGAGCCCGGGGCGATCTCGTGCAGGGGCATGTCGGCGGCCGACTCGCCCTGGATGTAGCGGAGTTCCGGGTGCTGCCGGGCGAGGTCGGCGAGGTCGCCCTCCCTGCCGGTGAGCTGGTGCCTGGAGTGCCCGGTCGCCAGAACGACCCGGTCGACGTCCAGCCGCTCGCCGCCCGACAGGGCGATCCGGTACCGACCGTCGAGTCGTACGACCTCCTCGACGCGTTCCTTGATGCTCCGCAGCCGGACACCGGCCGGCAGGGTCTCCGTCACGGCATCGAGCACCGAGCGCAGGTACCTCCCGTACTGCCCGCGTGGCGCGTAACTGTCCGGGCCGGGGTAGTCCCCGACGGACTCCCACCACTCGCCGAACGACGGGCCGGCCCCGGCTCGTGCCGGGCCGCCGTCCGGCAGGCCCGAGTACGCGGAGCACTGGCCCGCCACGGTGTTCATCAGGAACCAGTCGGGCTGGTCGGTCCGATAGACCTGTCCGGCCCCCGGCTCCACCGCGTCGACCAGGAAGATGCGGACGTCCAGGGGGCCCGGGTGTTCCCCGAGACGGGCCGCGAGCCGTTCGAGCACCATCATTCCTCTGGGCCCGCTGCCGATCACAGCGATGCGCGTCGCACTCATGCGGCTGCCTTCTCCCCCTTGACCTCACGGTCGACGATGTACGGATAACTCCCCAGCAGGCTCAGCGAGTCGACACCCTGGCGCATGGCCTCGACGGCCTCCGCCATTCCCGGATGCGCGATGTGCCGGTCGACCTCGACCAGGAAGTGGTAGCGCCCCCGCGCGGTCTGCCGGGGCCAGGACTGGATCCAGGCGATGGACACCTGCCGCCGGCTCAGCTCGCCGAGCACGCCGGTGAGCACGCCGGGATCCGAGCGGTCGGAGGTGATCAGCAGCGCGGTGCGGTCCTGTCCGGTGGGCGGCCCGTCGGGGCCGCTGGGGCGCAGTGACACGAAACGTGTCATGGCGTCGCGGCGCGTGCCGATGTCGTGGGCCAGCACGGTCAGCCCGTAGCGTGCGGCGGTCTCGGGGGCGGCGATCGCGGCGTCGGTGGCCGCCCCGCCCGCCGCCAGTGCCGCGGCGGCCGCCGCTGTGGAGTCGGCGACGACCGTCTCCGCGTGCGGCAGGTACCGGTCCACCCACTGCCGGCACTGGCCGTGCGCGTGCGGATGGCTCACCACCCGCCGTACGTCGGACAGCCTCGTTCCCTCGGCCGCCATCAAGGCGAAGGTGACCCCGATCGTCACCTGGGCATCGATTCTGAGCTGCCCGGCGTGCGCGACGAGTTCCCCGAGCGTGGGCGGAACCACGCCGCTGACGGAGTTCTCCAGCGGGACCACCGCCCTGGCGAACCTGCCGGACCGCAGGGCCTCCACCGCCGCCGGGACGGTGGGGAAGGGGACAGTGTGCCGGGCGGAGGGCGCGAGCCGCCGGACGGCGGACTCCGTGAAGGTGCCCTCCGGGCCCAGATAGGCGTACTTCATCGCGCCGCTGCCACCGCCAGGCGCGTGCCGAGCTCCCCGGCGAGACGCTCGCGTACGACCGACAGGTCCTCGCAGTCGCCCTGCTCCCGCTCGGCTATGTGGACGCGGTACAGCTCGTCGAGTTCGGCCTCGTCGACGTCCACGTCGAGCTGCTCGATGAGGTGGCGCAGCACGGTCCGCCCGGAGTGGCGCCCGATGAGCAGCGAGCGTTCACGGCCGAAGCGCGCGGGCTCGACGTACTCGTAGGTGCTCGGGTCGCTCAGCATGCCCTGCTGGTGGATCCCGGCGGCGGTGCCGAAGACGTACTTGCCGAAGATCGGCTTGTTGCGGGGCTCCTCCAGGCGGATGATCTCGCGCAGCCGGTTGTACGCCGCGTACATGGCGTCCAGCCGGACACCGGTGGTCATCCCGAGCAGGCCGGTCTTGTACGCGAGGACGGCGGCGACCTCCTCCAGCGAGGTGTTGCCGGCCCGCTCGCCGATGCCGCCGAGCGCGACCTGGATCTCGTCCGCCCCGGCCGCGAGGCCGGCCAGCGTGTTGGCCGTCGCCAGGCCGAAGTCGTTGTGGCAGTGGGTGGAGACCTTGATGGGCTGCGGGGCCCATCGGCGGATCTTGCCGATCAGGGTGCCGAACTCGTCGGGAGTGTGGCATCCCGTCGTGTCGGCCAGGATGATGCAGGTCGCTCCCGCGTCCACGGCCGCCTCGGTCAGCGCGCGCAGCAGGTCGTCCTCGCCGCGGCTGGCGTCCTCGATGCCGACGGCGATGTCGGTGACGCCCAGGGACACGGCGAACCTCACCGTGTCCACCACCTCCCGGACCGCCGCGTGCCGGGTGATGCCCCGCTTGTGGGACAGGTGGATCTGGCTGCCGGTGGCCACCATCTGCACCTGGTGGTTGTCGACGCCGCCGGCCTCGACGGCGATCTCGACGTCCCGGCGCGTCGTCCGCGAGAACGTGGCGAACTTGGTTCCGGTCAGGTGCCGCGCGATCAGCCGGGTCGCCTCGAAGTCACTGGGCGACGAGGCGGGAAAGCCCGCCTCGATGGTGTCCACCCCCAACCCCGCGATCAGCTGGGCCAGTTCGAGCTTCTGCTCCGGGTTCATCGCGTTACCCGGCGCTTGTTCACCGTCGCGGAGCGTGGTGTCGAAGACGGAAATACGACGGGGTGCTGCGTACTCGTTCACTTCTCCCCCAAGGGCCTGGGATGCACTCGGCCTCCTCAGCCGAACAACCACCGATCCTCGGGAACGGCCGACCCCCCGTCATCCGCTGATGGAGGAACACCGAAAGCCCCACCACCCACTCGGCATCGCCTCCGCGCCTTTGGTGGAGCACGGGTCCACCAACGGCCGTGTCCCCGCACGCGCCCTCCTCCCGGGGCCGATGCCCGCACCGGACCCGATGTGATCGCGAAGTCGCACCGGGGGACACGGGGGTACCAGGGGGTCCCCGGGGATGTCCCGCCGCTCACCCCAGGTGGTTCGGAGACGCGGCCGGGGGGAGGCGGAGGGCGATGACGCCGCTGGGGGTGACGGCGGCGAGGACGCGGTCGTCGACGGGGGCGAGGGAGAGGATGTCGCTGCCGACGGGGATGTCGAGGGCGTGTTCGGGGGTGGCCGGGTCGACGAGGAGCAGGCGGTGGTCCTGGGTGGTCAGGAGGAGGGCGTCGCGTGTGGTGCCGGGTAGGAGGCGGACGTCCGACAGGGCGCAGCCGGCGGGGACGGCCCATCGGAAGAGCGGCTCGCGTTGTGGCGCGGTGAGGTCCCGCACTTCGACGCTGAGCGTGCGCGAGGCCGAAGCGGCCGGTCTGGACCGGGTGAGGTAGGCGATGGCCGGGATGCCCTCCCAGCTGCCCAGGTCGGCCGACTCGTCGAGCCGGAGCGGGGAGGACGCGTTCCACGCCTGGGACGTGCCGCTCGGGAGGTCGATCACACGCAGCCTCCTGAAGTCCCGCACGAGGAGGAAGAGTCTTCCGTCTTCCGCTTCTAGGTGCCGCACGTGCTCGTGGCGGTCATTCGGCAGAGTGTGGAGGAGTTTCCCGGCGAGGTCCCAGACATGCACCTGCTTGGCTTCCGAGCTGAAGACCACCGGCCGCCCTTCCAGCCGACCGACCTGGATCCTGGCACCGACGCTCGCTTCGGGCAGCAGGAGGGAACGCGTGCCGTCCGCCGCCAGTACCCAGGCCTTGGGTTCCCGTTTCGCGCGGTATAGCTGGTAGAGGACGGGAGGAAGTCCCGGGCCGCCTGGTGCCGGGACCAGGCCCAAGACGGGACGGTCGGCCGGCAGTGGCAGGGGCTTGCTTCTGCCCGAGACCGGATCGACGGCGCGGATGTCCTTGGAGCCGTAGGGGGAACTCAGTTTCGCGGTGATCAGTACGGTGCCGCCTTCGAGCTCGGCCACTGCGCAGCGGTGAGCCGGGGAGATCTCGTCGCCCGGGCTCTCCGGATCGACGGAGGCGCCCATCCGCCACAGTTTCAGCGAGTTGCTCGTGTCGGCGGACGCGAGCACCATATTTCCCTCCGGACTGTTCGCCGCCGTCCACGTGCGCGTCGCCCCCGCGGCGATCTGGATCGAGCGGGGCTCGAAGTCCGGGCCGAGTACCTCGTATCGGCCTTCGTTGATCCGGAGCGCCATCGTGTCGGTGCTGCTGCACACCAGGAGGAGCGAGTCGAAAGGGCCGTCAAAGACCCATTCGCGCATCGCAGCGCGGCTGCGGCTCCGGTCGTCGTAGAGCCGTTTGGTGAAACGGAAACCGTTGGTCGTGGCCACCTCGACCCGGCCGTCCGCGACCGCAAGGCCCAGCACCTGATTCCCCCGCAGGCGCCCCGACCACGTCTGTTTCACGGGCCGGCTGCTGTTCGGGTCGAAGGACCAGATACTCATCTGTGCCAAGCGCGGCCGCAATGCCGAGGTGTCGTAACGTTGGCCCCCGCTCGCGGCGGAGACGGTGACCCGACCGTCCCGTGCGCCGATCGCCGTCCACGTCGTCCCGTCCTCGCGGGGTGGCGGCGCCCCGTGGAGCCGCTTCACGTGGCGGCCGGTACACAGGTCCACCAGCCGGACGGTGTTCCCTTCGGGCACCGCGGCGATGCAGGTGTCGCGTACCCGCACGCAGGCATGGGGCAGCGAGGCCACCGGGATCGAGGCGGCCACCGGCGGGCCGAGTCGGGAGCCCGACTCCAGGTCCCACAACGCGAGGAAGGGCCGGTCCCGCTCCGTGTACCTGACGACGATCCAGGGCGCGCCGCTCTCCTGGCAGGCGGCCACCGCTTCGACGTCGCCGGGGACGCCGGACAGCCGGCCGAGGCGTTCACCGGTGCTGCCGTCCCACCACTGGACCCCTATGTCCCGCTGCACGGTGACGATGACAGGTCGCCCGTTCGGGTGGAGCACGGCCAGGCTGTGCGGGGCCGGGGTGAAGGAGCCGAGCGAGCGGTACTGCCCCGGGGCGGTGTCCGCCCACAGCGTTTCCCAGGGCAGCCCTGGTACGTCGTGGGTGACCGCGTCGGCCAGGTCGGTCGCCCCCTCCTGGAGGGCCACCATGCGCAGCTGGGCCGCCTGGCGTGCCGGATCGGGTTCGGCCGCGAGCAGCGGCGCACAGCGCTGGAACGTGGCCGCGGCGGCGCGGGCGGCGGGGGCGGTGACCGCTTCCAGGGCGGTCAGCAGCACGGTGGGTTCCGCGGCCATCAGGTAGCCGGGGTCAAGCACGAGGTCGTCGAGCAGTCCGCAGGCCGCCGCGTGGGTGGCGAGGTGCGTGCGGATGTAGGGGTCGGCGGCGTGCCAGTCGCGCATGCCGGTGTCGGGGTCGGCGGGGACCAGGCCGATCAGCGCTCCGACCATGGCGCGTTGGTCGGCGGACGGGTCCGGGCGCTCGCGCAGCTCCTCGGCGAAGGACTCGTGGTAGAGCCGGTAAACCGATCGCAGGTCCCGGTCGAGGACCTCTACGACATGGGCGTCGGCCACTTCCAAGATCCAGCGGACGTCGTCCGCGGTGACCGGGGTGTCGGACAGGGCGCCCGCGACCGCGGGCCAGACCGAGCCGGCGGGCAGACCCGATCCCTCGGCGAGTGCGAGGGGAAGCAGGAGCGCTCGGGCCCGCTCGTTGTCGCCGCCGGTGGTCTCGGCGAGCGCCCAGAAGAACGCGGAGGACTGCGGACCCGGCAACTGACCTGCCCAGTCGGGCCGTTCCGTATCGAGGGACTCGTCGCGCCGGGCGAGCGTACGGGCCGCCAGCCGGGTGAAGAGGTAGTTGTAGCCGGCCTGTCGGGCGATGGCACGCGCGACGGGATCGGCCTCCAGCGCGGTGTACCGGCCGACGCTGCCGGGACCGTCCGGTGCCTGGAGGAGCTGGGCCGCGTACGCGGTGACGTCGTCGTGGTCCGTCCACTGCGGTTCGTCGAGGTCGAGCGGCGCGAAGCCGGGCCCCAGGTCGTCCACCACCTGCCGTCGCGTACCGACGGCCAACCACACGCACGGCAGCTTCGCGAGGGGTGCGAGGAGCAGGGTCGCGATGCGCTTCGCCTCGTGGACGGAGCCGGATGTGCCGGCCTCGTCCAACGCGTCGACGACGAGCACCAGCGGCTCGGTGCGCCGCTCCAACGCTTGGACGAGTTGGGCGGGTTCGGCGGGGACGGCGGTGGACAGGCCTGCCGCCTCGGCGATCCCGAGCGCCACCTCGGCCAGGGTCTTGTGCCGGGCGTGGATCGCGGCGTCCACCGGTCGGGAGGCGACCGGCTCGCCCGCCCCCATCGGCGCGCTGCCGGCGGTGCCGACCGTCAGCAGGAGGCGGCCCAGGAGGGAGGACTTCCCCGTGCCAGGCCCACCGGTGACCACCACGGCTCGTCCGAAGTCCCGAGTGCCGCCCGCCGCCCAGCCGGAGAGCGCTTCGAGCGCGGCGCGCCGGCCGGTGAAGAACGAGCCCGGGTCGCTCGCGCGTTCCACACCCCGGCCCCGCGGCACGAAGTGGTTCAGCAGCTCCTCGCGCCGCAGGCGTCCTTCCGGGGTCAGCGCCGTCCGCTGTTCGGCCAGGTCGAGGACACCCTCGCCGGGTGCGTCCGCGACATAGCGGGGATTGGGGATGAAGGGATAGCCCTCGCCGCCGGGCAAGGTGCCCCATGTGGCGTGCTGGAAGGGACTGATCACCGACAGCGAAGCGTTGACGTGGTCGACGACCTGCTCGATGTAGAGCTTCGGCTGACGCTGCCCGCCCAGGGTCGGGTCGCGGACGGCTTCGGCCAGAGCGCGCGCGAACGCCCCGTCACGCGCCATCTCCTGCGGCCGGGCGGCGGCGATGACGGAGAACGCGGTGAGCTGCCGCTCGTCCACCTCTCGGGAGGCGAGCAGCCCGGCGGCGAGGCCACGCACGACGTCGACGCCGCCCTGTCCCGCGTAACAGGTGTCGATGATGAGCAGCAGCCGCCGCAGCCCGCACTCGGTGACGATCCCGACCAGGTCCTCGGTGGACAGCGCCGTTCCCCGCAGAAGGCCGGCCTGGCTGTCACGGCACAGCAGGTAGTGGCGGTTGTCGGTGCCCACGTCGCCGTGCCCGCTGAAATACAGTACGAGCGCCCCGTCCTCATCCGTGGCGTGGACCGCCCACCGCGTCAGCGCCTCGCGCAGTTCGGCCGTCGAGAGATCCAGCACGGGAACAGCCGTACCGTATCCGAGCTCGCCGAAGAGACCGCTGACGAGATCCAGGTCCTCGCCCACGCACGGCAGTGGCTCCTGGTGTTCGTAGTTCCCGGTGCCGGCTACGACGACCCAGCGGGACGCAACGCCGTCGGGCGGGCATTCGGTCAGGCCGTCGGGCGGGCCGTCAGGCGGGCCTTCGGTTAGGCCGTCGAGTGGGCCGTCGTTGGGGCCGTCGTTTGGGCCGTCGAGCGGGCCCTCAGTCGTGCTGCTGGTCATGCCGAACCGGGGCTGTGCAGCCCGCGCGCGATGGCCCGTCCCGTTTCGACCGCGGTGAGGTGGTGCTCGATGGCGTGGGCTTGCCATCCGTTGGCGACGAGGACGTCGTCCACGTCGCCGAAGGAGGGCGCCAGCCGTTTGACCAGGGCGACCACGTCCCCGCGGTCGCACACGTTGGTCCAGTGCCGGACACAACCGGGCCGGTGCCCATGCCCCTTGCTCGGGGTCGGCTGCAACCGGTCGAACACCAGGTGCGGAATGCCCAAGGGCGACCCGATGGTGACGAAGTCGAGCGACGGGCCGTCTTCCCACGCCGCCAGCGTCTCGTAGGCGGCGACCGACCCGAGCGAATGGCCCACCACCACACGGGTGTCGGGTCCGATCGCCGCGGCGACCTCCTCCTGCACGCGCCCGCGAATCTCTGCGTCGCCGAGGTAGAGACGCACCTGTTTCAGCACGCCGATCAGGAACCGCTCGGTCGTCCTGGCCAGGAACCTCGAACGGCTGAGCGCGTACAACGCCCGCTGCACGGTCCTCGGCGTGGCGGCTTTCATCCCCTCCGCCTCGGGCGGCGGCACCCGGTCCGGCTCCAGCCGTGCCGCTTCCCGCCACCACGCGTACAGCAGCGCGACCTCATCGGGATCAGAGACATCCCGGTAGGTGTACGCGGGCTCGCCCTTGACCGCACCCCGCGTGCGAAACAGATGTCCGTAGAACGCCACCCCGACGTCCTCAGGCCCCAACTCCTGCCCGCCGGCCAGACTCAACCCGTCAAGCAGCGCTGCGGCGACACCCCCATGAAGCGACCGCGCCCCTAAGAACTGCTTGCCGATCCCGTGCACCACGACCACCGCGGCCATGTCCCCTCCCCCGGTCCCCTGTCGAAAGCTCCGACTGTAGCGCCTCATACGTCCCTCAGATGAGGAAGTCGAACCCTGGATCCTCCCCATGCCTGGCCGCGTGTTACGGCGGACGCGGGCGGTTGGCAGGGCCGGACTGCGGCGAGGCCCATCCCGGGTGATACCGCACCACCACGCTTGGATGATCCGCGATCATCCAAGGGAGACCGTTAGCTGCCGAAAGCGGCGAGGGCCAGCCGTTGGGCCACCGCGGGGACGCCGTCGATGGGGCCGGAGGTACCCACCGCGTAGACCGCGCGCAAGCTGAGGTCCCGCGAGGCGAAGACACCGCTGCGGTACCCCGGATCCGATCCCGTCTTGCCCCACAGGAGTGACCCGTCGGGCAGCGGTGTCGACATCAGCCCCACGCTGAAGCAGGCCGTGCCTTTACCCGGGCCAATGTTGCAGTGAGAGCCGTCCACGTACGGCAGCGGCTTGCCGTCGGCACCCTTCGGTATCGCGAACAGTTCGGCGGCCTGCGCCGGGCGGAGCAGTCGGCCGTCGAACAGCCCGGTGATGAACCGGTCCAGATCCGCCGTGGTCGACGTCATGCTCGCGGGCAGCCCACCCTGCACATTGACGTCGACCAGCTCGCCGCTGCTCCGCGCCAGGTAGCCCGGCAGATACGGCCGCGGCACGGCCGTGCTGCGATTCGGCACCGCGGCCCGGGTGTCCCGCATCTTCAGCGGCTTCAGAATGCGGGTGGTCAGCTCGTACTGGTACGAGTGTCCGGTGATCTCCTCGATGAGCTTCCCCGCGATGCGGTAGCCAAAGGAGTTGTACTCCTGCCGCGTGCCGGGGCTGAAATGCGGCCCCGGGCCCGGCCGGCCCTCAGGACGGAGCGTCTCGCCGATCACCTCGTCGAAGGTCACGTAGTCCAGCCGACCCTCGATCTCCGCGTCCGGGGTGGACTCCGGCGCTCCCTCCAGATCGTGCGGCAGCCCGCTGGTGTGGTCGAGCAACTGCCGGACACTGATCCGCTCCTTGAACCGGTCCTCGGGCAACAACCCAGGGAGGTAGTGCTGGACGCTCTCGTCCAGGTCGACACGGCCCTCAGCGGACAGCTGAAGAAGGATCACCGCCTCCATGGGCTTGCTGACACTGCCGATCCTGAAGTGCGCGCGCGACGAGACGTCCCGCCCGGAGACGACGTCCCCGGCCGCTCCCCGCCACACCTCCCCGTGCTTGTGCACCTCCGCCACGATCCCCGCGGCGCCGTCGCCCGGACGCGGGACGATGGCCGCGTGCAGCTTCGCCCCGTCCAACTCCGGGGCCGGCTCGGCAGTCGCGGCCTGGGCGGGCGCGATGACACCGAGCGCCAGGGCGGCGGTCACGACAAGGGCCGAGGAACGGCGCATGGGACGACTCCACGTCTCGTAGCAATGATCAGGTTCGCTTCGATTCTGTGTGCCCGGCAAGCCCGCGACCACGGGGATCACCCCGGCCCAACCCTGAATCCACCCTGACTCCGCATCAGGGAGAGGCGCTGGGAGTACGAGTGGGTGGTGGGACAGGAGGTGCAGTCGACGCAGTACGTAAACTTTGGTTTACATTCACAGGCGCGACAACTACAGTTGTCTCATGATGGCCTCTGAGATCACCCCAGAAGAGCAGGCAGAGCTCGACAAGGCCCTGTACGACGCCTTGAATCCCCTGGCCTCGGCTATTCGCTCCCGCCAGACCGGGCTGCCGGCGGACCGCATGTGGGAAGCGAATCCTGTCGAAGTGGCGCTGTCCGTCCTGGCCGCCTGGAAGGTGATGGATGTCCAGGTCAGGCGGCTGACGGGGCAGGCGGCAGCAACCGCCGGCTCTTACGGTGCGAGTTATGAGCAGTTGGGGGCTGTCTGGGGCATCACCCGGCAGGGTGCCCGTAAGAAATGGCCCGACGCCGTCAGCCGCCCAGCACCCGCGGCAGCGGGCAAAAGCACGCTTGCACTCTTCGGAGGGACTGCCGAGCTGGTGCAGTCACCTTCCGGCAACTGGGGTTGGGCAGGCCAGGGCGCTGATGGAGCATCCGGCACAGTCGCCGCCGGGACGCGCTACGCGACCGCAGAGGAAGCAGCAGCCCACGCGGGCGCATTTCTCAAGGAACACGCCCTCGGCACCGCGGCGACCAGCTCTAGGCAGTGTCCGCAATGACATTGCGGACACTGCCTAGTCTTCTGAGTCAGGAATTCTGTTCAGATATATAAGCTTGGCCTGTGACACGTACGGGGCGGCCGAAGGCCGAGTTGATCCTGTCGGACGAGGAACGGGCTGCGCTCGAGGGATGGGTGCGGC
>NZ_JBFPNH010000048.1:0-45239 GCF_040815545.1 Streptomyces sp. LMG1-1-1.1 | reverse complement strand
GTGGTGGACGGGCCGGCGGACGGCGCGGTGGTGGCCTTCGCGGGGGCCGGCGCGGGGGTCTCCGTCGTGCCGCCTTCGCCGAGGGCCGTCGCGTGGGCCGCCGCCGAGCGCCGCAGCGGGGTGAGGCGGGGTGCGAGGGCGGGGTGCGCGGCGAGGGTGGCGTCGTAACGTTCCAGCAGGCCGCGTGCGGAGGTGACGGCGCGTCGTCGGAGCGCCGCCTCGGCGCGGGCCACCCGTTCGGCCTCCCGTTCGGCGGCGCTCGGCGGCGGCGGCGTGCCGCCGTCGGAGGGGGAGCCGCAGCCGGCGAGGGCCGCCGCTCCCGCCGCCGCGCCCGCCACCAGGAGCGCGCGCCTGCCCGTCGTCGTCACGCCTTCTCCCTCGGCTGTCGTCCGTCGTCGAAGATCGTCGAGATCACCGCAGGCGAGCGTACCCGCGGGCCCCGGGGCGGTGGACGGCAACACCCTCCGGGACCGGATACCCTTTGGTCTGACACGCGACGAACCCACAACAGCACACGCGGCCGAGGAGTCACCCGGATGAGCACCACCCAGAGCGACAGGCTGCGCGGACTCGTGGAGCCGCTCGTCGCCGCGAAGGACCTGGATCTGGAAGAGATCGAGGTGTCCCGGGCGGGCCGCCGCGGGCTGCTGCGGATCGTCGTCGACTCGGACGAGGGCGTGGAGCTGGACGTCTGTGCCGAGCTGAGCCGCGCGATCTCCGAGAAGCTCGACGAGACCGACGCGATGGGCGAGGGCGAGTACGTCCTCGAAGTCAGTTCCCCCGGCGCCGACCGCCCCCTGACCGAGCACCGCCACTACGTGCGGGCCACCGGCCGCCTGGTCAAGCTCCAGCTGGCCGAGGAGGGCGACCTCGTCGCCCGCGTCCTCGCCGTGGACGAGGACGGCCTCGACCTCGAAGTGCCGGGCGTGAAGGGGCGCAAGCCCACCGCCCGCCGGGTCGCGTTCGCCGACATCGCCAAGGCGCGTGTCGAGATCGAGTTCAACCGCAAGGACAAGAAGGAAGAGGAGGCGTAGCCGTGGACATCGACGTGAAGCTTCTCAAGGGCTTGGCGCATGAGAAGGAGATCTCCTTCGACCTGCTGGTCGAGGCGATCGAGTCGGCCCTCCTCATCGCCTACCACCGCACCCCCGACGCCCGCCGCCACGCGCGCGTGGAGCTGAACCGGCAGACCGGTCACGTGACGGTCTGGGCGAAGGAAGACCCCTCCGAGCTGGAGGAGGGCCAGGAGCCCAAGGACTTCGACGACACCCCGTCGGACTTCGGCCGGATCGCGGCGAGCACCGCCCGCCAGGTCATCCAGCAGCGGCTGCGGGACGCCGAGAACGACGTGACCTTCGGCGAGTACGCGCGCCGCGAGGGCGATGTCGTCGCCGGTGTGGTGCAGCAGGGCAAGGACCCGAAGAACGTCCTGGTCCGTCTGGACGACAAGCTGGAGGCCATCCTCCCGGTCCAGGAGCAGGTGCCGGGCGAGGACTACACGCACGGTCTGCGCCTGCGGACGTACGTCGTCCGGGTGGCCAAGGGTGTCCGCGGTCCGTCCGTCACCCTTTCGCGCACCCACCCCAATCTGGTGAAGAAGCTGTTCGCCCTGGAGGTGCCGGAGATCGCCGACGGTTCCGTCGAGATCGCCGCCATCGCCCGTGAGGCCGGCCACCGCACCAAGATCGCCGTCCGTTCCACCCGTTCGGGCCTGAACCCCAAGGGCGCCTGCATCGGCCCGATGGGCAGCCGCGTCCGCAACGTGATGGCGGAGCTGCTCGGCGAGAAGATCGACATCGTCGACTGGTCGGACGACCCGGCCGAGATGGTGGCGAACGCGCTCTCCCCGGCGCGGGTCTCCAAGGTCGAGGTCGTCGACCTGGCCGCCCGTTCCGCCCGGGTGACGGTGCCGGACTACCAGCTGTCGCTGGCGATCGGCAAGGAGGGCCAGAACGCCCGCCTCGCCGCGCGCCTCACCGGCTGGCGGATCGACATCCGTCCGGACACGGAGCCGGCCGGTCCCCAGGACTGAGACCGTTTTTGGCCAACAACTGTTCGATTCTTGCCCCAAACGGGCGGGGTCGGTACGGGGAGGTAGACTTAATCGTGTCTGGCCGGACGCAAGCCCGCGTATGCCCTGAACGAACCTGTGTGGGATGTCGGGAGCGAGCGGCCAAGAGCGATCTGCTGCGGATCGTGGTGATCAAGGACGAGTGTGTTCCGGATGATCGCGGTACGCTGCCCGGCCGGGGTGCGTACGTGCACCCCGCCGTGGTCTGTCTCGACCTCGCGGTCCGCCGCCGGGCGTTCCCCAGAGCCTTCAAGGTCCAGGGCCCGCTCGACACGGCGGAACTGCGTCACCACGTCGAGCGGTCGGCACCGCAGTGAAGAAGTACGGCACGGATCACCGTGCGGTCAGGTACCTCGCGAGTTGGAAGTAGGTCGAGATTGCGATGAGCACTCGATGAGTACGCGATGAGTACGCCCATGAAGTAGCAACGGTCCGGCGGTAACCGGACCTAAAAGGAGCGATGTGGCTAAGGTCCGGGTATACGAACTCGCCAAGGAGTTCGGTGTGGAGAGCAAGGTCGTCATGGCCAAGCTCCAAGAACTCGGTGAATTCGTCCGATCTGCGTCCTCGACAATCGAGGCGCCGGTCGTGCGCAAGTTGACTGACGCTTTGCAGGGTCCCGGCGGCAACGCCGGCAAGACCGCTGCCAAGCCCGGCGCGCCCCGCAAGGCGGCGCCCTCCCCCGCGGCGCCGTCTCCGGCCGCCGCGGCACGTCCCGCTGCTCCGAAGCCCGGCGCCCCGGCCCCCAAGCCGGCCCCCGCCGCGCCTGCGGCGCCGGCTCCGGTCACTCCGGCCGCGCCCGCGAGCAGCACCCCCTCTCCGGCTCCGGCCGCCTCGGGCCCCCGCCCGGGCCCGAAGCCCGCCCCCAAGCCGGTCACGCCGGCTCCGGCCGCCCCCGAGTTCACCGCGCCTCCGTCGGCTCCCGCCGCCGGTCAGCGTCCCGGTGGCGCCGCGCAGGGACCCCGCCCCACCGGCGAGCGTCCCGCCCGTCCGGGGCAGCAGGCTCCCCGCCCGCAGGGTCAGGGTGCTCCCCGTCCCGGCGGTCAGCAGGCCCCCCGTCCGGGCGGTGCCCGTCCGGCCGGCCCGCGTCCGGGCAACAACCCGTTCACCTCGGGTGGCTCCACCGGCATGGCGCGACCGCAGTCGCCCCGCCCCGGTGGCGGCGCCCCGCGTCCGCAGGGCGGCCCCGGCGCCGTTCCGGGCGCTCCGCGTCCGCAGGGCGGCCCCGGTGGCGCCCCGCGTCCGCAGGGTCAGGGAGGCGCGCGTCCCACCCCCGGTGGCATGCCGCGCCCGCAGGCTCCCCGTCCGGGCGGCGCGCCCGGCGGTAACCGTCCGAACCCGGGCATGATGCCGCAGCGTCCCGCTGCCGGCCCGCGTCCCGGTCCTGGCGGTCGTGGTCCCGGTGGCCCCGGCGGCCGTCCGGGTGGTCCCGGCGGTGGCGGCGGCGGTCGTCCCGGCTTCGCCGGTCGTCCGGCCGGTCCCGGCGGCGGTGGCGGCGGCTTCGCCGGCCGTCCCGGTGGTCCCGGTGGTGGCGGCGGCGGTCGTCCGGGTGGTCCCGGCGGCGGTGGCGGCGGCTTCGGCGGTCGTCCCGGCGGCTTCGGTGGCCGTCCCGGCGGTCCGGGTGGCCGTGGTGGCACGCAGGGCGCCTTCGGTCGCCCCGGCGGTCCCGCGCGTCGTGGTCGCAAGTCGAAGCGTCAGAGGCGCCAGGAGTACGAGGCCATGCAGGCCCCGTCCGTGGGCGGCGTGATGCTTCCCCGCGGTGGCGGCGAGGTCATTCGCCTGTCGCGCGGTGCGTCCCTCACCGACTTCGCCGAGAAGATCGGCGCCAACCCGGCGTCGCTCGTCGCGGTGATGATGAACCTCGGCGAGATGGTCACGGCGACGCAGTCGGTCTCCGACGACACGCTGACGATGCTCGGCGAGGAGATGAACTACACCGTTCAGATCGTCTCGCCGGAGGAAGAGGACCGCGAGCTCCTCGAGTCCTTCGACATCGAGTTCGGCGAGGACGAGGGCGGCGAAGAGGCTCTGGTCTCCCGTCCGCCGGTCGTCACCGTCATGGGTCACGTCGACCACGGTAAGACCCGACTTCTCGACGCGATCCGCAAGACGAACGTCGTCGCGGGCGAGGCCGGTGGCATCACCCAGCACATCGGTGCCTACCAGGTGGGTACCGAGGTCAACGGCGAAGAGCGTCGCATCACCTTCATCGACACCCCGGGTCACGAGGCGTTCACCGCCATGCGTGCCCGTGGTGCGAAGTCGACCGACATCGCGATCCTCGTGGTCGCGGCCAACGACGGCGTCATGCCGCAGACGATCGAGGCGCTCAACCACGCCAAGGCCGCCGGCGTCCCGATCGTCGTCGCGGTCAACAAGATCGACGTCGAGGGTGCCGACCCGACCAAGGTCCGCGGTCAGCTGACCGAGTTCGGTCTGGTGGCCGAGGAGTACGGCGGCGACACGATGTTCGTCGACATCTCCGCCAAGCAGGGTCTGCACATCGACTCCCTGCTGGAGGCCGTGGTCCTCACCGCGGACGCCTCGCTCGACCTCCGGGCCAACCCGGATCAGGACGCGCAGGGTATTGCGATCGAGTCCCACCTCGACCGCGGTCGCGGTGCCGTCTCGACCGTCCTGGTCCAGCGCGGAACGCTGCGCATCGGCGACACCGTGGTGGTCGGCGACGCGTACGGCCGCGTCCGGGCGATGCTCGACGACAAGGGCAACAACGTCGAGGAGGCGACCCCGTCGACTCCCGTCCTGGTGCTCGGTCTCACCAACGTCCCGGGTGCCGGCGACAACCTCCTGGTGGTCGACGAGGACCGCACGGCGCGTCAGATCGCCGAGAAGCGCGCTGCGCGTGAGCGCAACGCCGCCTTCGCCAAGCGCGTCCGCCGGGTGTCCCTCGAGGACCTCGACAAGGTGCTCAAGGCCGGTCTCGTCCAGGAACTCAACCTCATCATCAAGGGCGACGCGTCCGGTGCGGTCGAGGCCCTGGAGGCTTCGCTGCTCCAGCTCGACGTCGGCGAAGAGGTCGACATCCGCGTCCTGCACCGCGGTGTGGGTGCGGTCACGGAGTCGGACATCGACCTGGCCATGGGCTCCGACGCCATCGTCATCGGCTACAACGTCCGTGCGGCCGGCCGTGCCGCGCAGATGGCGGAGCGCGAGGGCGTCGACGTCCGGTACTACTCGGTCATCTACCAGGCGATCGAGGAGATCGAGGCGGCGCTCAAGGGCCTCCTCAAGCCGGAGTACGAAGAGGTCGAGCTCGGCACGGCGGAGATCCGCGAGGTCTTCCGCTCGTCCAAGCTGGGCAACATCGCCGGTGTCCTCATCCGCTCCGGCGAGGTCAAGCGCAACACCAAGGCGCGCCTCGTCCGCGACGGCAAGGTCATCGCCGAGGACCTCACGATCCACGGTCTGCGCCGCTTCAAGGACGACGTCACCGAGATCCGCGAAGGCTTCGAGGGCGGTATCAACCTCGGAAACTTCAACGACATCAAGATCGACGACGTCATCGCGACGTACGAGATGCGCGAGAAGCCGCGCGCCTGATCGCGTCCGATCATGCAGGTGAGTCGGGGCCGGTCGGCGGAAGTTATTCCGTCGATCGGCCCCGGCCGTTGCGTGTACGGTTCTGGTGTCCCTGCCGAGCGACGGCCCGGCAGGCCACCGAACCCGAACCGGCGGGACATCCGGCACCACATGTACGTGGGGACTCTGTCCTTCGATCTGCTCCTCGGCGACGTTCATTCGTTGAAGGAGAAACGCTCCGTCGTCCGGCCCATCGTCGCCGAGCTCCAGCGCAAGTTCTCCGTGAGCGCGGCCGAGGTGGGCGACCAGGACCTCCATCGCAGGGCCCGGCTGGGCGTCGCGCTGGTGTCCGGGGACCACGGATTCCTGTCGGACGTGCTCGACCGCTGCGAGCGGCTCGTCGCCGCGCGTCCCGAAGTGGAGCTGCTGTCGGTGCGCCGCAGGCTCCACACTGATGAAGACTGATTGAGCAAGGCAAAGAAGGAGAAGGACCAGTGGCCGACAACGCGCGGGCGAAGAAGCTGGCGGACCTCATCCGGGAGGTGGTCGCCGAGAAGCTGCAGCGCGGCATCAAGGACCCCCGCCTGGGTACGCACGTGACCATCACGGACACCCGCGTCACCGGTGACCTGCGGGAGGCCACGGTCTTCTACACGGTCTACGGGGACGACGAGGAGCGGGCGAGCGCCGCGGCCGGTCTGGAGAGCGCCAAGGGCATCCTCCGTTCGGCCGTGGGCCGGGCGGCGGGGACCAAGTTCACCCCGACGCTGACCTTCGTGGCCGACGCCCTCCCGGAGAACGCCAAGACGATCGAGAACCTCCTCGACAAGGCGCGGGCCATCGACGCCCAGGTGCGGGAGGCCTCCTCGGGCGCCTCCTTCGCGGGCGAAGCCGACCCCTACAAGAAGCCGGGCGAGGACGAAGCCGCCGAATGAGCACCTCGGAAACGACTCCCCCGGCCACCGCCGGGAGGGACCCCCAGGACGGGCTCGTCATCGTCGACAAGCCGTCGGGCTTCACCTCGCACGACGTCGTGGCCAAGATGCGGGGGATCGCCAGGACCCGCCGCGTCGGCCACGCCGGCACGCTCGACCCCATGGCCACCGGCGTCCTCGTCCTCGGCGTGGAGCGGGCGACCAAGCTTCTCGGTCACCTCGCGCTGACCGAGAAGGAGTACCTGGGCACCATCCGGCTGGGCCAGACGACGGTCACCGACGACGCCGAGGGCGAGATCACCGCGTCCGTGGACGCCTCCAAGGTGACCCGCGAGGGCATCGACGCGGGCGTCGCCGAACTCACCGGCGCGATCATGCAGGTGCCGTCGAAGGTCTCCGCGATCAAGATCGACGGCAAGCGGTCGTACGCGCGCGTGCGCGGCGGCGAGGAGTTCGAGATCCCGGCCCGCCCGGTCACCGTCTCCTCCTTCCGGGTGTACGACGTGCGGGAGGCCGTGGCCGAGGACGGCACGCCCGTCGTCGACCTCGTCGTCTCGGTCGTCTGCTCCTCCGGTACGTACATCCGCGCGCTCGCCCGGGACCTCGGTGCCGGGCTCGGGGTGGGCGGTCACCTGACCGCGCTGCGCCGCACCCGTGTCGGGCCGTACAAGCTGGACTCGGCCAGGACCCTGGACCAGCTCCAGGAGGAGCTCACGGTCATGCCGGTCGCCGACGCGGCCGCGGCGGCGTTCCCGCGCTGGGACGTCGACGAGAAGCGGGCCAAGCTGCTGCTCAACGGCGTCCGCCTGGAGATGCCGGACTACCCGAAGGGTCCCGTCGCGGTCTTCGGGCCGGAGGGCAGGCTGCTCGCGCTGGTCGAGGACCAGCGGGGCAAGGCGAAGAGCCTCGCCGTCTTCGGCTGAGGACCCTCGCAGGGCCCTCGTGGGGCGGACACGCGTGCGCGTGTCCGCCCCACGGCGTTCCCCCGGGTTCCCCCAGGAGGTCTCTGTCCGTCTGAGCGCCGCAAATTCACCCCATCGGGGAGGCGCTCGGAGTGAACGGGGGAGTGTCAGGGGGCGCGTTCACCGGCGAGCGCCGTGATGTGATCACCGGCGACCTACCGTCGTCACCATGGGACGCGGGGACCTGGCGACGCTGGTGCGGATCTGCGATCTGGCGGGCCGGCCACGCGGCACCGGTTTCCTCGCCGACCACCACGGAACGGTCGTCACCAGTCACGAAGCCGTCGACGGGCTCAGCCGCGTCGTCCTGCACGCCCCCGGCGACCGCACCTGGCTCGCCGAGGCCGAAGCCGTCACGCCCCTGCCGGAGAGCGGCCTCGCCCTCGTACGGACCGAAGGGCTCGGCGGGCGCCCGCTGCCGCTCGCGACCCGCGCCGAGATCGAACCCGGCACGTACGTGCGGATCGCCGCCCACGGCTGGCGCGAGGCGCGCGTCCTCGGCCCCGCCGCCGTCACGTACACCGCCACCGACCGCTTCCACGCCCTAGACGACGCCCTCGAACTCGCCATCGGCACCGAGGGCGCCGAGGCGCTCAGGCTCGGCGGCCAGGCCGCCGGCGGGCCCGTCCTCGACACCGCCACCGGCACCGTCCTCGCCGTCCTCGGCACCGCCCTGCACGGCGACCGCCAGGCCGCCGGATACGCGGTGCCGCTCCGGCCCGACGGTCCCCTCACCGCCCTGCTGCGCCGCAACGCGGCCACCGTCCCCGCCTACGGGCCCGACCTCAACCTCGCCGGCGTCCTCGAACTCAGCGCCACCTCCAACGGACCCGCACCCGAACCGGGACCCTGGCCCGAACCCGTCGAACGACCCGACTGCGCCCGCGAGTTCGCCCGCTTCACCGCCGGCGGCGCACCCGTGCTCGCCCTGGTCGGCGGCCCCGGCAGCGGCCGCACCACCGCCCTCGCCTCGCTCTGCGCCCACCGGGCCCGCGGCGAGGCACCCGCCCCCACCGTGTGGCTGCGCGGCGCCGACCTGCGCGCCGAGGACCGCTCCCTCGCCGACGCCGTCGGCCGGGCCCTCCACCAGGCGGGCCGCATCGTCGCCGCCTCCGGAGCCCTGGGCGACACCACGACCGCCACCCCGGAACGGGCCGCCGCGCTCGCCCGGGAGGCCGGCCGCCCGCTCCTCGTCGTCCTCGACGGCCCCGAGGAGATGCCGCCCCGCCTCGCCCACCGCCTCGCCGACTGGACCGCCGCCACCGAGCGCTGGCTCCGCACCCACGACGCCCGCCTCGTCACCGCCTGCCGCCCGGAGCACTGGGAACAGGCCGGCGCCCTCTACGGCCCCGGCGCCCTCCACCGGCCGTCGGGAGACCCCGGGGACGCGCCGCCCGCCGCCGTCACCCTCGGCCCGTACTCCGAGGCGGAGGCCAGAGCCGTACGCCAGAGGTACGGGATCGGCGAGACGGACCTCGCCGAGGCCGACGCCCGGCACCCGCTCGCCCTCCGGCTGCTCGCCGAGGTCCGCGCGGCCCTGCCGGACGGCGTCCCCGGACGGCCCGGCCGCGAGGAGATCTTCACCGCCCATCTGGACCTCATGTGCCTCCGCGTCGCCGTCCGGATCGCCGCGGGCGCCCGGCCCCTCCTCCGCGGCACCGCCGTACGCCGGCTCGCCGCGCGCGTGACCGGCCAGGTCCACGAGGCGGCCCGCCGCTGCCTCGGGCCCGGACACGGCCTCCTCGACCGCGCCTCCTTCGAGGAGCTCTTCCCCTGGCGCGAAGGGTGGGCCTCCGCCGTCCTCACCGAAGGCCTCCTCGTCCCCGCCGGCTCCGGCTACCGCTTCGCCCACGAGGAACTCGCCGACTGGGTCCAGGCCGCCCACCTCGACCTCGACACCGCCCTCCACTCCCTGGTCCACCGCCACCACGGCGAACCGTCCCGACCCGGCACCGACCACCCCGAACGACACCCCGCACCGGAGGCGGCGGCGCCCGGCGTCGCCGGTGCGCCCGACGTCCCTGGCCCCTCCGGTGCGCCCGACGTCCCTGGCCCCTCCGGCGCTCCCGGGGTCCCTGGCCCCTCCGGCGCTCCCGGGGTCCCTGGTGCCCCTGGCCTGGCCGGTGCTCCCGGCGTCCCCGGCGTCCCTGGCCTCGCCGGTGCTCCCGGCGCTCCCGGCCTCCCCGACGCCCCCGCGCAGACCGCCGGCGTACCCCGGCAGCGGGACGGCGTTCCGCAGCGGGACGGCGTCCCCCCGGCGGCGGCCGAGCACCTACCCGTGCCGCCGCACCGCATCGGTCCCGTCCTCCAGGCCCTGCTGCTGCTCCACCGGGAGCGGGGGCCGGCCGGACTCGCCCCGCGCCTCGCCGCACTCGTCGAGTCGCTCGCCCGCTTCGCGGACGCGGACCCCGGCGGGGACGGGCCCTGGTGGGCCGCGCGCCTGCTCGGCGAGAGCGTCCGGAGGCTGGCCGACCCCCGCCCCTACCTGCCCGTCCTGCGGCTGCTCGCCGACCGCGTCGGCGCACGGCCCGGCCGGCCCCCGGCCCTCGCCCCCTTCGGGCCGGGCTTCTGGCAGGCCCTGCCGCTCGGCGATGACGAGCGCATCGACCTGCTGCGGCGCCTCGTCCCGGCCGATCCGCCGCCGGTCGACGCCGAAGACGCGCCTGCGGGCGCCGCCTGGGACGCGTCGCCCCGCCGGGTGCGCGGCGAGGAGCGGGCCCTCGACGTCGTCGCGGGCATGCTCGCGGCGGACCCCCGGGGAGTGCAGCCGCTGCTCTGCCGCTGGTTCGGAGACGAGCGGCCGTTGCCCACGGCGCCGCACGAGACGGTGGCGACGGCGGCGCAGGCGCTGCTGCACGCCCGCAGGGGGCTCGCCGTCGACGACCTGTGCGAGGCCCTGGTGGCGACGGCGCACCCGCTGGCCGAGGGGCTGCTCGCCGCGCTCGCCGACGACGAGCCGTCGGCCGTGTGCCGGGCGGTCGACCGGTGGGCCCACGACGACGGGCGCCCGGAGCGGCGGGTGGCCGCCGCCGCGTACGGCCAGCTGGTCGCCGGGCGCGCGGTTACCTCCGCCGACCGGGAGCTGCTGCGCTACGCCGCGCTCGCCCTGCTCGCCCGCCCCGGCGACCGGGCGCTCCACGGAGCGGCCCTGGGCCTGCTGATCCGAGACCCGCACACCCGCGCCCGCCATCTGCCCCGGGCGCTGGCCGAGCCGCAGGTGCCCGCGACCGCGCTCGCCGAGGCGCTGGGGAGCCATCCCGAGCTGGTCCTCGGCGCGCTCCGGACCCGGCTGCGGGGCGACGGGGAGGCCCCGGCCGCCGTGCTGCGGGCGCTCGCCGAGGTCGACACGCCCGCCCTGGCCCGCCGGGTGGCGGCCCTGGTGCGCGACTACGCGGGCCGCCACCCCGAGGGCGCCGGGCACGTGGCCGCCTTCGTCGACCGGCGGTTCGAGGACGGCCCGGCGGCCAGGGCGGTCCTCCACCCGCTGGTCGCTGGCCTGATCAGGGGCCGCCCCGCCCCCCTCCGCCGCGCCCTGGCGCCCGTCCTCGCCGCGCCCGGCACCGGCGCCTCCCGCCATCTGCGGGCCGAGCTGCTCGACGTACTCGTCGAGCACGAGCGGTACGAGGCGGAGACGGGGGAGTTCACGGTCCTGGAGGCGCTTCTGCGGGCCGCGGCCGAGGGCGCGGGGCGGCGCAGCGAGCCGCGCACCCGGGACCTCGTGCACCGGGTCGGCGTGCTGTGCGCCCGTACGCCCGAGGGGGTCCGGCGGTTCGACCGGGCCCTCGCCGGGCACTGCCGCGCGCTGCCCGGTGTCGCCGCGCTGCTCGCCGGCTGGACGGCCGCGGCCCCCGGCGACTGGGCCCCGCTGCTCGGCCCGGAGACCCTCAGGACGCTGCGGCGCCGCGGCACCTCCATGCCGATGCCAACCGAAGGCCGTGGGCATGGCAGTCTTAGACCGGCGTAATCGGCGAACAGGCGGACGAGGAGCGGTCACAGTGCAGCGCTGGCGTGGCTTGGAGGACATTCCCCAGGACTGGGGACGCAGCGTCGTCACCATCGGCTCCTACGACGGGGTGCACCGCGGACACCAGCTGATCATCGGGCGGGCCGTCGAGCGCGCCCGGGAGCTCGGCGTCCCCACCGTCGTCGTGACGTTCGACCCGCACCCCTCCGAGGTCGTGCGGCCCGGCAGCCATCCGCCGCTGCTCGCCCCGCACCACCGGCGTGCCGAGCTGATCGCGGAACTCGGCGTGGACGCGGTGCTCGTGCTGCCGTTCACCGCCGAGTTCTCCCAGCTGTCCCCGGCGGACTTCATCGTCAAGGTGCTGGTCGACAAGCTGCACGCCAAGGCCGTCATCGAGGGCCCCAACTTCCGCTTCGGGCACCGGGCCGCGGGCAACGTCGCGTTCCTCGCCGAGCTCGGCGAGACGTACGACTACGAGGTCGAGGTCATCGACCTGTACGTCAGCGGGGAGGCGGGCGGCGGCCAGCCGTTCTCGTCGACGCTCACCCGCCGGCTCGTCGCCGAGGGCGACATGACCGGAGCCGGCGAGATCCTCGGACGGCCGCACCGGGTCGAGGGCATCGTCGTCCGCGGCGCGCAGCGCGGCCGCGAGCTCGGCTTCCCGACGGCCAACGTCGAGACGCTCCCGCACACGGCGATCCCGGCGGACGGCGTCTACGCCGGCTGGCTGACGGCGGCGGGGGAGCGGATGCCGGCGGCCATCTCGGTCGGCACCAACCCCCAGTTCGACGGCACGGAGCGGACCGTCGAGGCGTACGCGATCGACCGCGAGGGGCTCGACCTGTACGGGCTGCACGTGTCCGTGGACTTCCTCGCGTACGTGCGCGGCATGCTCAAGTTCGACACCCTGGACGACCTGCTCCTGGCGATGGCGGGCGACGTGAAGCGCTGCCGGGAGCTGACCGAGACGTACGACCGGGAGAACCCCGCCCCGTAAGGCTCCGCCCGAAGGCGGCCCGCAGCGGGCGGGCCACCGGGTGACCAGGGGCTCCTCCGAGCCGCGGATCAGCCCCGCGCCCCCTCCCGCCCGGCCCAGTGGCAGGCCACCGCCTGCTCCCCGCCGCCGCCCAGGATCGGCAGGAGTTCCTCGCGGCAGCTGTGCGCGACGGCCGCCGCCTCGCCCGAGGCGAGGATCTGGCAGCGGGCGTGGAAGCGGCAGCCGGACGGGATGCGGGAGGGGTCCGGGGGCTCGCCGGTCAGCACGACCGGCGCGGCGCCCGACTCCGGAAGGACCGACAACAGGGCCTGGGTGTACGGGTGTCGGGGGCGGGTGAGGACGGACTCCACCGTGCCGGTCTCCACGACCCGGCCCAGGTACATCACCGCCACCCGGTCGGCGATGTTCCACGCGAGCCCGAGGTCGTGCGTCACGACCAGGGCGGAGAGCCCGAGTTCGTCGCGCAGGCGCAGCAGCAGCGCCAGGATCTCGCCGCGTACGGACGCGTCGAGCGAGGCCACCGGCTCGTCGGCGACGATCAGCTCGGGCTCCAGGACGAGCGCGCCCGCGATGACGACGCGCTGGCGCTGCCCGCCGGACAGCTCGTGCGGGTAGCGGAGGAAGAAGCGCTCCGGGGGCCGCAGGCCGGCCCGGGCGAGGGCGCCGCCGACCGCGGCCCGCTCGTCCCCCGCGTACCCGTGGATCCGGAGTCCCTCCGCGACCGCGTCGTACACGGTGTGGCGGGGGTTCAGCGAGCCGCTCGGGTCCTGGAGGACCAGCTGCGCCCGCTTCCGGTAGGACTTCAGGGCCCCGGAGGCGTACGACAGCGGTGTGCCGTCGAAGGCGACCGTGCCCGACGTGGGACGGACGAGGCCGAGGAGCGAGCGGGCCAGCGTCGTCTTGCCGCAGCCCGACTCCCCGACGAGGGCCACGATCTCGCCGGTGCCGATGTCCAGGTCCACCCCGTCCACCGCGCGCGCGGGCGGCGCGCCCCGCCGACCGGGGAAGGTGACGTGCAGCCCGCGCGCCGACAGCAGCGGCCCCGCGGAGGTCCCCGCGCGCCCGGCGCCGCCGGGGCCCGCGGAGTCGTCCACGGCGTCGCTCACGGTGTCCGTCATGCCGTACTCCCCACGTGTACGCAGGCGGCCCGGCGCCCCGCGCCCGCCTCCCGCAGTTCCTGGTCCTCCGCGGCGCAGGCGTCGAGCGCCACCGGGCAGCGCGGCCGGAAGGCGCAGCCGCCCGGCAGGTCGGCCGGGTCGGGCGGGTCGCCCGGCAGTCCGCGCGGCGCCCGCCGGGACGCGGGATCGCCGATGCGGGGGAAGGCCGAGGACAGCGCCCGCCCGTAAGGGTGCTCGGCGGCCTCGTACACGGCCCGCGCGGGCCCTTCCTCGACGACCCGGCCCGCGTACATCACGGCGAGCCGGTCGCAGGTGTCGGCGAGGACGGCCAGGTCGTGGCTGATCATCAGGAGACTGATGGACTGCTCGGCGACGAGCCCCTCGATCAGCCGCAGGATCTGCGCCTGGATCATCACGTCGAGCGCCGTCGTCGGCTCGTCCGCCACGATCAGCCGGGGGGCGCAGGCCAGCGCCATCGCGATCATCACGCGCTGGCGCTGCCCGCCGGACAGCTCGTGCGGGTACGCGGCGGCCCGCGCGGCGGGCAGGCCGACGTGGTCGAGCAGCTCCCCGACCCGCTTGCGCGCCGCCGCGGGGGTCGCCCGGCCGTGCACGAGCAGCGGCTCGGCGATCTGGTCGCCGATCCGGTGCACGGCGTTCAGCGAGTGCATCGCGCCCTGGAAGACGATCGACGCGCCCGCCCAGCGCACGGCCCGCAGCCGGCCCCACTTCATGGCGAGGACGTCCTCCCCGTCGAGGAGGACCTCGCCCTCGATCCGTGCCGAGGCCGGGAGCAGCCGCAGCAGCGCGAGCGCGAGGGTGGACTTGCCGCAGCCGGACTCGCCCGCCACGCCCAGCTTGCTCCCCGCCTCCAGGGACAGGTCGACCCCGCGTACGGCGGGCACGGCGTCCGCGCCCGACCCGTACGTCACCTTCAGATTCCGTACTTCGAGGAGGCTCAACGCCCCACCCCCAGCTTCGGGTTGAGCACGGACTCGACGGCCCGGCCGCACAGGGTGAACGCCAGGGCGACCAGCGCGATGGCGATCCCGGGCGGGGCCAGGTACCACCAGTGCCCGGAGGAGACGGCGCCCGCCTCTCGGGCGTCCTGGAGCATCCCGCCCCAGGAGACCACCGTCGGGTCGCCGAGCCCGAGGAACGCGAGGGTCGCCTCCGTGAGGATGGCCGTGGAGATCCCGAGCGTGGTCTGCGCGAGCACCAGCGGCATCACGTTCGGCAGCACGTGCCGGCTCATGACGTGGCCGTGGCCCCCGCCGAGCGCGGTCGCCCGCTCGATATACGGGCGGGACTCCACGGCGATCGTCTGCGCCCGCACCAGGCGTGCGGTGGTCGGCCACGAGGTCACCCCGATGGCCAGGACCACCGTCCACATCGACCGGGACATGACGGTGGCGAGCACGATCGCCAGGACCAGCGTCGGCATCACCAGGAACCAGTCGGTGATCCGCATGACGACGGTCGAGAACCAGCCGCCGTAGTGCCCGGCGATGATCCCGACCAGTGTGCCGATCGCCACCGACAGGGTCGCCGCGAGCAGGCCGACGAGCAGCGAGATCCGCGCCCCCCAGATCAGCAGGCCGAGCAGCGACCGCCCGAACTGGTCGGTCCCGAGCGGGAATTCGGCGCTGGGCGGTTCCAGCGCGGTGCCCGGGGCCTCGGTCACCGACTGCACGTCGGCGCCGACGAGGAGCGGTGCGGCGAGGGCGATCAGGGCGATCAGCGTGAGACCGGCCAGCCCGGCGAGTCCGGCGCGGTGGGTGCGGTACCGCTTCCAGAAGCGGGCCACCGTCGCGCGGCGGCGCGCCCACGCCAGCGACGTCCTCGCCGGGGGTGTGTCCTTCGTGGTCGTCGTGTCCGTCGTGGTCATCGTCCCACCCGGGGATCGAGCAGCGGATAGAGCAGGTCGGCGATCAGGTTCATCAGGATCATCGCCCCGGCGAAGACCACGAACAGGCCTTGCACGAGCGGCAGATCGGGCACGCTCAGCGCCTGGTAGAACAGCCCGCCGAGCCCCGGCCAGGAGAACACCGTCTCCACCAGGATCGACCCGGCCGCCACGTGGCCCAGGTTGATGAAGATCATGGTGACGGTCGGGAGCAGGGCGTTCGGCACGGCGTGCCGCCGCCGCACCACGTCGTCCCGCAGACCCTTCGCGCGGGCCGTCGTCAGGTAGTCGCCGCCCATCTCGTCGAGGAGCGAGGAGCGCATCACGAGCAGCGTCTGCGCGTATCCGACCGCCACCAGGGTGACCACCGGCAGGACCAGGTGGTGGGCGACGTCGAGGACGTATCCGAAGCCGGTCTCGCCCGCGCCGGACTCCATGCCGCCGGTGGGGAAGAGTCCCGGGATGGGTCCCATGCCGACCGAGAAGACGATGATGAGCAGCAGGCCGAGCCAGAAGGACGGCACCGACCACAGCGTCAGCGCGATGCCGGTGTTCAGCTTGTCGCCGAGGCCGCCGTGCCGCCAGGCCGAGCGGGTGCCGAGCCACAGCCCGAGCGCCGAGTAGATCACCACGGCGACGCCGGTCAGCAGCAGGGTGGCGGGCAGCTTCTCGGCGATCAGGTCGCCCACGGGGGCGCGGAACTGGAACGAGGTGCCGAGGTCGCCGCTCAGCGCCTTGGCGCAGTAGTCGGTGAACTGCTGCCACAGCGGCAGATCGAGGCCGAACTGGCGTCGCAGCGTGGCCAGTTGTTCGGCCGAGGTGGGCACGCCGTGGGTCATCGCCTTGACCGGGTCGCCGGGGATGATCCGGAAGAGGAAGAAGCTGGTGACCAGTACGGCGAAGAGCGAGACGAGTGCGCCGCCGAGCTTCCCCGCCGCGTGGCGGAGGTACCCGGCGGAGGAACCGGTGCGGGACGCGCCGTCCGTGGCGCGGGCCTCATCGGCCCGCGCCACGTCGGCGGGAGTGCTTGCCGTCGTCACGTCCTACTCGCGGTCGTCGGCGGTGGAGCGGCGGCGCAGGCCGAGGAAGAGGCCGACGCCCAGCACGACCACCACGGCCGCGCCGATGCCGACGATCACCCCGGTGGACGAGCCGCCCTGGTCGTCCTCGGCCTGTGCGGTGGGCACGGCGGACCACCAGCTCCAGTAGCCGTCCTGCCCCCACAGGTTGCCGGCGGCCTCCGGCATGGTCGTGATGGAACGGATCTGGTCCGTGCGGTACGCCTCCAGGGCGTTCGGGTAGGCCATGACGTTCATGTACCCCGTGTCGTACAGCCGGGACTGCATCCGCTTCACCAGATCCGCCCGCTTGGCGGCGTCGTACTCCACCGCCTGCTGCGCGTAGAGCCCGTCGAACTCCTTGTCGCAGATGAAGTTGTCGGTGGCCCCGCTGTCCTTCGGCGTCGCCGGGAGCGTGCCGCAGGTGTGGATCGACAGGACGTAGTCGGGGTCGGGGTTGACCGACCAGCCGTCGAAGGCGAGGTCGTAGTCGCCCTTGACCCAGGGGTCGGAGACGCTGTCCAGGCATTCGACCTTCAGCCCGATGCCGATCTTGCCCCACCACTCCTGGAGGTACTTGCCGACCGCCTTGTCGTTGGGGTCGGTGGCGTGGCACAGGATGCGGAAGTCGAGCGGTCTGCCGTCCTTGCCGACGCGCTTGCCGTCGGCGTTCTTCCGGTAGCCGGCGGCGTCGAGGACCTTCTCCGCGGCGGCCGGGTCGTACCCCCGCTTCTGCGTGGCCGGCGGCTCCCAGAAGTACGAGCCGAAGCGCGGCGGGATGTAGCCCTGGCCCTCGACGGCGTGGCCCTGGAAGACCGTGTCGACGATGGTGGCGCGGTCGACAGCGAGGAAGAGCGCCTTGCGCACGGCCGGGTCGAGGAGCGCCGGGTGGCCGTTGCCGAAGGTCTTGCCGTCCCTGGCCTTCGCGCCCGGGTTGGTCGCCAGCGCGTAGAAGCGGCGACCGGGGGCGTCGTTGACCTTGATGTCCTTCTGGGTCTTCAGGGCGGCGGCCTGGGCGGGCGTCAGGTTCGGTACGAAGGACACCTCGCCCTTCTGCAGGGCGGCGACGGCGGCGTCCCCGTCCTTGTAGTACTTGAAGACCAGCTCGTCGAACTTGGGCGCGCCCCGCCAGAACTTCTTGTTCGGCTTGAGCTTGATGTACTGGTCGACCTTGAAGTCCGTGATGACGAACGGGCCGTTGCCCACGATGGGGAACTGCTTGTCGTTGTTGAACTTCGAGAAGTCGCCGACCTTCTCCCAGACGTGCTTCGGCACGATCGGCACGTCGAGCGCCGTCATCGTCGCCTGCGGCTTCTTCAGCCGGATCACCAGCGTCTGCGGGTCGGTGGCGGTGACCTGCGCGAAGTTGGCCGTGAAGCTGCCGTTCGCCGTGGCGGCGTTCGGGTCGGTCATCATCTTGTCGAAGGTCCAGGCCGCGTCCTCGGCGGTGACCGGCTTGCCGTCGGACCAGGTCGAGTCCTTGCGGATCGTGTACGTCCACGTCAGCTTGTCCGCCGACGCCGACCAGGCCGTCGCCAGACCCGGCACCGTACGCGCGTCCTTCGGGTCGTAGTTGGTGAGGTACTCGTACGCCAGCCGGTGGATGCTGGTCGAGGTGAGCTTCTGGGCGAGGAACGGGCTCAGCGAGTCGATGCTCTGCGAGACGGCCACCGTGAGGGTGGTGCCGCCGGACTTCTCGTCCTCCGCCTGCGCGGTGCCGGGGACGGCGGCGAGCGAGCCGGCGGCGAGGCCGGCGGCGAGCGCCAGCCGGAGGGCTCCGCGGGCGGAGGCGGGGCGGGGTGGAACCTTCGTGACCATGACCATGGGACGTGACCTCGCGTCGGAGTTACTGTCGTCGATCTTGGGCTGACGATGGGTGAAGCGCAGGTGTATCAGCGGTGGTCTGCCGTCGTCAACGACCACTCAAACCCCGTGTGGACTGCGGGAACGCCAAGAGGCTCCGTATCGGGGAGCCGATACGGAGCCTCATTGGTCTATGCCTGTGACGCCTTACTGTTGAGGGGCTGGCGGCGCCTGCGGAGGCGTCTCCGGGTCCGCCTGCGGAGGCAGCGGCTGACCCGGCTGAGACGGTGCCGGCTGCTGCTGCCAGGCCTGGGGCACACCCGACTGACCCGGCTGCTGCGGAGAGGGCTGGGGCGCCTGCGCCGGATACGGCTGCCCGGGAGCGGGCTGCCCCGGCGCGTACTGACCCGGCATCGGCTGACCGGGCATCGCCTGACCCGGCATCGGCTGTCCCGGCTGCGGGTACGCCTGCGGGTGCGCCTGCGGCGGATAGGGCTGCCCCGGCTGCTGCGGGTACGGCTGACCGGGCTGCGGCGCCTGGGGCGCGTACGGCTGACCGGGTACGGGCTGCCCGGGCGGCGCGTACTGACCCGGCATCGGCTGTCCGGGCGTCGGCTGTCCGTGCATGGGCTGTCCGTGCATGGGCTGTCCGTGCATCGGATGGCCCGGCATCGGCGGGGCCATGTGCGGGGGCAGCGCCCCTTGGCCGTCGCCGGTCCACAGGCCCTGTGCCTGCTGCGCGCGCACGAAGTCCTCGGCCACCATCGCCGAGAGGTGGAAGTACGCCTCCCGGGTCTTCGGCCGCATCATGTCGAGGTCCACCTCGGCGCCGGCCGAGAGGTGCTCGTCGAAGGGCACGACCACGACGCCGCGGCAGCGGGTCTGGAAGTGCTGCACGATGTCCTCGACCTTGATCATCTTGCCGGTCTCGCGGACCCCCGAGATGACCGTGATGGACCGCTGCACCAGGTCCGCGTAGCCGTGCGCGGACAGCCAGTCCAGCGTCGTCGACGCGCTCGACGCGCCGTCCACCGACGGCGTCGAGATGATGATCAGCTGGTCGGCCAGGTCGAGCACCCCGCGCATGGCGCTGTACAGCAGACCCGTGCCCGAGTCGGTCAGGATGATCGGGTACTGCTTGCCGAGGACGTCGATCGCCCGCCGGTAGTCCTCGTCGTTGAAGGTCGTCGAGACGGCCGGGTCCACGTCGTTGGCGAGGATCTCCAGGCCGGACGGCGCCTGCGAGGTGAACCGGCGGATGTCCATGTACGAGTTGAGGTACGGGATCGCCTGCACCAGGTCGCGGATGGTCGCCCCGGTCTCGCGCCGCACCCGGCGGCCGAGGGTGCCGGCGTCCGGGTTCGCGTCGATCGCCAGGATCTTGTCCTGCCGCTCGGTCGCCAGGGTCGCCCCGAGCGCGGTCGTCGTCGTGGTCTTGCCGACACCGCCCTTGAGCGAGATGACCGCGATCCGGTAGCAGGAGAGCACCGGCGTCCGGATCAGGTCCAGCTTCCGCTGCCGCTCCGCCTCCTCCTTCTTGCCGCCCAGCTTGAAGCGAGCCGCGCTGCCCGGCGTCCGGCTCGACTTCGGCTTCTGCTTGTTGTTCCGGAGCAGACGGTCGGACGACAGCTCGACGGCCGCGTTGTACCCCAGCGGCGCCCCCGGCACGGACCGCTCCCGCTGGTCGTGCGTCACGGGCGACGGCCACGCCGCACCCGTCCGCGGATCGACGGCCTGCTGCCCCTCCCGCGGCGGCTGCGGTGCCCCCGGCGCCACGGCCCCGGGCTGCGGGTACCCGTACCCACCCTGCGCCTGAGCCTGCGGCGGCACGCCCCCACCGGCCCCGGGCTGCTGCGGATAGCCGTAACCCGCCTGCTGCGGCGTCCCGGGGTGCGGGAACCCGTAGCCACCCTGCGGCGGTACGTCCCCGCCCGCCTGCTGCTGCGGATAGCCGTAACCCGCCTGCTGCGGCGGCGTCCCCGGGTGCGGGAACCCGTACCCACCCTGCGCCTCCGGCTGCGGCTGCGCCTGCGGCGGTACGGGAGCGGGCGCGGCCGCCGTGGGTGCGACGGGCGCGGCGGGACCCGCCTGCGCCGGCCATCCAGCGGTCGGCGGCAGCGGCGCGGCCGGCGGCACCGGCTGTCCGCCCGGCATCGGCTGTCCGCCCTGACCCGGCTGTCCGCCCGGCATCGGCTGCGCGGGCCACTGCTGCGCGGGCCCGGGAGCCGCCGGCTGGAACGACGGCGGCAGCGGCGGCAGCCCCGCCCCGCCCTGCGGAACGTGCGGAGCCTGTGGCCCCTGCTGGCCCTGCTGGCCGGAACCCGGGTACGCCCCGGGCGCGTTGCCCTCGGCGCCCGGCGCCGCCGGATACCCGGGAGCCGGGAACGGCCCGGGCGCCACACCGTGACCTCCGGGCTGTCCCGCCTGACCCGCCTGCGGACCGGCGGCCGGATACGGCATCTGACCCGCACCAGGGCCGAAGCCCTGCGGCGCGGCCCCGCCCGGATAGGGCGCCTGGCCCGCACCGGGACCGAAGCCCTGCGGCGGGGGAGCGTCGTGCGACGCCGCGGCCGGGTACGGCCCCGGGGCCGGAGCCGCACCGGGGGTACCGGCCTGCGGCGCGGCGATCGGGTACGCCCCGGGTGCGCCCGGAACACCGTCGACGGGCTCGGCGACGGGGAAGGGCGCGGGAACGGCCGTCTCGGCCGCCGCCTCCGGTACCGCCGCGCTCTCCGTGCCGGGGGCGGCGGGAGCGGTCGGACCAGCGGGAGCGGTCGGACCAGCGGGGGCGTCGGGCGCGTCCGTGAGGGAGTCGGAGTCCGCGGCGGCGTCCGCCTCGACCCCGGAGTCGGTGACGGACTCGACGGCGGCGTCCGCCGTGGAGTCCGCGGAGTCTGCGGAGAGTGCGGAGTCCGTGGAAGCGCCGGCCGCTTCGGCGTTGCTCGTGAGGTCGGTGTCGTCAGACCCGAATCCCGAGCCTGAGTCCGAGTCCGAGTCCGAGTCCGAGTCCGAAGCGGGGCCCGAACCGGCGTCGCCATCGGCCACGTCGTCGGCCACTCCCTCCGCCGCGATGTCCTCGCCGGTCGAGCCGGTGGCCGGCTCGCCCGCCACGCCCTTCGCCGACGCGCTGTCGACGTTGGCGGAGGTGCCGGGGGTGACGCCGGGGCCGGCGCCCTCGCCGGCGGCTTCGTTCGGCAGCGATGCCTCGGAGGTGAGCCGGATCGGCTCGCCGGGCTCCGGCGCCGAGGTGATCGGGACGGGTCCCGTGCCGGCGGGCGCGTCCGCACCGTCGGTCCCGCCGGTGGAGGTCTCGCCCGCGCGCTCGGCCATCTCGCGCTTCAGCGCGGCGGGGGAGAAGCGCATGGTCGCCCCGCTCTCCACCTCTCCGCCACCGAAGGGCGCGGAAGGCGCGCCCCCGTGCGGCCCGACAGCGGGAGCGGCAGGAGCGAAAGGCGCGACGGGCGTGGCCGGCGGCTCGACGGTCGGCGGCACGGCGACCGGCGCCGCCGGGGCCTGGTTCCAGCCGGGTTCGAAGCCGCTGCCCGCCGGAAGGCCGGGGACGGGGGCTCCGGGGACGGGGACTCCGGGGACGGGAGGGAGCCCGGGCACCGGGACCGGCGTACCGCTCGGGGGCGGGGGAGTGGCACCGCCCGTCCCCGTGCCGCCCGACGCGTTCTGCGTGTACCAGGCGGGCGGGGTGTAGTCGATGGTGAACTCACCCGTCATCTCGGCGGGATCCGCGTCGGACTGATCGTCGGCGGGCGGGTTCCAACCCCCGTGGACCTCGTCGCGATCGCCGTTCACTTTGCCTCCTGGTGTGGTCGAGCACCCTTGTGCCGTGGTGGGCGGGGCTCGTCCAGCCTAATCGGCGCGGGCATCCGCCGGGCAGGCCCGACGGGCGCTCCCCGCGGGTCTCCACGGCCCGTCCACGTCCCCAAGTGACCCGGTTGCGCCGCAGAGTGAGAACCCCCACCGTTCAAAACAATGTCAAAACGCCGCAGAAGCGGACGTATTTGAGCGACTTCGTTCCGTTTCGTCGCCGCTCAGTCCATGCGGCGCGCGCCGCCCAACAATCCGGTCTCGGCGTCCGTCGCCTGCGTCATCACGAACTGGCGGTCGTTCTGCGTGCACCAGAGGGTCACCCCGTCCGCGAGCGTGGACAGCGCCTCGTACTCGTGACGGGGGAGGCCCATGATCCGACCGATCTGCGCCGCCTCGTCCGGGGACACCCGCTGGATCCCGACGAGCGAGGACTTCTCCAGGAGCCGGGGCGCGACAGGGCTCAGATAGGGGAGCAGCGTCACCACCGACTGCCAGGGCGCCGACACCACACGGCCGCGCGGGGGCCGCATGCCGCAGTCCCGGACCACGACCACCGGGCTGCCCGCCGACGCGCCCTGCGGCGGCACCCGGCCGACGTCGTGCAGCGCGATGCACGGCTGCCCGCCGCCGGCGGCCTGCGCCAGGGCCGTCCACGCCTGCGCGCGGCCGGTCTCGACGGCCACCCGGGCCCCCGTCGCGGCGGCCCGCAGCGCGAGGACCTGCGCGGTCCACAGGCCGCCGATGAGGGTGACGTCGTACGGCACGGGCCGGTTGATGCCGAGCACGGCGGGCCGGTTCTCGGCGTCCACACCGATCACCATGCCGTCGTCGCCCACCGGCAGGGCCAGCGCGTCCAGCTGCTCGAGGGGAACCGAATGCCGGTCGCGGCGCGGCCCGACGAGCCCGAAACCGAACCGGGGCCGCGTCCCCCGGCCCGTACGCGGGGAAGCGGAGGAGCCGGAGCCGGGCTGCGTACCGAACGAACCGGAAGCACCGGAGCCGGGCTGCGTACCGAACGAACCGGAAGCACCGGAGCCGGGCTGCGTACCGAACGAGCCGGAAGCGCCGGAGGACGGCTGCGTACCGAAGGAGGCGGTGGACATCAGCGCGCACCCCCCAGCGGCAGCGTCGCGAGCATGCCCGGCACCTGTTCCCGGTCGAGACGCACCAGACCCGTCCTCACCCCGCGCGCCGCGCGCTCCAGTTCGTGCCGCGCGGCCACGAGCTCCTCGTCACTGCGCCCGGTGATCCGCACGTGCCCGGTCACGGTCACCTCCTGCCGGTCCCCGCCGCTCAGCGTCAGACTGAACGTCGTCGCGAGCGCGGGCAGCGACGTCAGCAGGGCCACCAGCTGCGGCATCGACGCTCCCGCGCCACCGCTCCGGCCGCCCAGCTGGGGCCAGCGCCCCACCCAGTACGTCGTGTGCCGCCGGTCGTCCACCCGCCAGGTCCGCGCGGTCTCCTGCGTGCGCCGCGTCTGCGCCTGGCCCCGGCCCGCCTGCGCGATGGCCATCGGGCTCGCGCAGGTCGAGGTGGCGAGGGCCGACGTCAGCTCCTGCTCGGTCAGCACGTCCGCCCGGAAGCCCGCGCCCGCCAGCCGGCTCGCCAGCTGGTCGGCCGCCCGCACCACGCACTTCTGCGCGCCCGTCATGCCGCCGCCGCGGGCGGCGACCGCCTCCGGGCACAGTTCGGGGTCGAGCTTGAGGGCGATCCAGGTGATCCGCACCGCGGGCGAACCCGTCTGCGCCTGGAGCGGCCCGTAGTTGCGCGCCGCCATCGACTGCGGGGGCAGGTGCGGCGCGGGCGCCGGCTGGGTGTGCTGCACGATCTGCGCCGACTCGAGACGGATGCCGTCCACCACGAGGACGTCCCGGACGAGCCCGACGGGCAGCGGCCGCGCCGCGCGGTCCGGACGCAGCGCCGTGCCGTCCGACTCGACCCGCAGGACGGCGGTGAGGAAGGTGCCGTCGCCGATCATCCCGACCGGACGGCGGTCACGGTCGCTGTACGCGTAGGTCCGCAGCGCCGGATCGCACTCCACGACCGGCGCGAGTCCCGGTTCGGTGCCGGCCGGCACCGTGAAGGAGGCGGCCCGGCGCGACCGGGCGCGCAGCGCGAGGAAGGTGCCGAGCCACTCCGGCAGGGAGCGCCGGTGCCTGCGCACCAGGGCCAGGAGGACGAGCACGACCGCGACCACGCCCGCGGGCACGAGCAGCATCGGCTCCACGACCCAGGCGACGGCGAGCAACGCGGCCGCCACCTCGATCAGTACGAGCTGTTGCAATCGGAACGACCCGAAGTGTCCGGGACGTGCCTGGAGCCTCGGCGAGACCGAGGAGGCGGGTCCGGTGGACGGGGGCGCTGAGGCGGTGGCCGCGGCGGGCCGCGTCCGCGTCGCGGAAGCCATGATGGAGAATCCCCCTCAATTCGTCCCGATCACCCTGGCCCGCCAGGGCTTTGGCGGCCGGATCACCCTACCCGCCCCACGAACCCCACGGGACAGCAGGCATAGTAGGGGTCCGGTCCGACAGCCGGGGCCCGGTTGCCACCCCTCCGATCCCCGCGCGAAGACTGCGCCTGACGAGAATGGGGACTCATGGCATCGCGCCGGGACGAGCTCAACGCGTACACCTTTGCGAAGAAGCGCACGGTGGCGGCATTCCTCCAACCCTCGCCCTCCGGCACGGAGGAGGGGGCGCCGAAGCCGCTGCGCGCGATCGTCCCCGGTGTGATCGTCGCCGCCCTCGTGCTCGCCGGATTCGGCGCGTGGGGCATGTTCAGCCCGGCCGCACCCAAGGGCTGGGACACCCCGGGCACCCGGGTGATCGTCGGCAAGCAGTCGACGAGCCGGTACGTCGTCCTGCAGACCGGCAAGGGCAAGGACGCCAAGACCCTGCTCCACCCCGTCCTCAACCTCGCCTCGGCCCGACTCCTGCTCAACCCCGACCAGTTCCAGGTCGTCCAGGTCGACGACAAGACCCTCGACCTCGGCAAACCGCCGCGCGGCCCCATCCTCGGCATCCCGTACGCCCCCGACCGCCTGCCCGCCGCGGACGACGCGGGCACGCCCAAGCGCTGGGCCGTCTGCGAGCA
Organism: Streptomyces sp. LMG1-1-1.1; assembly: GCF_040815545.1. Lineage (NCBI taxonomy): Bacteria > Bacillati > Actinomycetota > Actinomycetes > Kitasatosporales > Streptomycetaceae > Streptomyces > Streptomyces sp. LMG1-1-1.1. The sequence continues at coordinate 19,970 of NZ_JBFPNH010000048.1, read as the reverse complement.
GCCCGGCGGCGGCAAGGGCGCCAGCGTCCAGAAGGCGACCTTCCTCTTCGCCAAGCGCGACCGGGAACGCACCGAGGGGAAGGGGCAGCTGAAGGACGGGCAGGTCCTGTACGTCCAGGGACAGACGGGGAAGGCCAGCTTCCTGGTCGACCACACCGGCACCAAGTACCCGGTGAAGGCCGACTCCACCGGACTGCTCACCGCCCTCGTCGGGCTCAACAAGGTGCCGCAGCCTGTCACCGACGACTGGCTCGCCACCCTGAAGACCGGCGACGAGATCGACTTCCCGCACGTCGACGGCGAGGTCGGCGCCCCCGCCGGCGTCCCCGGCGGCGGCCTGACCGCGACCGAGAACCGGGTCGGCATGGTCCTCCTCGCCCAGACCGGCTCGGGCCCCCAGCAGTACGTCGTGCTGCCCGGCAAGGTCCGGCCGGTCAGCGACTTCACCGCCTGGCTCCTCATCAGCGCCCCGCAGACCCGCCCGCTCGACATGGACGGCAAGCCGACCAGCGTCAACGCCTCCGACTTCGAACCGGACTCCGCCGTCTTCCAGCCGCGCGCGCACTGGCCGGCGAAGAAGTCCGAACAGGCCAACGACGTCACCGGCGCCGCGGGCGCCCGGGACACCGTGTGCAGCGTCCTCACCGGCGTCGACGAGGCGGGCAACACCACCCTCACCACCTGGGCCGGCCCCGAGTACCCCGCCGACATCACCGCCGGCGGCACCAGCACGTACGTCACCCCGGGCAGCGGGCTGCTCTACACCCAGGTCCAGGGGAAGCAGAAGGCGCCCGAAGGCTCGCTCTTCCTCGTCACCGACACCGGACTGCGGTACGCCGTCCAGGCCAACGGCGACAGTGACTCCGCCCGCTCCGAGATCGGCGCCGGCGAGCAGAAGGAGACCGGACGCCCGGAACCCAGCGACGCCCAGAAGCGTCTCGGGTACGAGAAGGTCAAGCCGGCCCGCGTCCCGATCGAATGGTCGGAGTTCCTGTCGAAGGGGCCGCGACTCGACACCAACAGCGCGCGTCAGCCGCAGGGTTCCTGAGGGGTGGCACCGGTGACGACGACGTACCGCGCGGCGGCCCTGCTCGCCGCGGGCACCCTCACCGCCCTGCTCGCCGCGCCCGCGGCGACCGCCGCGCCGCGCCCTGACGGCCCCGGCCTCGATGGCAGCGGCGAGTGCACCTTCCCCATGAAGAAGCAGATCGAGGGCACCCCCTGGCCGCTCCAGCGGGTCCTCCTCGACGAGCTGTGGCAGGACACCAAGGGCAAGGGCGTCCGGGTCGCGGTCATCGACACCGGCGTCGACGACGTCAACCCGCAGCTGAGCGACGCCGTCGACGCCAAGGCGGGCAAGGACTACCTCACGCCCGACAAGGAGAACCCCGGCTTCGGCGACGAGAAGCGCGGCAAGACCGACGGCACCGTCGACGACGTCGGCCACGGCACCAAGGTCGCCGGCATCATCGCCGCCCGACCCCGCAAGGGCACCGGCTTCGTCGGCCTCGCCCCCGAGGCGACCGTCATCCCGATCCGGCAGAACGACGAGAAGAACAGCGGCAAGTCCGACACCATGGCCAAGGCGATCGACCACGCCGTCGCCAAGGGCGCGAAGGTCATCAACATCTCGCAGGACACCACGCAGCCGCTGAGCCCCGACTCGCCGATGGGCAAGGCCGTCGCCCGGGCGATCGGCGCGGACGTCGTCGTCGTCGCCTCCGCGGGCAACGACGGCATGGACGGCAACCGCAGGAACACCTACCCCGCCGCCTTCCCCGGGGTCCTCGCCGTCGCCTCCTCCGACCGGAACAACGAGCGCGCCGAGTTCTCCCAGGCCGGCACCTTCGTGGGCGTCGCCGCCCCCGGCGTCGACATCGTCTCCACGGTCCCCGGCGGCGGCCAGTGCGTCGACAACGGCACCAGCTTCTCCGCCCCGTACGTCGCCGGCGTCGCCGTCCTGCTCCGCGCGAAGTACCCGAAGTGGAGCGCGGCCCAGATCGTCGCCCGGATCGAGCAGACCGCCGTCCGCCCCGTCAACGGGCGTGACGACTACATCGGTTGGGGCGTCGTCGATCCCGTGCGGGCGCTCGCCGACGTCGGCCCCGGGGCGCCGCCGGCCTCACCCACGCCCGACCCGGGCCCGCCCCGGCCGCCGGCGCCCGAGGCGGCCCGTCTGGCGCTGTCGGAGACGCCCCAGGAGCGCTCCGAACGGCTCGCCACCTACGCGTTGGGGATCGGCGGCGTTCTGGTGGCCGTGGTCGCCGGAACGGCCGTCGTGATCCGCGACGGCCGCCGCGGAAGGAGGGTCCGATGAGCCGTCTCCCGGCCAAGTATCCGGACCTTCCTTTGCAGTTGGAACTGTCGCCGTCAATGGCTACAGTGACCGCTGGGGGCACGGCAGTGCGAACCCAGCACGGGGGCGGCATCAGAAGATTCCCGTCCGCATCACGACCGGATGGCCCGACGGCCCGGCCGTCGACGCCGCCGAAGGAAGAAGGGGCAAGATGTCGAAAGACCTGAACGTAACCAGTGCCGAACAAGTCAAGCTCGCCGGCCGGATCCAGGACTTCTCCGACGAGCTCCAGGCCCGCATCACCTCCCTCAACGGCGTGGTGGACCGCGTCCAGGCGGGCTGGCAGGGCGCTGCGAGCAAGGAGTACGACCGGGTCCAGAACGACCTGAACCAGCGTCTGCGCAGCATGCGCGCCGAGCTCTCCAAGCTCGAGGAGATCATGCGCATGAGCGCCGACGGGTTCACGCGCGAGGAGGAGGACCGTCTGCGCTCCTTCCGCACGATGGACGGCGACGGCTCCGGCGGCGGCGGCAACCAGAGCGCCATCCTCGGCATCTGAGTCACGACCAGACCAGTCCTCCGCGCCACACTCACTTCAGGAGTCAATACCATGACCACTGCGGTCAATTACGACACCGTGACGCAGGCGGCGGCCGACACCCGCCTGACGTCCAGCACCCTCACCCAGAAGCTCGACGACCTCATGGTCGAGGTCAACCGGGTCGCCTCCAACTGGGAGGGCGAGGCGAAGATCGCGTACCGCGAGAGCCAGGACCGCCTCACCCGCGACATGGCCGGCATGAACCAGGACCTGGCGCGCATCGCCCAGCTCCTCGACGAGTCGGTCGCCGGCTACCAGGACACCGACAAGGGCAACGCGGCCCGGTTCCGCATGATGTGACACCCCGCGCACACCTGAGGGGGCGGCCCGTCCGACGGGCCGCCCCCTCACGCGTACCGGCGCCGATCCGCCGGACAGGCCCGAGGGCCTGTCGTCAAACTCCCGTCTGCCCTGCGGGCGACGACGGGAGTTTGACGACACGCCCTAGCGCAGGTCGAACTCGCCGTCCCTGGCGCCCAGGACGAACGCGTCCCACTCGGCCTTCGTGTACCGCAGCACGGTGTCCTTGTCGAGGGACGAGCGCATCGCCACCCCTCCCTCGGGAAGGCGCGCGATCTCCACCCGCTCCTCGTCCGGGTTCGTCCCCGGAGCCCCCTGCCACTCGACGCCGGAGATGTCCAGCGCGTACAACTCGTCCTTCTGCCGCTGCTTCTCCGCGGCCCGGGCGGCGTCCGCGCTCTCGGCGGTGGTCTCGTGGGCGTCGGTCATCGGCGCTTTCCCTTCGCGGTGGTACGGCGGTCCCTCCCACAGTAGTGGGAGGGACCCCTCCCCTCAGTGCTGTTCGGGCAGCCAGCCCAGCTGCACCAGCGGCGTCCCGCGCTTCCGCGACACGAACGTGCCCCGACCCGGCGGCATCGGCCGCGCCCGGACACCGCCCAGGACGTCGCCCTCCTGCGGATCGCCGGAGAGGATCACGCCCTGCGCGCCCAACTCCCGCATCCGCTGCATGAACGGCTCGTACATCGCCCGCGACGCACCCGCCTGGCTGCGCGCCACGATGAAGCGGATGCCGACGTCCCGCGCGAACGGCAGGTTCTCCACGAGGACCGCCAGCGGGTTCCCCGAGTTGGTGGCCACCAGCTCGAAGTCGTCGACGAGCACGAAGAGCTGGGGCCCCGTCCACCAGCTGCGGTCGCGCAGCTGCTGCGGCGTGATGTCGGGCTTCGGCGCCCGCTTCGTCATCACCGTGTTGATCGCGTCCATGTGCATCTGCATGGCCGACGCCATCGGCGCGTACTCCAGCAGGTGCGAAGGCGCCACGGCCTCCAGCATCGTCCGCCGGTAGTCGCCCACCACGATCCGCGCCTGCTCCGGCGTGTACCGCTCGCACAGCTGCTTGGCGATGAGCCGCAGCAGCGCCGTCTTGCCGGACTCGCTCTCACCGAAGACCAGCAGGAACGGATCCGCCTCGAAGTCGACGAACACCGGCTCCAGGTTCGTCTCGTCGATGCCGATCGCGATGCCGTGCTGCGGGTACTCGAAGCCCTTCGGCAGCTGCTCCGCCGGCAGCTTGCGCGGCAGCAGCCGCACCGCCGGGGCCGGCGCACCGGTCCAGCTCGCCTTCACCGCCCGCACGAACGCCGCCGTGCCGTCCGACAGGTCGGCGGAGGAGCTCGACCCGTCGATCCGCGGCAGCGCCCCCATGAAGTGCAGCTTCTCCGGCACCTGGCCGCGCCCCGGCACCCCGGTCGGCACGTTCGCCGCGACCTTGCGGTCGAACTCGGAGTCCATGACGTCACCGAGCCGCAGTTCGAGCCGCCCCAGCATCTGGTCCTTGAGCGCGGCCCGCACCTCCATGTACCGGGAGGCGGTGATCACCACGTGGATGCCGTAGCCCAGACCGCGCGCCGCGATGTCCGCGACGATCGGCTCCAGCATGTCGTAGTCGTTGCGGAAGCCGCCCCAGCCGTCCACGACCAGGAACACGTCGCCCCACGCCTCGCCCGGCAGCTCGCCCGCGGCCCGCTTGCGCCGGTAGGTCGCCATCGAGTCGATGGAGTGCGAACGGAAGAACTCCTCCCGCCGGTTGAGCACGCCCATCACCTCGGCGACCGTCCGCCGCACCCGCTCCGGGTCGAGCCGCGACGCGACGCCGCCGACGTGCGGCAGGTCCGCGAGCGACACCATGCCGCCGCCACCGAAGTCCAGGCAGTAGAACTGCACCTCGGCCGGGGTGTGGGTGAGCGCGAACGACGAGATCAGCGACCGCATGATCGTCGACTTGCCGGACTGCGGACCGCCGACCACCATCATGTGACCGGCCGCGCCCGAGAAGTCCCGGTAGAGCACCTCGCGCCGCTGCTCGAACGGCTTGTCGATGAGGCCGAGCGGCACCGTGAGCGCGCCCTGCCGCGTGTACTCCGTCGCCGTGAGTCCCCGGTCCGCCGTCTGCGCCAGCCCGGGGAGCAACTGGTCGAGCGACGGCGCCTGGTCGAGCGGCGGCAGCCACACCTGGTGGGCCGGCACGCCCTGCCCCTCCAGGCGGCGCACGATCACGTCGAGGACGGTGTCCGCGAGCGCGTCGTCCTCGTCGGCGCGCAGCGCCGTCAGGTACGCCGGGTCCGGCGCCGCGTACACCACCGGCACCGGCGACGCCGTGAACAGCGCGGGTCGCCGCTCCACCGGCAGCTGCCCGATCTCCAGCCGCGGCCCGCCGGTGCGGTACGTCCCCGACACGTACGCCGCCTTGAAGCGGGTCATCTCGTCCGTGCCGAACTTCAGATAGCCCGAACCCGGCACCGAGGGCAGGTGGTAGGCGTCCGGTACGCCGATCGCCGTCCGCGACTCCGCCGCCGAGAAGGTCCGCAGACCGATCCGGTACGACAGGTACGTGTCGAGGCCGCGCAGCTTGCCCTCCTCGAGGCGCTGCGAGGCCAGCAGCAGATGCACGCCGAGCGACCGGCCGATGCGGCCGATCTGGATGAACATGTCGATGAAGTCGGGCTTGGCGGTGAGGAGTTCGGAGAACTCGTCGATCACGAGGACCAGCGAGGCCAGCGGCTCCAGCGGAGCGCCCGCCGCCCGCGCCTTCTCGTAGTCGTGGATGTTGGCGTAGTTGCCCGCCGAACGCAGCAGCTCCTGACGGCGCTGGAGCTCGCCGCGGATCGCGTCGCCCATGCGGTCGACCAGCGTCAGGTCGTCCGACAGGTTGGTGATGACCGCCGCCACGTGCGGCATCTGCGACATGCCCGCGAAGGTCGCGCCGCCCTTGAAGTCCGCGAGGACGAAGTTCAGCGTCTCCGAGGAGTGCGTCACCGCCAGACCGAGCACCAGCGTCCGCAGCAGCTCCGACTTGCCGGAACCCGTCGCGCCCACGCACAGGCCGTGCGGGCCCATGCCCTCCTGCGCGGCCTCCTTCAGGTCCAGCATGACCGGCTGGCCGTCCTCGCCGACACCGATCGGCACCCGGAGCCGCTCGGCCACCGACCGCGGCCGCCAGGTCCGCGCCACGTCCACCGACTCGGCGTCCCCGAGGTTCAGCAGATCCGTGAAGTCCAGATTGGCGAGCAGCGGCTCGTCGTCGTCCCCGCCACCCATCCGCAGCGGCGCCAACTGCCGGGCCAGCGCCTCGGCCGCCGGCAGCGAGATCCCGTCCGGCAGCCCCTCGTACGCGAATCCGCCGCCCGACTCCAGACGCAGCCGGCCCGGCCGTACCACCACCGACAGTCCACCGCGCGGTTCGTCGAGGTCGCCGGAGACCACCTCCACGATCGTCACGCCCTGGAGGCCCTCGGCCGCCGCGAGCAGCGAGTCCGGCGGCACCATGCCGCCGTCCAGGACGACGACCACGTGCGGCTGGTCGAGCACCGGCTGGTTCTCCCGCGAGAACCGCGGCCGCCCGTCCAGCCTCGAACGGACCAGGTTCTCCAGCTCGCCGAGGTCGTCACCGAACAGCCGCTTCGTACCGGCCCCGTCGACCTGGCCGGGCACCTGCGTGTGCGGCAGCCACTTCGTCCAGTCCCACCGCTCCTGCGAGGCCCGCGCCGCCACCACCGCGAGCATCAGGTCGTCGGGGGAGTGCAGCGTCACCAGCTGCGCCACCAGCGCACGCGCCACGGCCTGCGCCGACTCCGGCTCACCCGACACCGTCACGTGGTAGAACGCCCGCATCGAGACCGCCATCGGCAGCCCGTCCAGCGTCCCGTGCACCGCGAGGAACTGCTGCATCGCACCCGCGCACAACGGCTCGAGCTCGTCCACCGGCGCCGTGTCGGGTGCCACCAGCGGCGTCGACAACTGCTGCGCCCCGAGCCCTATGCGCGCCTGCCCGAAGTCGTGGTCGCCGACCCGGCGCTCCCACACCCGCGACCCCTCGGCCACCACCGACCACAACTGCTCGGGGGAGGGGTGCAGATACAGCTGGGCGTCCCGCTGCGCGCGCGCCGTGCGCCGGACCGTACGCCGGGTCTGGGCGAGGTATTTGAGGTAGTCGCGGCGGACATCGGACATTTGCCCCTGCGTACCGCGACGGAATCTGACGAACTGGGCGACGGCCATCGCGACCGTCGACGCCAGCATCAGTGTGCCCATGATCCGCATGATCGGCGACGGCGTCATGAAGAAGAAGACCACCGAGGAACCCATGCCCAGCATCGGCAGAAGCTGCATCAGCGCCGACTCCTGCTGCCCCCGCGGAAGTTCCGGCGGGGACTCCAGGACCAGTGCCTCGCCGGGCACTTCCGGTGGAAGCGCCCTCGGCGGGCGTTTGACGACGATCTGGCTCACCGGCGCATCAATCCCTCGTTGGAGGCGGGCTCGTGGCGGGAGCATCCGCACCGGCACCCCAGTCGGCGGCCGAGCGCGCGGACTTCCCCCATGGGACGGCGATCCTACTTGCAGCCCCCACCGGCCGTCCCCGGTAGGGTGGCGCGCGCATCGTGCGCAACCGCGAATCAGACCGGGCGCAACCGCGCATCCGACGGGCGCATCCGCGAATCAGGGGGTCCACACACGTGAGTACGACCGCAGCGACCGGCTTCTGCCGCGTCACCGTCGTGGCGCCGGACAGCCGCATCGACGTCGCGCTCCCCGAGGACATCGCCGTCGCCGACGTCTACCCGGAGATCCTGCGGCTCACCGGGCAGACCCAGGCCGCCGGCACCCCCACCGGATACCACCTGGTCCGCCGCGACGGATCCGTCCTCGACGGCGCCCGCACGCTCGCCGCCCAGCAGGTCCTCGACGGCGAGGTGCTCTCCCTGCGCCCCTTCGCGCAGTCGCTGCCGCCGGCCGTCTACGACGACGTGTCCGACGCCGTCGCCTCCGCCGTCACCCGCGACCGGCACCTGTGGAGCGACGAACTGCTGCGCGGCGCCGGCCTCCTCGGCGGCGTGCTGCTCCTCGTCCTCATGGGCTTCGTCCTCTGGTTCGCCGACCCGGTCCGCCACGACATGCACAGCCTCCCGGGGATCATCGCGGGCGCCGCCGGCCTCCTCCTCACCGCGTTCGCCGGCGTCCGCGCCCGCGTCTACGGCGACCGGGCCACCGCCGTCGCCCTCGGCCTCGGAGCCCTGCCGCTGCTGCTCATCGCCGGCTCCGGCATCATCGGCCCCGACGCCGGCGAGGGCCCCGGACGCCTCCAGTTCCTCCTCGGCTGCGTCACCGTGCTCGTCGCCGCGGTGGCCCTCGTCGCGCTCACCCCCAGCGGGGACGCGCCCTTCGTCGCCGCCACCTTCCTCGCCGGCGTCGGCACCCTCGCCACCTTCCTGGCGATCCTCACCGAGACCACCGCCACCGAGACGGCCGCCGTCTGCGCCCCCGTCGCCATCGGCCTGGTCGCCTTCCTGCCCGGCCTCTCCGCCCGCTTCGCCCGCCTCCCGATCGGTTACGCGGCCCCGCGCAGCGCCGCCGACGACGAGTTCCTCGGCGACGCCCAGCAGCCCGGCGAGGAGGCGCAGCCCGTCGACGGCGAGCGCATCGCCCTCCAGGCCCGCCGCGGCCACGAGATGCTCCTCGGCCTGGTCGGCGGCTGCGCGGCCGTCGTCGTCGGCTCCGCCGCCGTGCTCGGCTTCGCCGGAAACGTCTGGGGCCAGCTCCTCGCCCTCGGCGCCGGCCTGGCGATGCTGCTGCGCGCCCGCCTCTTCCGCTACACCTCGCAGGTCGCCTGCGTCCTGGTCGCCGGCATCGCCGCCATCGCGCTGCTCGTCCTCGGCCTCTCCCTCAACCCGCCGGCCGACCTGGTCAAGGACCTCCTCATGTACGGGGACCGGGGCGGCCTCGACATCCGTACGATCTGGCTCACCGCGGCCGTCGCCGCCGGAGCCGCGCTGATCACCGCCATCGGCCTGATCATCCCGAGGAAGGGCCTCTCGCCCTTCTGGGGCCGCCTCCTCGACCTGACGGAGGGCTTCGTCCTGCTCTCCCTCGTGCCGCTCTGCCTCGCCGTCCTCGACGTCTTCACCTCGGTCCGCGCGCTGACCAGCAAATAGCTGCGAACGGAAATCGCGACCAGGGGAGCTCCGGCGAGCTGGTACGCTGTGTGACGGCCGTTTGTGTACGCGCTCCCGGAATGCCCCGAGATCACTCGGATGCCTCTGGAGGCTGCGCCCATCGGACCTTCGCCTCCGAGTCATGGAAGCTCCCCTGAGAACCAGACCAGGGGCACTCGTGGGCGCACGAAGACCAACGAGGAGTACCGCGTGTCTCTCGACGCCGCTACGAAGAAGCAGATTTTCGCCGAGTTCGGCCAGAAGGAGGGCGACACCGGCTCTCCCGAGGTCCAGGTCGCGATGCTCTCCCGCCGCATCTCGGACCTGACCGAGCACCTCAAGCAGCACAAGCACGACCACCACTCCCGTCGTGGTCTGCTGATCCTGGTCGGCCAGCGTCGCCGCCTGCTGCAGTACCTGGCCAAGAAGGACATCCAGCGCTTCCGTGCGCTGGTCGACCGCCTCGGCATCCGCCGCGGTGCGGCCGGCGGCGCCAAGTAACACGCCGTTGAGGGAGCGGTTCCCACTTTCAGGGGGCCGCTCCCTTTGCTGTACGTGCGCAAAGTGTGCGCACCGGCATAGTCTGGTCGCACAACCCCATACGACGAGCGAGAAGCCGCCGGCGCCGGCCGCCGGTCCTCGGTAGTGGCCCCCGGGACGAACCCCCGGGTGCTTCGATCGAAGACCGGCCCGCATCCGAGGCGAGCTTCTCCGCCACCGTCGCACACCGTCCCCGGCCACACGGGCCGAAGGACGCAAAGACGAACACGTAGGAGAAACCACTAGTGGAGAACGAGACCCACTACGCCGAGGCCGTCATCGACAACGGCACCTTCGGCACCCGCACCATCCGCTTCGAGACCGGCCGCCTCGCCAAGCAGGCCGCCGGCTCCGCCGTCGCCTACCTGGACGACGACACGATGGTCCTCTCTGCGACCACCGCCTCGAAGCGCCCCAAGGACCAGCTCGACTTCTTCCCCCTCACGGTGGACGTCGAGGAGCGGCAGTACGCGGCCGGCAAGATCCCCGGCTCCTTCTTCCGCCGGGAGGGCCGCCCCTCCGAGGACGCGATCCTCACCTGCCGCCTGATCGACCGGCCGCTGCGCCCCTCCTTCAAGAAGGGCCTGCGCAACGAGATCCAGATCGTCGAGACGATCATGGCGCTCAACCCCGACCACCTGTACGACGTGGTCGCGATCAACGCCGCCTCCGCGTCGACGATCCTGGCGGGCCTGCCCTTCTCCGGCCCCATCGGCGCCACCCGCGTCGCCCTGATCAAGGGCCAGTGGGTCGCCTTCCCGACGCACACCGAGCTCGAGGACGCCGTCTTCGACATGGTCGTCGCCGGGCGCGTCCTTGAGGACGGCGACGTCGCGATCATGATGGTCGAGGCCGAGGCCACCGAGCGGACGATCGAGCTCGTCAAGGGCGGCGCCGAGGCGCCGACCGAGGAGGTCGTCGCCGCCGGTCTCGAGGCCGCGAAGCCCTTCATCAAGGTCCTCTGCAAGGCCCAGTCGGACCTCGCCGCCAAGGCCGCCAAGCCCACCGGCGAGTTCCCGGTCTTCCTGGACTACCAGGACGACGTCCTGGAGGCGCTCACCGCCGCCGTCAAGGGCGAGCTCACCAAGGCGCTCACCATCGCCGGCAAGCAGGAGCGCGAGGCCGAGCTCGACCGCATCAAGGAGCTCGCCGCCGAGAAGCTCCTCCCGGCCTTCGAGGGCCGCGAGAAGGAGATCGGTGGCGCCTACCGCGCGCTGACCAAGAAGCTGGTCCGCGAGCGCGTCATCAAGGACAAGGTCCGCATCGACGGCCGTGGCCTCACGGACATCCGTACGCTCGCGGCCGAGGTCGAGGCCATCCCGCGCGTGCACGGCTCGGCGCTGTTCGAGCGTGGCGAGACCCAGATCCTGGGCGTCACCACCCTCAACATGCTCCGCATGGAGCAGCAGCTGGACACCCTCTCCCCGGTGACCCGCAAGCGCTACATGCACAACTACAACTTCCCGCCGTACTCCGTCGGCGAGACCGGCCGCGTGGGCTCGCCCAAGCGCCGCGAGATCGGCCACGGCGCCCTCGCCGAGCGCGCCATCGTGCCGGTCCTCCCGACCCGCGAGGAGTTCCCCTACGCGATCCGTCAGGTGTCCGAGGCCCTCGGCTCCAACGGCTCGACGTCGATGGGCTCGGTCTGCGCCTCCACCATGTCGCTGCTGAACGCCGGTGTGCCGCTCAAGGCCGCCGTCGCCGGTATCGCCATGGGCCTGATCTCCGAGGAGATTGACGGCCAGACGCACTACGTCGCCCTCACCGACATCCTCGGTGCGGAGGACGCCTTCGGCGACATGGACTTCAAGGTCGCCGGCACGAAGCAGTTCGTGACCGCGCTCCAGCTCGACACCAAGCTCGACGGCATCCCCGCCTCGGTCCTGGCCGCCGCGCTGAAGCAGGCCCGCGACGCGCGTCTGCACATCCTCGACGTGATGAACGAGGCGATCGACGTTCCGGACGAGATGTCCCCGAACGCGCCGCGCATCATCACCGTCAAGATCCCGGTGGACAAGATCGGTGAGGTCATCGGCCCCAAGGGCAAGATGATCAACCAGATCCAGGAGGACACCGGCGCCGAGATCACGATCGAGGACGACGGCACCATCTACATCGGTGCCCAGCAGGGTTCGCAGGCCGAGGCCGCCCGCGCCACGATCAACTCCATCGCCAACCCGACCATGCCGGAGGTCGGCGAGCGCTACCTGGGTACGGTCGTCAAGACCACCACCTTCGGTGCCTTCGTCTCCCTCATGCCCGGCAAGGACGGCCTGCTGCACATCTCGCAGATCCGCAAGCTCGCCGGTGGCAAGCGCGTGGAGAACGTCGAGGACGTGCTGGCGATCGGCTCCAAGGTCCAGGTCGAGATCGCCGAGATCGACCAGCGCGGCAAGCTGTCCCTGATCCCCGTGATCGCGGACGAGGACGCTGCCGAGGGTGACAAGGACGACGCTGCCAAGTGACGTCCCGTAGTTCCCGCGCGACGGCCCGCCCCTCTTCGGAGGGGCGGGCCGTCGCCCGTACCCAAACGCTTCTCCCGGGCAGGGACGGCATCGGCACGGTCCGCCGTACGACCCTCCCCGGCGGCCTCCGGATCGTCACCGAGACCCTTCCCTCCGTGCGCTCCGCCACCTTCGGCATCTGGGCGCACGTCGGCTCCCGCGACGAGACCCCGACGCTCAACGGCGCGACCCACTACTTGGAGCACCTCCTCTTCAAGGGCACCCGCAAGCGGTCCGCCCTCGACATCTCCGCCGCGATCGACGCGGTCGGCGGCGAGATGAACGCCTTCACGGCGAAGGAGTACACCTGCTACTACGCGCGGGTCCTCGACACCGACCTGCCGCTGGCGATCGACGTCGTCTGCGACATGCTCACCGGCTCCCTCGTCCTCGAAGAGGACGTGGACGCCGAGCGCGGTGTCATCCTCGAAGAGATCGCGATGACCGAGGACGACCCCGGCGACGTCGTGCACGAGCTGTTCGCGCAGACGATGTTCGGCGACACCCCGCTGGGCCGCCCGGTCCTCGGCACCGTCGACACCATCAACGCGCTCACCCGCGGCCAGATCGCCCGCTTCTACAAGAAGCACTACGACCCGACACACCTGGTCGTCGCCGCCGCCGGCAACGTCGACCACGCCACGGTCGTACGCCAGGTCCGCCGCGCCTTCGAGAAGGCCGGCGCGCTCGGCCGTACCGACGCCGTCCCCGTCGCCCCCCGCGACGGCCGGCGCACCCTGCGCACCGCGGGCCGCGTCGAGCTCCTGAACCGCAAGACCGAGCAGGCCCACGTGGTCCTCGGCATGCCGGGCCTGGCCCGCACCGACGAGCGCCGCTGGGCCCTCGGCGTGCTGAACACCGCCCTCGGCGGCGGCATGTCCTCCCGCCTCTTCCAGGAGGTCCGCGAGAAGCGCGGCCTGGCCTACAGCGTGTACTCGTACACCTCGGGCTTCGCCGACTGCGGCCTCTTCGGCGTGTACGCGGGCTGCCGACCCAGCCAGGTCCACGACGTCCTCAAGATCTGCCGGGACGAGCTCGACAAGGTCGCCTCCGACGGTCTCACCGACGAGGAGATCACCCGCGCGGTCGGCCAGCTCTCCGGATCGACCGTCCTCGGCCTGGAGGACACCGGCGCGCTGATGAACCGCATCGGCAAGAGCGAGCTCTGCTGGGGCACCCAGATGTCGGTCGACGACATGCTCACCCGCATCGCGGCGGTCACCCCGGACGAGGTCCGCGAGGTCGCCCGCGATGTACTGGAGCAGCGGCCCTCGCTCTCGGTGATCGGCCCGCTGAAGGACAAGCAGGCGGACCGCCTCCACCAAGCGGTCTCCTGACCCACAAGTTCCCTAAGGAATTGCAATGAGCAAGCTGCGCGTGGCGGTCCTCGGAGCCAAGGGCCGTATCGGCTCGGAGGCGGTCAAGGCCGTCGAGGCCGCCGAGGACATGGAACTGGTCGCGGCCCTCGGCCGCGGTGACGAGCTGGACGCGCTCACCGAGGCGGGCGCCCAGGTCGTCGTCGAGCTGACCACCCCGGCCTCGGTCATGGAGAACCTCGACTTCTGCGTGCGCCACGGTATCCACGCGGTCGTCGGCACCACCGGCTGGACCGAGGAGCGCCTCGCGCAGCTGAACGGCTGGCTCGCCGCCTCCCCGGGGACCGGCGTCCTGATCGCGCCGAACTTCTCCATCGGCGCGGTCCTCACCATGAAGTTCGCGCAGATCGCGGCCCCGTACTTCGAGTCGGTCGAGGTTGTCGAACTGCACCACCCGAACAAGGTCGACGCGCCCTCCGGCACGGCGACCCGCACCGCCCAGCTCATCGCCGAGGCCCGGTCGAAGGCAGGCTGCGCCCCGCAGCCCGACGCCACGACCACCGCCCTCGCCGGTGCGCGCGGGGCGGACGTCGACGGCGTGCCCGTGCACGCGGTACGCCTCCGGGGCCTGCTGGCCCACCAGGAGGTGCTGCTCGGCGGCGAGGGCGAGACCCTCACCGTCCGCCACGACTCGCTGCACCACTCCAGCTTCATGCCGGGCATCCTCCTGGGCGCCCGCCGCGTGACCACCGCTCCGGGCCTCACCTTCGGCCTGGAGCACTTCCTGGACCTGGGCTGACGGCCATGGGCGGAAAGATCACGTACGTCTTCCTGGCCACCGTCCTCGTGCTCGTCTTCGGCGTGGTGGCGATGGAGGGCGTCCTGCTGCTCCTCACGGGCGAGCCGGCCGCCATGGGCATGGGCGCGGTGGCGTTCCTGCTGCCCGGCGTCGGCGGCTGGTTCCTCTGGCACAACACCCGGTTCGCGCGCCGGGCCGGCCGCCTCGCCACCGAACTGGAGGCGGAGGGCGGCCTGCCCGTCGACGAGCTGAAGCGCTCCGAGGGCGGCCGGATCGACCGGGACTCGGCCGACGAGGTCTTCGCCCGGCGCAAGGCCGAGACGGAGGACTCACCCGAGGACTGGCGCTGCTGGTTCCGGCTCGCGGTCGCCTATCACGACGCCCGCGACACCCCCCGGGCCCGCAAGGCGATGCAGCGGGCCATCGCGCTCCACGAGGGGCGTCCGGTCAGCGCGTAGCGGCCGGGTCCACGCCGTACTCGGCGTTCCACGCCTCGACCGTGTCGGCCGCCCGGTCGAAGGCCTCGACACGGGAGAGGAAGTCGGCGTTGTGGTCGGTGAGCAGCAGCAGCTGCTCACCGCCCTGCCGGTCGAGCACCAGGGCCTGGCCCTGGACCGTGCGGGGGAGTCCCAGCCAGCGCACCGGCTGCTGGACGGTCCGCACGGAGATCACCTGGGCCCACCGCACGGTGACGGTCGAGAGGAAGCCCACGCGCCGCACCCCGGCGCGGCTCACCCATGTCCCCATGCGCAGCATGCGCAGGGCGGCGACGATGACGAGCACGGCGATGCCGAAGGTGGCGAGCGACCCGCCGACGGCTCCGGCGGCGGCGATGATCACCGCGGCGAGCAGCACGAACGAGGCGAGCAGCAGGGCCAGCGCCGCCGATCCGACCCGCCATGACCCCGGCCGGTAGGGACGACGCCACTGATCGTGATCGTCGAACGGCAGGGCGACGTGGTCGGTCGTGTCAAAAGCACGGTCGGCCGTCAGGAAGGGCAGGGGCACGACAGGTCCTCACTCACAAGCACGCTCGAAGGGGCAGTGCCCGGTGAGGCTACCTCAGCGGTTGTCGGAGGCCTCGGACTGCTGCTGACGAGTGGCCGAGTCCCCCGACTGGAGGGACGGCATGCCGAAGATCAGCGCTCCGACGAGTCCGGCCACGACGGTCAGTCCGATCAGCGTACGGCCCATGATCTCCGCCGCGCCGGGACGCTCCCGTGGCGGGGGAGTGACGTTACTGCGGAAGTGGTCGGCCTCCGCGACGAACGCGAACGGTACGGCCTCTTTCCGGCTGAACATCAGGTCCACTCTCCTCGGTCGTCGACGTGCTTCACAGAGAGAGACGACAGAAGCGGTGGTTTGGTGCCCTATTTCACCAAAGCAGCCGAATCTCATCCTCCGGTAGGACGTCGTTAGAGTGGGCGACTGCACCCCGACTGGAAGGACCGCTGGTGAGCGACAGCACCATCGAGAACGTGAAGATCGACTTCCGGAGCGACGTCACCGTCGAGCTGGTCAAGAGCGCGGCGGCCGACTCCGACGTCCTCTGGGCGGCCCGGGTCTCCACGGCGGGCGAGCAGTCCCTCGAAGAGCTCCAGAAGGACCCGGAGCGGTCCAAGGGCCTCATCAACTACCTGATGCGGGACCGCCACGGCAGCCCCTTCGAGCACAACTCGATGACCTTCTTCATCAGCGCGCCGATCTTCGTGTTCCGCGAGTTCATGCGGCACCGCGTCGGCTGGTCGTACAACGAGGAGTCGGGCCGCTACAGGCAGTTGGAGCCGGTCTTCTACGTCCCCGACGCCTCCCGCAAGCTGGTCCAGCAGGGCCGCCCGGGCAAGTACGTCTTCGTCGAGGGCACCCCCGAGCAGCACGAGCTCGTCGGCCGCACGATGGAGGACTCGTACCGTCAGGCGTACGCCACCTACCAGGAGATGCTGGCCGCCGGCGTCGCCCGCGAGGTCGCCCGCGCCGTCCTCCCGGTCGGTCTCTTCTCCTCGATGTACGCCACGTGCAACGCCCGCTCGCTCATGCACTTCCTCGGTCTGCGCACCCAGCACGAGCTCGCCGCGGTCCCGTCCTTCCCCCAGCGGGAGATCGAGATGGTCGGCGAGAAGATGGAGGCGCACTGGGCCCGGCTGATGCCGCTGACCTATGACGCCTTCAACAAGAACGGCCGCGTGGCCCCGTAACGCACACATGTCCGAACACCTCGTGCGAAGTGTCCGTATTGCGGCGTTTCACGAAGTTCATCTAGGCTGATCAAACGGACCCGGCGCTGCCTGAACCCCCGAGCAGGCAGCGCCGGGCTCCCTTTATCGTGTCCCCCTAGGGGACACCCGGCGCTGAGCAGCGAGTAGCGTGTTACCCATGGCTCCGATCTCCACTCCGCAGACCCCCTTCGGGCGGGTCCTCACCGCCATGGTCACGCCCTTCACGGCGGACGGCGCACTCGACCTCGACGGTGCCCGGCGACTGGCCACCCACCTGGTGGACGCAGGCAACGACGGCCTCGTCGTCAACGGCACCACCGGCGAGTCCCCCACCACCAGCGACGCGGAGAAATCGGAGCTCGTACGAGCGGTACTGGAGGCGGTCGGCGACCGCGCCCACGTCGTCGCCGGCATCGGCACCAACGACACCCGGCACTCCATCGAGCTCGCCCGCACCGCCGAGCGTGACGGCGCCCACGGCCTCCTCGCCGTCACGCCGTACTACAACAAGCCCCCGCAGGAGGGCCTGTACCGGCACTTCTCGGCCATCGCCGACGCCACCGGCCTGCCGGTCATGCTCTACGACATCCCGGGCCGCAGCGGCGTCCCGATCGACACCGAGACGATCGTCCGTCTCGCCGAGCACCCGCGCATCGTCGCCAACAAGGACGCCAAGGGCGACCTCGGCCGCGCCAGCTGGGCCATCGCCCGCTCCGGCCTCGCCTGGTACTCCGGCGACGACATGCTCAACCTGCCGCTGCTCTCCGTCGGCGCCTGCGGCTTCGTCTCCGTCGTGGGCCACCTCGTCACCCCGGAACTCCGCGCCCTCCTCGACGCCCACCTGGGCGGCGAGGTCCAGAAGGCCACCGAGATCCACCAGAAGCTGCTCCCGGTCTACACCGGCATGTTCCGCACCCAGGGCGTCATGACCACCAAGGCCGCCCTCGCCCTCCAGGGCCTCCCGGCCGGCCCCCTGCGGCCGCCGCTCGTGGAGCTCTCCCCGCAGGAGACGGACCAGCTCAAGGTCGACCTGGCCGCCGGCGGGGTAGAACTCTGACATCGGACTTCACAACTGAACACTGACAACAGCAAGTGCACGAATGTCATGCTCGCCACGTGCCACCGGCACGTGGCGTGCGTGGTGAGGAGAGTCTTTTGAGTCATCCGCATCCTGAACTCGGCGCGCCGCCGAAGCTCCCGAAGGGCGCCCTGCGCGTCACCCCGCTCGGCGGGCTCGGCGAGATCGGCCGCAACATGACGGTCTTCGAGTTCGACGGCCGTCTGCTCATCGTCGACTGCGGCGTCCTCTTCCCCGAAGAGGAGCAGCCGGGCGTCGACCTGATCCTTCCCGACTTCACCATCATCCGGGACCGTCTCGACGACGTCGAAGGCATCGTGCTCACGCACGGCCACGAGGACCACATCGGCGCCGTCCCCTACCTCCTCCGGCTCAAGCCGGACATCCCGCTCATCGGCTCCAAGCTGACCCTCGCCCTGATCGAGGCCAAGCTCCAGGAGCACCGCATCCGCCCCTACACCCTCGAGGTGAAGGAAGGCGACCGCGAGGCGCTGGGCCCCTTCGACTGCGAGTTCATCGCGGTCAACCACTCCATCCCGGACGCCCTGGCCGTCGCCATCCGCACCCCGGCGGGCATGGCGGTCGCCACCGGCGACTTCAAGATGGACCAGCTCCCGATGGACGGCCGGCTCACCGACCTCCACGCGTTCGCGCGGCTCAGCGAGGAGGGCATCGACCTCCTGCTGTCCGACTCGACGAACGCCGAGGTCCCCGGGTTCGTCCCGCCGGAGAAGGACATCTCCAACGTCCTGCGGAACGTCTTCGCCAACGCCCAGAAGCGCATCATCGTGGCCAGCTTCGCCAGCCACGTGCACCGCATCCAGCAGATCCTCGACGCCGCCCACGAGTACGGCCGCCGGGTCGCCTTCGTCGGCCGCTCGATGGTCCGCAACATGGGCATCGCCCGCGACCTGGGCTACCTCCGGGTCCCGGCCGGCCTCGTCGTCGACGTGAAGACCCTCGACGACCTGCCGGACGACGAGGTCGTGCTGGTCTGCACCGGCTCCCAGGGCGAGCCCATGGCCGCCCTGTCCCGGATGGCCAACCGCGACCACCAGATCCGGATCGTCCCCGGCGACACCGTGATCCTGGCGTCCTCCCTCATCCCCGGCAACGAGAACGCGGTCTACCGCGTGATCAACGGCCTGACCCGCTGGGGCGCGAACGTCGTCCACAAGGGCAACGCCAAGGTCCACGTCTCGGGCCACGCCTCGGCCGGCGAGCTGCTGTACTTCTACAACATCTGCCGTCCGAAGAACCTCATGCCGGTCCACGGCGAATGGCGCCACCTGCGCGCCAACGCCGAGCTCGGCGCCATGACGGGTATCCCCAAGGACCACATCGTCATCGCCGAGGACGGCGTCGTCGTCGACCTGATCGACGGCCGCGCCCGCATCACCGGCAAGGTCCAGGCGGGTTACGTGTACGTGGACGGCCTCTCGGTCGGCGACGTCACCGAGTCCCACCTCAAGGACCGCCGCATCCTCGGCGACGAGGGCATCATCTCGGTCTTCGTGGTCGTGGACTCCTCGACCGGCAAGATCGTCAGCGGTCCGAACATCCACGCCCGGGGCTCCGGCATCGAGGACTCGGCGTTCGACGCCGTCATCCCGAAGGTCGACCAGGTCCTGAACAAGTCGGCCCAGGACGGCGTCGTCGAACCCCACCAGCTCCAGCAGCTGATCCGCCGCACCGTCGGCAAGTGGGTCTCCGACACCTACCGCCGCCGGCCGATGATCCTCCCGGTCGTCGTGGAGGTCTGACCAGCGCCGCACCGGAGCGGGGCCCCTCGATTTGCATCGGGGCGCCCCGCTCCAGTACGTTTACGGCTCCGCCAGATCGGGAACCACCGGCGCCGCCGTGCGCCTTAACGGTTCTTCAGGAGGCGGGAAATCCGACTCAGATCTTCTGATAAAGTCGGAAACGCCGAAAGGCCCCCGGAGTGAAAACAAAAGGGACCGGAAAGCACCGAGGAAATCGGATCGGAAAGATCTGATAGAGTCGGAAACGAAGGAAGCGCCCGGAGGGCCTGGAAACAGGAACAAAGGAAGCGTCCGCACCTTGAGAACTCAACAGCGTGCCAAAAATCAACGCCAGATTAGTTGATACCCCGTCCATCTTCGGATGGCGAGGTTCCTTTGAAAGTCCTGCCGGCCCTTGTGGCGGGTAGG
>NZ_JBFPNH010000047.1:0-51389 GCF_040815545.1 Streptomyces sp. LMG1-1-1.1 | reverse complement strand
GCTGGGGCGGGACGGGTGGGCACACGGGACGGCGCCCTCGGCGGCGCCTCCGCCCCTTGTACCTGCCCGCACCTCTACCTGGGCGCGCAACCGGTGCGGGTTCGGGCGCGGAAGCCTAGGCCCGGCAAGGGGCGCCGTTCCGTTGTGCCCACCCGTTCCGCCCCAGCGGAACGATTGCCCACAACGAGGGGGGCCGGGGAGGGCGACGTCCGTCGCGCCCACAACGAGGGGGGCCGGGGAGGGCGACGTGCGTTGCGCCCGCGACGAGGGGGCCGGGGAGGGCGACGTCCGTCGCGCCCGCGACGAGGGGGCCGGGGAGGGCGACGTCCGTCGCGCCCACAACGAGGGAGGCCGGGGAGGGCGACGTGCGTTGCGCCCGCGACGAGGGGGCCGGGGCGGGGTAGGCACCGCCCCTGGCGGACGGATTGCCCGCAGCGGGGGTGGGCGCGGCCCGCGAGAGAGTGGGGTGGCGGCTTGCCGCAAGGGGGAGCGGGGGCTGCGGCGGGGTGGGGAGAGGGGGACGCACGGAGCCCCGCGGGGTGCGCGGGGGCGCGGGCCGCGGGGCTCGGTGGGGTAAGGGGTGCGGGGCTTCCGCTCAGGGGGCCGTCAGTGGCCGCCGCCCTGCTGTTCGTCGCGGCGGCGCTGCCACCGCTCTTCGATGCGGTTCATCATGGAGCGTCGCTGCCGGGTCTGACGGCCTCCGGCCGCCACCCCTCCTCTGGCCTGCTGCTCGCCCGGCTTGGGCGCCTTGCGCCATCCGGTGACGGCCAGGACCGCGCAGCCCAGCATGACGAGGAACCCCACCACGCTGATCCAGATCTGCTGTGCGACCATTCCGGCCATGAGGAGCGCGATACCCACCAGGAAGCCGGCGACTGCTTGGTAGACCCGTCGTCGGGTGTACGTACGCAGTCCGCTTCCCTCGAGCGCTGTCGCGAACTTGGGATCTTCGGCGTACAGCGCTCGCTCCATCTGCTCGAGCATTCGCTGCTCGTGCTCCGAGAGCGGCACGGAGTCCTCCTAGTCGTCGGTCGCGGGGGCGACCGGTTTGCGGCCCTTTCAGGATAGGCAGGGAATCGCCCCCGTGAAACCCGCCCTCAATGCCGAATAGCCAATCCGGGCCGCCATGCGGATCGGTTGCTGAGGCGTTGATTCCCCAGCCCCTTGTCCGTCATGCCGGATGGTGTCCCCCGATCATACGGGGCGGAACCCCTTGACGGGCGGGCTGTGGCGTACTGCATGGGGTGCCGTGGCCCGCACCGCCGAACGGGTGGCCGTCCCGATCAGGCGCGCTTCTCGCCCAGCAGGTGCAGCTGGGTCGCGATGGCCTGGAAGGAGGGCAGTTCGGCGGCGGCCGCTTCCAGCTTGAGGAGGGCCTCGGCGGCGCCGGGCTCGGTGTCGACGAGGGCTCCGGGGACGAGGTCGGCGAAGACCCGGACTCCGTGCACGGCGCCGACGTCGAGTCCGGCCGCGTGGGACAGCTCGGTGAGCTGTTCGGCGGTGAAGCGCCGGGGCACGGGGTCGCCGGTGCCCCAGCGGCCTGCCGGGTCGGAGAGCGCGTGCCGGGCCTCGGTGAAGTGCCCGGCGAGGGCCCTGGCCAGGACGGCTCCGCCGAGTCCGGCGGCGAGCAGGCTGAGGCTGCCGGCGGGCCGGAGCGCGGCGACCGCGTTCCGTACGCCTTCGGCGGGGTCGTCGACGTACTCCAGGACGCCGTGGCAGAGCACGGCGTCGAAGTCCTCGCGGCCGACCACGTCGAAGAGGCCCCGGATGTCTCCCTGGACGCCGGTGACGAGGTCGGCGACGCCGGCTTCGGCGGCCCGGCGCTCCAGCGCGAAGAGCGCGTTGGGGCTGGGGTCGACGACGGTGACCCGGTGGCCGAGGCGGGCCACCGGGACCGCGAAGTTCCCGGAGCCGCCGCCCGTGTCGAGGACGTCGAGGCTGTCCTTCCCGGTGGCCTCGATCCGGCGGTCGAGGGCGTCTTTGAGGACGTCCCAGACGACGGCGGTACGCAGGGAGGCTCGCGACGGTCGCGACGACGCCTCTCGACCGAAGACAGGGGAAGGGTCCGGCACGGCTGTTGACTCCTCGGTGACGGGTACGGACGCTCCCCACCCTATGGCCTCGGTAACGCCTTTCGGATCATCCGCCGGACTCGTCCGCCCCCGTCTGCCGCGGCAGCACCGGCTGGAGGACGAGGAGCCGCTCGACCAGGCGCAGGAAGAGCGCGGCGTCCCTGAGCAGGTCGTCGGCCTCGCGCCGGGTGGCGGCGCTGGTGATGCCCGCCTCGGCGCGGGCCCTGCGCTGCGCGCCCGAGGCGAAGAGGGCGCTCCACTCGGTCAGCTCGGGTGCCAGCTCGGCGAGGAGCTCCCAGGCGCTCCGTATCCGCTGCCGCCTGCGGGGGCCGGTCTCGGGTCTGGCGCGTGCGGCGAGCACCGCGGCGGCGGCGCGCAGGGCTGCCAGGTGGGCGGCGGCGTACCGCTCGTGGGGGCGGTCGAGTGCGGCGGCCTCGACGAGGCCGGCGCGGGCCTTGGCGAGGAGGTCGAGGGCGGCGGGCGGGGCGGCGGCGCGGCGCGGGACGGGGTGGATGTCGGATGCGGGTCCGGACTGTGCGGTTGCGGGACGGCCTCCGGGGCGGCGCCGGGGCGCGGCGGCTGCGGATGAGCTGGCCATGACGAACCTCCTGTCGTCGCGTGACGGCGCTGTGGCCGTATGTGTTCATCCTGCCCGCCCCCACTGACAATCGCGCTGACCTGGTGTTCTTTCCGCGTCGAGGTGGCGAGGGTGTTCGCGTCTGAGCTGGGGTTCGCCAGGTTCATCGGGTGTATCTGGGCGTTGCCGTCTCTGTGATCATGACGCTTCTGGGGTCGCGCCAGCGGGCCCGGTTGCTCTGGACGATGCGGACGAACGCCTTGATGGGATCGTTCATCGAGTACGGGATGGGGTTCAGGCCCAGGCTGGTGCGGAGGTCGGCGCTGAATCTCCGAAACTGAAACTCGGTGCGAGTGAAGTAGGCCGGGTCTGTGTAGTTGGATGCCAGAGCAGCTGTCAGGGTCGCAACCTCTGGGTGGGTGACGATCCGCGCCGGCAGTTCGTAGTTCCTGTGCCACGGCGCCAAACCGAGGGCTGTCCTCCGGGTGTGCCAGCGATCGGTGAGTTCCGGTTCTCGGCTCGCGTTGCCGATCCAACCCGCGAGGATCCAGCGGGCGTCGCGGACACCGCAGGACATCGCCTGGTTGCCGCGAAGCCTTCGAATACGACGAAGGGTGTACTGCGCCCGTTCGATCTCAGGGACCGCCGAGACGTCGCAAGGCGCAGGCGACTGCCAGACGTGGTGCCGGAGACACACGATGTCGGGAAGAGCCAGGTGGGCAAGGACGTCGGTGGTGATCCCGCGCCTGATGGTGCAGCTGCGGCAGATCACTCCGGAGGGGGCCGTCGCGGCACTCATATAGACCGCGGGGACATCGGCGGGCAGGTAGGGAGGATCGGGGTGGGACCAGGACAGCGCGGGAAGGGACCTCCGCAGTCGTTCCTCTGACAGGCCGGACATGATCACCAGTCGTTCGGTGGCCAGCCAGTTCAGCACGGCCTCCTTGGTCAACAGCGTGGCGCCCACTGTCCTGGCGCAGGGGAGGCCGATATGACGCCAGAGCGCGGTGTGACGCGTTCGGTTCGCCTCGGCAAGCCGGGCGACAAAGGAGGGCAGGGACTCGCGCCCCCAGGGTCGGACTGGGATCGGAAGACTGCGGGCGGGCGTCAGAGGCTCGGGATCGCGTGAGGCACGGCTCATCCAGCGGCCCGGCGCTCGGCAGTGCGAGCCCGGCGCGAACGCGCGCTGAGTGGTGCACTCATCTCAGCGGCAGTGTCGAGTGGGATTTCCGCCAACAGCTGTTTGGTGATCTTCTCCGTGCCCGAGGTCACAGCGCGCAGGGCCGCAGCGCGGATCAGATGAGCGAGACTTCCGATCATGCCGGAGGTGCGTTGGTAGAGGAAGTCCGCATGCAGGGCCAGCATTCCGGGGGTGTGCCTGTGAAGCCGCAAGGACTGTTCCAAAGTTGCCAGCAGTGCGAGCCACTCCTGGCGCTGGGCAGGCGTGGCGATGGTGAACGCTTTGGCATGAATACTGACGAAGCGTCCGGCGATCTGCTTACCGCGAGTGCCAGCAAACAGTCCTGCGGATTCGACATCGATGCCCGCGTAGACGAACGTGGCCGAGATCCGTTCGGAAAGATATTTGAGCTGATCAGAGACCTCGGCGCCCGACCTGGTGGTGAGAGAGATGTTGTGGATCTCATCAACCAGGACGAGCTCGCAACGCAGTTCGCCCAGTACTTCGCAGACCGCATTGGTGATGTCGGTCTGGTTCATTCGGTGAATCAACGGGATGCCGAGGAAGCGGGCGAACTCCACCGCGACCATCTTCGGAGTGGCGGCTGGAGGCACGGTCACGTAGGCGACTGGCAGCCGCGGTCCGCAGTCCGTGGGCAGACGTCGGCGAACATGCTGTTCATGGGCCTTGCCAAGTTGGGTGATGGCTGTGGTTTTGCCGGTGCCGGCCTCACCGGAGACGATGAGACCGCGGCGGGCGGAGACCTGACGGCGGTTGAGGAGGGTCAGCTCCCGACCGGTGCGGATCACTTCCATCATGGTCGGGGTCTTCGCGACGAACAGCTGGGCGTGATGCTCGGCCCGGGCCTCGTCGTAGAACTCGCGCTCGATATCGTTCAGGGCCAGCAGCGCGGGGCGGTCCAGCAGGGGTGCGCTGACCGGAACGTATTGGACGAAGCGACTCCATCCCTCCTTCGTGGTCAGGGGGAACTCGCGGTCGGCCGTCTCAGTCGCGGTCACCGGTAGTCCTCCTCACTGAAGGGGTCGAAGACGCCGAATGGGATGATCTTGGCCAGCTCGATCGGAGCGGTCTCCCCCGGATCGTCGCCGCTGTTGTCCATATCGAGTTCCGAGGCCGTCCGCAGTGGGATCGCCGCAGGTGTGTTCCCCGCCCCCACCCTGGGAGGCGGAACTTGGCGGGACTCGCCTGCCTGTCGTTCTGCCCGTCGCAGCAGCGCGTCCAAGGCCCTGGCGACGGCGGTCTGGTCGTCGCCGTCCTGGCCGCGTTCGACGACTTGGCGCCGGGCCTGGCGCCAGAGTGCGTCGGAGAATGGCCGGGCGACGAGCGGTAGCAGGGTCCACTCGGCGGTGATCCAGCCGCCTTGACGGTGGTTGCGTACGAAGATGTGACTGAGGTCGTGGGGGTCGTAGTGGACCTCCCACTTGCCGCGCTGGACCGCGACACCGGAGGATTGCCGGCGGTAGGCAGCCAACTCGGATGCGTCGTAGGTGCGGTTGGCGATGCGGATGCCGTAGTCGTTGATCACCCGCCAGGTCGCCGGCAGCAGCTCGATGTAGTCGGACGGGCCGAGCGGCATCGGCAGGTAGCCGCTGGCGGCGACCTGGAGCGCGTAGGCGTCGTTGGGGGCCAGGGGCCGGCCGGGCAGGAAGGGGTGTACCAGTCCGTCGTGCGGGCGCAACTGCCACCCGGCGATGACCCATTCCTGTAGTAGGTCGTCGAGTTCGGCAAGGCTGAAGGCGGCTTTGCGGGCCGGGTCGACGCCGCGTCGGCTGACGTCCCGTCCGGTGTAGCTGGCGACGTACTGGCAGAACAGGGTGTTGATTGAGGAGAACGTTCGCTCGACGACGCCCTTGTCGGTCGGGGTGCCGGGGTGGGCAAGCTGGACTGAGATACCCAAGCGCTGGCAGGCGGCGGTGAACGTCCGGGACAAGTAGACAGCGCCGTGATCGGTGACGATGGTCTCCGGGACGATCACCGGTTTCGCGGCAGCATGCTCGAACCGAGCGTCGATCGCCATCAGCCGGGCGTGTGGAAGCCGGGAAGCCGACGCGGCAAGGGCCTTGGGCCAGGTCGGTCGCATCGGCTCCGGCACCAGCATCTTCGCCAGCAGCAGGGCGGCATCCACCGCCTTCGTACTCTCCGGCCGCAGGACTGCCGCGCAGATCGTCCGCGTGGCGATGTCGACCGCGATGGTCAGCTCCGGCCGGCGGACGGTTCCATCGTCAAGGACCGCCAGCAAGTCAAGCTTGGTGGTGTCGATCTGTACCTGTTCGCCCGGACGGCTGGCCAGGGTTGGGGTGAACGGGCCTGTCGGCCGGTTGGCGTTCTGTCGCCGGGTGGTGGCCGCGGTGAACGTGTGCCGCCCTGCGGACAGCTGGTCGACCAGGCGGTAAAAGGACGTTCGGGATGGCGCCGGGACCGCTCCGGGTCCGTGCTCGTCGTCCAGGATCTGCCGGACTCGCCGCATCAGGCGCGAGCGGGTGCCCGTGGACACGTCGGCCTCCTCGCCGATCGCACGGACGATCGCGTCGATCACCCGCTGGTCGGTCCGTCCGGTTGGAGACGAAGGGCGCATTGCCCGGCGGTCCACCAGGCCGAGCAAGCCTTGAGCCCGGTAGCGGGCCCGCATCCGTTGCAGCGTCCGCCTCCCCACCGGATGCCCAAGCACCGCCAGTTCATCGGCCTTGGTCCGTTCCCGTTCCGCCAGCGAGGTGCGGGCCGGATCGTAATCTGGGCGGGGACGGCTGCCCGGGGCGGCGTCGCAAGGCAATCCGCACTCGACTTCTGTCACATGTCGTTCCCAGAACCGGGCCTCGGCCACTGCCGCGGGCGGCAACGACTCCAGAACCCCGACCGAGGCAAACTCCTCCGGGTCCGAGGCGGATCCGACCAGCGCGAAGCCGTCCGAGGCCAGCAGGTAGGGCAACAGGACAACCTGATCCCGCCCGTCGTCGCCGTGCAGGCGCACGGCGGTGCCCTCGATGCCGACGACCGTGTGCTCGCCCTCATCGAAGAGCACCCGGTCACCGACCCGCAGCACCCCGGGTCGGGACGACAGCCCAGCCATCACGCCGCCTCCGCCCTGCGGACCAGGGTGTACTCGCCCAGCAGTACGGACAGATCCGCCGCCAAGCGCCCTGACCACAGCAGATGAAACAGCACCGGCAGGACCGCGATCGGATCGCCCACCCGCTCCACCCCGTCACGCAAGGCCTTCTCCTGGCCGAAGGCACCCAGCAGCCGGTCCGCGACGGCACCCACCAGATGGCGGGGGTGCCGGTATCCCGCCAGCCAACGGACGTTTGCCAGCAGGACGCCATCGGGCGCCCCGGCCAGACGGAATTCCCAACCGATCTCCCGGCAGGCCCGCTCAGTCGCGGCGAACGCCTCCGCGTCCCGCGGCTTGATCCGGTTCAGAGGCCGGCAGTCCACCACCAGCCCGGTGCCGTCCGCCTTTCGCGCGAACCAGTCCGGAGCGTGAGAGCGGCGGCGCCCGCCGGATGTCCAGAACAGCCACATCGGCTGCGACGCGAACGCCGTGACCTGCTGCTCGAAGTCCAACAGCATCGCGTGATCCCGCTCCAGCCAGGACTCGTACCCAACGTGCCGGCCGAGCGTGGCCGCCCACCACAACCCCGGATAGTTGCGCTGCCCCTTCCACGACGGGAACGACCTCACAGGGCGGCAGTCCTCGAACGGAACCGCTGCCGCACCGCTGAGGTCTACGTGATGTTCACCACCGTCCGGGTCGACGTACGTCACCTCGAACCCAGCCCCCGAGGACGGGGCGCCCCCGGTCACCGCTCGCAGAACCGCACCCATGCCCCCAAGGTGGCGAGTCACGGGACGCTGCGCTCGCCACGTTCGCCATCTTCATCAGAACGAGGAGGCCTTCGGTCGCCAGTTCAGTCCGGGGCGACACGCCTCATGGGGCTGGGGTCAGGCTCGCTGGGCGAGTACGTACCAGAGGCGGCCAACGGCCCGGCCCCTCAACCACGGTTGAGCCTCCGCAGCCAACCGTCTTCCGTGGCTCGTTGCACGATCTTGGCCTGGGCGAGGTACCGCATTCCGCTACTCCACCCTGGGACTGGGCTCCGTGAAGAAGCCTGGAGTGAAGTTGCCTGCTCTGCCGCAGACCTCCACCTTGGACCACCCGGTCGCGGGGTCGAGCTTTAGGACGAAGCCTTCATAGCGGTCACCTTCTACGCTAATCACGTCTTCGGCCTTCCAAGTCACCTCGAATGCCTCACCATCTTCCAACTGCACGCGCTGGAAAATATGTTCCGGCCACTTGGACTGGAGTACGCCATCCAGGCTAGGAACCCCGGGGGCAGCCGAGTGCAACGTGCAAGCGAATGCGTACATCCACTTATCGCCGATAGGGAGACCGACGGAAGAACCGATGCGCATCATGTTCATTCTGTCCGCGACCCACCAGGATTCGATCAGAGCCCCTCGGATTCTGAACATACTACCGAGTTGCTTCACCGCAGCTCTTCTGGCCGTTGCCATCTCCGCCTTCGACCGCTCTCTCCAAAAATCAGCAGCATAATCGGCAGCGTTCTTGTGCAGCGCAGCTATGCCCTCAATCCAGTACCAGGACTGATCACCGTCAGCTCCCTGGCTCTGCATCTGGGCGATTCTCTGGGCGTGCGCCTCCACCAAAGCCTTGTAGTAGCGCCTCACATCTGGGTTGGTGCTGGGCCAGTCTGTCTGCATACCGAACTTTTTGGCCTGGCTTCGAGTGAAGAAACCCACGATTCAACCTTCTCCTGGTTGCGGTCAGGGAAATTAGCGGCAGCAGGCCCCTAAGTATCTGAACACCGCTCAGGAGCACTCGCCGCCCTGCGTCAATTAACTGGATGACTCACCCGTATATATCGGCTATGAGGCAGCGTCGCTATTACTAGGCGTAGCCGAGACACGCTTCCAGGAACCAATGGCTCCCCATCCGAGCAAAACGGAGATCGCCAGGTCGACAGCAGCACTAATGAGATCCGGCATCTTGATGGCACTGATCAAGCCACCCAGCGCCAGGCATGTGAGAAGTAGTGCAAGAACCGTCCACGCCAGACGAGCGGGAAGGGGGCGGGTTCTGCCACTCAAAGAAGCCTCCATAGCTGCGCGCACAAGCCCGCGAGCCAGCTCGCCTTCGGCGATGCGCGTGAGCGATCGTACTGGCCCGGACCGGTAGTGCACCCAAGATCTCAGGACCTGGATACCCACTCGTGACCTGCCGATTCCAAGCCGCGGAGGGCAGCGGCAGTCGCGCGTCAGCCACGGATGACCGCATCCCTCGCCACCTTCGCCGACTCAAGCGGGACACGGAGCGGACACTTCGCCAGGTTCGGTGCACATCCGCCAGGTTCGCGAGGACCGGACACCTGGGGTTTTGCCTTAGATCCAACTCGGGGGTAACTTTTGAACTGACTGGTCAGTTCAAAAAAGGGGAATGGGGGGTGAGTCCGTGGGCACGGAAGCCGAGGAGCAGCCGCACGGCGCCGCCGTCGTCGCGGACGGCTTCGGACTGAAGGGCCCGCGCGGCTGGGCCTTCGACAAGGTGTCGTTCCGGGCCGGGCCCGGGTCGCTGGTGGCGATCGAGGGACCGTCCGGTTCGGGCCGCACCTGTCTGCTGCTCGCCCTCACCGGGCGCATGAAGTCCCAGGCGGGTCACGCCGAGGTCGACGGTCTCCCGCTGCCGCGGAAGATGGCCGCCGTGCGCCGGATCACGGCACTGGGGCAGGTCCCCGGCGTCAGCGAGCTCGACCCGGCCTTCACGGTCGCCGAGCACCTGCGCGAGCGGGCCCTGCTCCAGCGCCGCTACGACGGTTCGGTCCGGGCGCTTCTGCGGCGCCCCGCCGAGCGGGCGGCGACGTCCCGGGCCCGGATCGAGGAGGCCGTGGCGGCCGCGGGTCTCGACCTCGACGCCCTGCCCAAGGGCGAGCGGACCTCCGTACGGGATCTGGAGCGACTCGAAGCCCTGCGGCTCTCGATCGCCCTCGCCCTGATCGGCCGCCCCCGGCTGCTCGCCGTCGACGACATCGACCTGAAGCTCTCGGACGCCGACCGGGCCGAGGCCTGGGCGCTGCTGCGCTCCGTGGCCGCGTCCGGGACCACCGTCCTCGCCGTCTGCAGCGAGGCCCCCGCCGACGCCCTGCGCCTCTCCACGCGCGCGGGTGCGCCGAATCCCGCGGAGGACACCCCCGAGTCGGCCGAGAACGGCACCACCGGCACCACCGAGGCGGCCGAGAGCAAGACCACCGGCACCACCGAGGCGCCCGAGAAGAGCGCCACCGGCACCACCCAGGCGTCCGACGACGACACCGCCGACGCCGCCGACCCCGCCGACCCCGCCGACACCAGCACCGATGCACCCGCATCCACGACCGAGGAGGGGGCGGCCGATGCGCTCGCCGAAACTGGCCGCGCTTGAGCTGAAGCGCTTCGGCAGGGGAAAGCTGCCGCGCGCCGCGCTCGTCGCGATCCTGCTGCTGCCGCTGCTCTACGGCGCCCTGTACCTGTACTCGTTCTGGGACCCGTACAGCAGGCTCGACAAGATCCCCGTCGCCCTGGTGAACGAGGACCGGGGGGCCACCGCCGGCGACAAGAAGATCAACGCGGGTGACGACATCACCGAGGGGCTCCTGGAGAGCAAGACCTTCGCGTGGCACCGGGTGAGCGACGCCGAGGCGCGCGAGGGCGTCGAGAACGGGACGTACTACCTGTCCCTGACCATGCCGGGCGACTTCAGCTCGCGCATCGCCTCCAGCTCCGGCGACTCCCCCGAGACCGGGGCGCTCAGGGTGCGGACGAACGACGCCAACAACTACATCGTCGGGCAGATCTCCCGGACGGTCTTCTCCGAGGTCCGCACCGCGGCCTCCACGAAGTCCTCGCGGACCTTCCTCGACAAGATCTTCATCTCCTTCTCCGACATCCACGACGCCACCGCGAAGGCGGCCAAGGGCGCCGGCGACCTCAAGCAGGGCGTGGACAAGGCGAAGAAGGGCTCCAAGGACCTGGCCGACGGGCTGAAGACCGCCAAGACCGGCAGCGGCGACCTGGCGTCGGGCCTGAAGAAGCTCGACAAGGGCGCCAAGGACCTGGAGAGCGGCTCGCGGAAGGTCGCGAACGGCACGCAGACCCTCGCCGACAAGGTGAACGGCACCGCCGACCAGGTCCGTCCGTACCTGGCGAACAACGGCAAGTCGATCCGTGACACCGCCCGGCTCGTGTCCGACTCCACCGCGGCCGCCCAGAACAACCTGGCCGACCTGGTCAGGCGGGCGCCCCTGGTCCGCTCCGCCGCCCACACGGCCGACGACGGTCTCGCCGCGTTCCACCGCGAGGCGTGCGTGGACGCCCCCGCCCCCGACGCCAAGATGTGCGAGCTGCTCAGGAAGGCGTCGGTCAGCGCCGGCGACGTGGCCACGATCGCCGACGACGTGCACGAGCTCACCAAGGACGACGCCGCCGACCTGAAGACCCTGGACGCGCGCCTGACCAAGCTCAAGAAGCAGGCCGACGAGCTGGCCGCCCGCGCCCCGCACCTGGACGAGGACGTCGAGGGCGCCATCAAGAAGATCAACGAGCTCAACGCGGGCGCCAAGCAGGTCGCGGCGGGCGCGGACCGGCTGCACACCGGCGTCACCCAGGCCAAGGCGGGCTCCGTCAGCCTCGACACCGGCGTCGGCAAGCTCACCAAGGGCGCGGGCGCCCTGGACGGCGGCCTGTACAAGCTGGCCGACGGCTCGGGCACCCTCGCGACGGGTCTGAAGGACGGCGTCGCGCAGATCCCGGACTACGACAAGCAGGACCGCGACCGCCGCACGGAGGTCATGGCCGACCCGGTGCGGCTCGCCTCGCAGTCGCTCCACAAGGCGGCGAACTACGGCACCGGCTTCGCCCCGTACTTCATCCCGCTCTCCCTGTGGGTCGGCGCGATGGTGGCGTACATGATCATCCAGCCGCTGAACCGCCGCGCCCTCGCCGCCGGCGGCTCCGCCTGGCGGATCGCGCTGGCCGGCTGGCTGCCGGTGGCGGCGATCGGCGTCCTCCAGGTCGCGGCCCTGATGTCGGTCCTGCACTGGGGCCTCGGCCTCCAGATGACCAGGGCCGCCGGCACGGTCGGCTTCCTCGCCCTGGTCACCTGCTGCTTCGCCGCGATCATCCAGTGGCTCAACGCCCGCTTCGGCGCGGCGGGCCGGATCCTGGTCCTCGCGGTGCTGATGCTCCAGCTGACCTCGGCGGGCGGCACCTACCCCGTCCAGACCAGCCCCGCCTTCTTCAACGCCGTGCACCCCTTCCTGCCGATGAGTTACGTGGTCGAGGCGCTGCGCCGGCTGATCACGGGCGGCGGGATCGGCCCGGTCTGGCAGGCCTGCGCGGTCCTGACCGCGTTCACCCTGGGCGCTCTGGCCCTGACCGCCGTCTCGGCGCGCAGGCGGCAGGTCTGGACGCTCGACCGGCTCCACCCCGAACTGACCCTGTGAGACGGGGCCGGCGACCCCCGCGACACCTGTGAGAATCGATCCCATGGACAGCAGCAGCACCCGACGCCAGGCCACGCGCGCGAAGCTCTACGAGGCGGCCGTCACCCTCATCGCGGAGCAGGGTTTCTCCGCGACGACGGTGGACGAGATCGCCGAGCGGGCCGGCGTGGCCAAGGGCACGGTCTACTACAACTTCAAGAGCAAGACCGAGCTCTTCGAGGAGCTGCTGCGCCACGGGGTGTCGCTGCTCGCCGCCTCCCTGCGGACGGCGGCCGAGGAGACCGCCGAGCGCGGCGGCAGCCGCGTCGACGCCCTCGACGCGATGATCCGGGCGGGCCTCGTCTTCATCGACCGCTACCCGGCCTTCACCCAGCTGTACGTGGCCGAGCTCTGGCGCACCAACCGGGCCTGGAACTCGACCCTCCTGGTGGTCCGCCAGGAGGCCGTGGCGGTGGTCGAGGGGGTCCTGCGGGAGGGGGTCGCGGCCGGTGAGCTCAGCGAGGAGATCGACGTCCAGCTGACGGCCGCGGCGCTGGTCGGGATGGTCCTGGTGGCCGCGCTCGACTGGCAGGCCTTCCAGAGCGAGCGGTCCCTCGACGACGTCCACGCGGCCCTCTCCCGACTGCTGCACGGCCGCGTCGGCGGCCGGTGACGACGAGCGGGGGCACGCGTGCGCGCAGGAGCGCGGTACGGCTCGGCGGATCCACGCGCGCGTAGAGGCCGGAAGCGGCGGAGGCGCGAGAAACGGAAACGCCGGTGCGGCGAGGCTCGATCCCCCCGAGCCTCGCCGCACCGGCTTCTTTCGCACCCCCGTGCCGGCAGGTACGCGGCCCCCGTTCCGCAGCCCCGTGCCGGCGGTACCGGAGCCACGCCCCTTCCGTGGGCTCCACTCTTCCTTCCGGAGGCACCGGGGCCCATCCGCGCACCTACTCATCTCGCCCTCTAGGTACGGGTACTCAGTCCTGGTTACGATCGCGGGCGTGTCCGTACTCCCCCTCGTGTTCACCAGCGGCTGGGCCAGCGGGATCAACGCGTACGCGGTGGTCCTGCTGTTCGGCGTCTTCGGCGCGACCGGGCTGACCGACGAGGTGCCCGAGTCCCTCCAGCGCACCGACGTCCTCGTCGTCGCGGGCGTGCTGTTCCTCTGCGAGGCGGTGGCGGACAAGATTCCGTACGTCGACTCGATATGGGACTCCGTCCACACCGTGATCCGGCCGATCGCCGGGGCCGTCGTGGGCGCCCTGCTCGCCGGACAGAGCGGTTCGCTGCCGGAGCTGGCGGCGGGTGCGGTCGGCGGCACGACGGCGCTGCTGAGCCACTTCGTCAAGGCGGGGACGAGGATGGCGGTCAACACCTCGCCCGAGCCGTTCTCCAACGTCGCGCTGAGCCTGGCGGAGGACCTCGCGGTGGCGGGGATCGTCACCTTCGCGCTCTTCCATCCGGTGACGGCGGCCGTCGTCGCGGCCGTCCTGCTCCTGCTCGGCCTGGCGATACTGGTCTTCCTCGCCCAGCGGATCCGGCGCTTCCTGCGCCGCAGGTCCCAGCGCCGCGAGGAGCGGAGACCGGCGTTCCCGGTGTCCCGCTCCCGGGCCCATCCGCCGCCGGACGACGACGGTTCGGCCCACTTCTGACCCCGCCGCCGCCCGGACGCCGGCAGGACGCCGACCGGGCCTCCGCCGGTGTCCGAGGTGCCGGATAGGCTCGCCGACATGGCACGGATTGTGGTGATCGGCGCGGGACTCGGCGCCATGGCGGCGGCGGCCCGACTGGCCGTGGCGGGCCACCGGGTGACGGTGTACGAGCGGGGGGCGACGTACGGCGGCGCGGTGGGCCGGTACGAGCGCGACGGGTTCGCCTTCGACACGGGCCCGGGCCTGCTGCACCTGCCCGCGGTCTACCGGGACCTGTTCGTGAAGACGGGCAAGGAGCCCCTGGAGGAGTGCGTCACCCTGACGCAGGTCGATCCGGCGAGCCGTCACGTCTTCGCCGACGGCACCGGCGTCGACCTGCCGAACGCCTCCCGGGCCGGCGCGGTCGCCGCCCTGGACGCGGCGCTCGGCGCGGGCGCGGGCGAGCGGTGGGGCGATTTCCTGACGCGGGCCCGCGAGGCCTGGGACCGGACCCGGCGCCCCCTCCTTGAGGAGCCGCAGCCGGCGGATCCGGCGCCGCTGGCCCGCGAGCCGTACCCGGCGCTCAAGGCGGGCCTGCTGCGCCGTCCGACGACGACGCTCGCCCAGGTCGGGGCGCGGGAGCTGCGCGATCCCCGGCTCGCCGCCCTCCTCGACGCGTACGCGTGGTCGTACGGCTTCGACCCGGCCACCGCCCCGGCCTCGGCCGCCGTCCTGCCGTACATGGAGCAGACGTTCGGCAGCTGGTACGTGGCCGGCGGGCTGCGGGCGCTCGCCGACGCGGTGTACGAGCGCTGCCGGAAGCGGCGGGTGGAGTTCGTCTTCGGCACGCCGGTCGAGGACGTCCTGGAGAAGGACGGGCGGGCGGTCGGTGTCCGGCTCGCCGACGGCACGACCGTCGAGGCCGACCACGTCGTCTCCGGTGCCCCGGTGCCCGCGCTCTACCGCGACCACGTCGTCGAGTGGGAGCACGGCGACGACCGGCCCCGCCACCAGGTGAACGGGACGGGGCGGGTGACGGTCTGCCTGGCCCTGCGCGGCTCCCGGGAGGCGGACGCGGTCCACCGGACCGTCGTGCACGCGGAGGGCGGGCGCCCGACCGTGACCGTGCTGCGGCCGGACGACCCGGCGCTGCGCCCGGACGGCGCCTACGAGTCGGTGACGGTCACGGCGACCGTGCGGACCTCCGCCGAGCAGGACGGGGAGCCCTTCGCCGACCGGATGGCCGGGACGGCCGTCCCGGACCTGATGGTGGAGGCGGCGGGCCGGGCGATCCCGGGGCTGCGGGAGCGGCTGCTGTGGCGGCACGTGCGCACCCCGGAGGACGTACGGCGCGACACCGGGTCCGCCGAGGTGCCCGGCCCCGCGCTCGCCGGGGCGCGGGGGGTGCTGCTGCCGGCCGCCAACCGTTCCCCGCTGCCGGGGCTCTGGTTCGCCGGCGGCTGGTCGCACCCGGGCGGCGGGCTCGCCCACGCGGGCATGTCGGGCGCGCTGGTGGCGGGCCTGATCGTGGAGGGCGACGGCTTCCGCGGCTCCCAGTAGCGAGCCGAGGGGCGCTCAGTACCGGTACTGCTGCCGGTCGTCGGGGTGCGGCTCGTAGCCGTACGGGTCCGGGGCCGGCGGCTGCTGCTGGTTCGGGTCCGGCTCGGTGTCGCGCTGCTGCGGGACCCACACCCCGCCGGGCGGGGTGTCGTAGGTGTACGAGGGGGCGTAGGGGTCGGCGTAGTACGGGGCGTACTGCTGGCCGTCCGCGCCGGGGCCGATGTACGGGTCGGAGTAGGTGGCGTACTGCTGCTGTCCGGCTGCGGTGCCGTAGTCGTAGGCCGGCTGCTGCTCGTAGGAGGCCTGTTCGTACGCGGCCTGCTCGTACCCGGCATGCGCGGGCTGCTCGTACCCGGCCTGCGCGGGCTGGTCGTACCCGGCCTGCGCGGGCTGCTCGTACCCGGTGGCGTAGGGGTCGCTTCCCGTCCCGTAGCCGGTTCCGGCGCCGTGGCCGCCGTCGTAGACCCCGTACTGGCCGGTGTCCTCGGGCATCGGCTCGGGCTCGTAGACCGCGGCGGCCCCGTCGACGGACGGGTCGGCCGTGCCGTACTCGGTGTCCTCCGCGCCGTAGGAGAGCTCGGTGACCTCCAGGGTGGGCCCGGCCTGGACCGCCGCCCCCGACCTGCGGCGGCGGCTCGCCCCCGGGTTCCCGCCGATCGCCCAGCCGGTGGAGAAGCCGCGGCGGAACGACAGGGTCACGTAGGTCTGGCCGACGGCGAAGGCGACGGCCCCGACGACGATGACCGCGACCGAGGGCATCAGCACGCCCAGGACCACGCCGAGGAAGCCGCAGAAGGCGAGAACACGCCAGCGCAGCCGCGCCTTGTACTGGAGGAGCACCTCCCCCAGCAGCCACAGTGCGACCACGCCGAACGCGATGTAGAGGACCGTCCACCCCATGCCCCGCCGCCCCTCTCCACGGTCACCGCCGCGGGTCGGGGCGGGTACGACCGGTCACGACTGCTGGTGCAGTCCGAGATTCTCGTAGATCTCGAGCGTCGCGGTGGAGTTGTTCAGCGTGATGAAGTGCAGTCCGGGGACACCCTCGGAGAGCAGACGCGCGCAGAACTCCGTCGCGAACTCGATACCGATGGAGCGTACAGCGGCGGGATCGTCCTTGACGGCGAGGATGCGGTCTTTCACATCCGCGGGGAAGGCGGCGTTGCTCAGCTGGGGCAGCCGGTCGAGCGTCCGCACGTTCACGACGGGCATGACCTCGGGGATGATCGGGGTCTCGCAGCCCGTCTTCGCGACGCTGTCGCGGAGCCGCAGATAGTTCTCCGGGTCGAAGAACATCTGGGTGATGGCGTAGTCGGCGCCGGCGCGGCACTTGTCCACGAAGTGCCGGACGTCCGTGTCCCAGTCCGTGGAACGGGGGTGCATCTCGGGGAAGGCCGCGACGCCGACGCAGAAGTCGCCCGACTCCTTGATCAGCCGGACGAGGTCGGCGGCGTACCGGACGCCCTCGGGGTGCTCGATCCAGTCCCCCAGCGGGTCGCCCGGCGGGTCGCCGCGGACGGCGAGCATGTTCCGGATGCCGGCGTCGGCGTACTGGCCGAGGATGTTGCGCAGCTCGGCGACGGAGTGGTCGACGGCCGTGAGGTGCGCGACGGGGGTGAGCGTGCTGTCGGAGGCGATCTTCTGGGTGGCCTTGACGGTGCCGCCGCGGGTGGAGCCGCCGGCGCCGTAGGTCACGGAGACGAAGCTGGGGCCGACCGCCTCGACCCGGCGCATGGTGTTCCAGAGGGCCTGCTCGCCCTTCTCGGTCCGGGGCGCGAAGAACTCGAAGGAGTACGACGCGTCACCGGAGGCGAGGATCTCGCGCACGGTGCGTGCGCGGTCCGATCGGACGGAAGCGGTACCTAGGGCCATACCGGCAGGTTAGACGGGGTCCAGGGAGGCGCGACAACCGTGTCCGAGGAGTGGACATGATTTTGGACGGTCTCCGGGGGCCCGCCGGGCCGCCGCGGGAACGTCCGCCAGGCCTCGCCCGGCATCCCGCGGACCCTGCTGAGGGCGCCCGATGGGCGTCCGCGGAGCCGCCCGCCGGGGTCTCCGCCGGGCGCCGTCCGCCGCGGTCTCAGGATCCGGCGCGCTCGCGGACGCGCTTGGCGAGGGAGGCGGTCGCGGCCACCGGGTCGTCGGCCTCGGTGATCGCCCGGACGACGACGATGCGGCGGGCGCCGGCGTCCAGGACCTCGTCGAGGTTGGTCTCGTCGATGCCGCCGATGGCGAACCAGGGCCGGTCCTGGGCGAGGCCGGCCGTGTACCGCACGAGGTCGAGCCCCGGGGCGTAGCGCCCGGGCTTGGTGGGGGTGGGCCAGCAGGGCCCGGTGCAGAAGTAGTCCACGCCCGGCTCGACGGCCGCCGCGGCGGCCTCGCTCTCGGCGTGGCAGGAGCGGCCGATCAGGACCTGGTCGCCGAGGATCGCGCGGGCGGCGGGCACGGGCAGGTCGCCCTGGCCGAGGTGCAGCACGTCGGAGCCGATGGCGTGGGCGACGTCGGCCCGGTCGTTCACCGCGACCAGCTTGCCGTGCCGGCGGGCGGCCTCGGCGAGGACGGCGAGGTGGTCGAGCTCCTCACCGGCTTCCATGCCCTTGTCGCGGAGCTGCACGATGTCCACGCCGGAGGAGAGCACGGCGTCGAGGAAGGCCGGCAGGTCGCCCTGGCGCTTCCGGGCGTCGGTGCACAGGTAGAGGCGTGCGTCGGCGAGCCGCTCACGAGGCGTGGGCATGGATGGGTTCCCCCCGTCGGATGTCGCCGGCGCCGCGGCGGGCGGCCCGGGGAGGGCCACCCGCCGCGGCACCCGCTGGTGGTGTCGTCGGTGCTCACGCACGCGCGGGGCGTACGTGCCCCGCTCATGGGGACGCGTCGGCGTCCGCGCTTCGGCGCGCGGGCGTCAGAGAGCGAGCGCCTGGGCGCGGCGCTTCACCTCCGTGCCGCGGTTCTCGTTGAGCGCCTGCGCGGGCGTGCCCGGCAGGCTCTCGTCCGGAGTGAAGAGCCACTCCAGCATCTCCTCGTCGGTGAAGCCGTCGTCCCGCAGCACGGTCAGCAGGCCGACGAGGCCCTTGACGATCTTGTCGCCCTGGATGAAGGCGGCGGGAATCTGCAGGGCGTTGTTCTCTCCACGACGCACGGCGATCAGCTGGCCTTCCTTGATCAGCTGTCGCACGCGCGTCACCTCGATGTCGAGCATCTCCGCGATGTCGGGCACGTAGAGCCAGGCGGGGATGAGCGCATCGATCTTCACGTCAATCTCGGTCACGGGACAAGCCTGCCATCCCGGACCGACACCCGGTAGTCGGGCCCTACCTGACCGCCGCCTTCAGGGGGACGGACGGGTCGGCGGCGCGCGCGGGATCGACCGGGGTGGCGGCCTCGATGAGCTTGCGACCCTGGGCCAGGTCGCGGGGGCGGCCGACGGCGAGGAGGGCGACCGGCACGCCGGCGCGCAGCCAGAGCACGGACCATGCCTCGTCGGCCGGGTCGCCGCGCCACAGCAGCTCGTCGGCGCCCGCGTGGTGTCCCGCGTACTGGACGAAGCGGCCGAACTGCTCGGACCAGAAGTACGGCACGGGGTCGTACGGCCCCGAGTCCGCTCCGGTGATCGTCGCGGCGACCGTGCGGGGGCCCTGGAGCGCGTTGTCCCAGTGGTGGACGAGGAGCCGCTCGCCGTAGCGGGCGGAGGGGAAGGAGGCGCAGTCGCCGACGGCGTACACGTCGGGCAGGGAGGTGCGCAGCCGGTCGTCGGCGGTGACGGCGCCGCTCGGGTCGAGGGCGACGCCGGAGCCGGCGAGCCAGCCGGTGGCGGGGCGGGCGCCGATGCCGACGACGACGGCGTCGGCGGGCAGGGCGCGGCCGTCGGCGAGGACGACCCGGCCGGGTTCGACGGTGTCC
This sequence comes from Streptomyces sp. LMG1-1-1.1, assembly GCF_040815545.1. Lineage (NCBI taxonomy): Bacteria > Bacillati > Actinomycetota > Actinomycetes > Kitasatosporales > Streptomycetaceae > Streptomyces > Streptomyces sp. LMG1-1-1.1. The sequence continues at coordinate 31,980 of NZ_JBFPNH010000047.1, read as the reverse complement.
ACGCGCGCGTGGGTGAGGAGTTCGGCGCCGTTGCCCGCGTACCACTCGGCCATGGGGGCGGCGACCTCGGCGGGGAGGGCGCCGGTGAGGGGGAGGTCGGCCGCCTCGACGACGGTGACGGCGCAGCCGGCCTCGCGCGCGGCCGTGGCGAACTCGGCGCCGATCCAGCCGGCGCCGACGACCACGACGGCGTGTCGCCGTTCCAGGACGGGCCCGAGGCGCACGGCGTCGTCGAGGGTGCGCAGCAGATGGACGCCGGGGACGCCCTCGGCGCCGGGCAGGGTGATCGGGTGGGCGCCGGTGGCGAGGACCAGGGCGTCGTATCCGACGGGTCCGGCCTCGGTGTCGATCTCGTGGTCGGCGGCGCGCAGGCCGGTGACGTCGAGGCCGAGGCGGAGTTCGATCCCGAGGTCCTCGAAGTCGACGTCGAAGGCGGAGTCCTCGGCCTTGCCGAGGAGGATCGCCTTGGAGAGCGGGGGTCGGTCGTAGGGCTGGTGGGGTTCGGCCCCGATGAGGGTCACGGGGCCGGTGAAGCCCTGCTCCCGCAGGGCGACGGCGGTCTGGACGCCCGCCATCCCCGCCCCCACGATCACGACGCGCTCCTGGGCCTGCTTCTGCTCGCTCACCCGACCACCTTACGTATCTGACGGATCATCAGGAAGGGAGGGGTCTGTGACGCCTCCGCGACGGAAGCTAGTCTGGCGGGCGTAAAGCACTCGCGGGAGCCCGGACGACCGGGCTGAGAGGGAGGCTGTACCGGCCTCCGACCGTACGAACCTGATCCGGGTCATGCCGGCGAAGGGAGGGGCTGGACGCCCATGCGTTCTTCCGATGTCCTCAGCGACGACGGAGCATCCGATTCCGGATCCGACGTCCTCGTGATCGGGGGCGGCATCATCGGCCTGGTCACGGCCTGGCGGGCCGCGCAGCGCGGACTGCGCACCGCCGTCGTCGACCCGGACCCGGGCGGCGGGGCCGCACGGGTCGCGGCCGGCATGCTCGCCGCCGTCACCGAACTCCACTACGGCGAGGAGACCCTGCTCGGTCTCAACCTCGCCTCCGCAGCCCGCTACCCCGCGTTCGTCGCCGAACTGGAGGAGTCCGCCGGCCACGACGTCGGCCACCGCTCCTGCGGCACCCTCGCCGTCGCCCTCGACGCCGACGACCGGGCCCACCTGCGCGAACTGCACGCCCTCCAGACCCGCTGCGGGCTCACCTCCGAGTGGCTCAGCGGGCGCGAGTGCCGCCGCCTGGAACCGATGCTCGCCCCCGGGGTGCGCGGCGGCCTGCGGGTGGACGGCGACCACCAGGTCGACCCGCGCCGGCTCGCCGCCGCGCTCCTCGTCGCCTGCGAACGGGCCGGGGTGGTCTTCCACCGCACCCTCGCCGAACGACTGACGGTGGTTCGGGACCGGGCCCGCGGCGCCGTGCTCGCCGGCGGCGGCGAACTGACCGCCGACCAGGTCGTCCTCGCCGCCGGCAGCCTGAGCGGGCGGCTCGCGGGCGTGCCGGACGAGGTGCTGCCGCCCGTACGCCCGGTCAAGGGCCAGGTGCTGCGGCTGCGCGTGCCCGCCGCGTACGCCCCGTTCCTCTCCCGGACCGTCCGGGCCGTCGTCCGGGGCAGCCACGTCTACCTGGTGCCCCGCGAGAACGGCGAACTGGTCGTCGGCGCCACCAGCGAGGAACTCGGCTGGGACACCACGGTGACGGCGGGCGGCGTGTACGAACTGCTGCGCGACGCCCACGAGCTCGTCCCCGGGATCACCGAGCTGCCGCTCACCGAGACGCTGGCCGGACTGCGGCCCGCCTCGCCGGACAACGCGCCGATGCTCGGCCCCACCTCCCTGCCCGGCCTGCACCTGGCCACCGGCCACTACCGCAACGGGGTGCTGCTCACCCCCGTCACCGGCGACGTCATGGCCGAGGTCCTCACCACGGGCGTCCTCCCCGACGAGGCACGCCCCTTCACCCCCCGCCGTTTCTCCTCCGTACGTCTGGAGCAGCCCGTATGAGCCTGTCCGTATCCGTGAACGGAGAACCCCGCGAACTCTCCGGCCCCGTCTCCCTGGACACCCTCGTGGCCACCCTGACCACGGCGCGCTCCGGGGTCGCCGCCGCCCTCAACGAGACGGTCGTGCCGCGCGGCGAATGGGCCGCGACACTGCTCGGCGACGGCGACCGGATCGAAGTCATCACCGCGGTGCAGGGAGGCTGAGCCCGATGTCCGACGACACCTTCCTGCTCGGCGGTACGGAGTTCTCCTCCCGCCTCATCATGGGCACCGGCGGCGCGCCCAGCCTCGACGTCCTGGAACGCTCCCTGATCGCCAGCGGTACGGAGCTCACGACGGTCGCCATGCGGCGCCTCGACCCGACCGTCCAGGGCTCGGTCCTCTCCGTGCTCGAACGGCTCGGCATCCGGGTCCTGCCCAACACCGCGGGCTGCTTCACGGCCGGCGAGGCGGTCCTGACCGCCCGGCTCGCCCGGGAGGCGCTCGGCACCGACTGGATCAAGCTGGAGGTCGTCGCCGACGAGCGGACCCTCCTGCCGGACGCGGTCGAACTCCTCGACGCGGCGGAGACCCTCGTCGACGACGGCTTCACCGTCCTGCCCTACACCAACGACGACCCCGTCCTCGCCCGGAAGCTGGAGGACGTCGGCTGCGCGGCGATCATGCCGCTCGGCTCCCCCATCGGCTCGGGCCTCGGCATCCGCAACCCGCACAACTTCCAGCTCATCGTCGAGCGCGCCGGCGTGCCGGTCATCCTCGACGCCGGCGCGGGCACCGCCTCGGACGCGGCGCTCGCCATGGAGCTCGGGTGCGCGGCGGTCATGCTGGCCTCCGCCGTGACCCGCGCCCAGGAGCCCGTCCTCATGGCCTCGGCCATGCGGCACGCCGTCGAGGCCGGCCGCCTCGCCCACCGCGCCGGCCGGATCCCGCGCCGCCACTTCGCGGAGGCCTCCTCCCCCGCGGAGGGCCGTGCGCACCTGGACCCGGAACGTCCCGCGTTCTGAGTCCGGGCGGCTGGGGCGCTCGTCACAGCTGCGCTGCAGTACCCGCCCGTCCGGGCGGGGGGCGTGTCCACGGCTCGTAGACTCGACGCCGTGGACACGACCCTTCAGGACCCCCTCGTCGGGCGGCTGCTCGACGGCCGCTACCGCGTCGACGCGCGCATCGCCGTCGGCGGGATGGCCACGGTCTACCGGGCCGTGGACGTCCGCCTCGACCGGGTGCTCGCCCTCAAGGTGATGCATCCGGCGCTGGCCGCCGACGCCACGTTCGTGGAGCGCTTCATCCGCGAGGCGAAGTCGGTGGCCCGGCTCGCCCACCCGAACGTCGTGGGCGTCTTCGACCAGGGCGCCGAGGGCGCGTACGTGTACCTGGCGATGGAGTACGTCGCGGGCTGCACCCTCCGCGACGTCCTGCGGGAGCGCGGCGCGCTGGCGCCCAGGGCGGCCCTCGACATCCTGGAGCCGATGCTCGCCGCGCTGGGCGCGGCGCACCGGGCGGGGTTCGTGCACCGGGACATCAAGCCGGAGAACGTCCTGATAGGGGACGACGGGCGGGTCAAGGTCGCGGACTTCGGTCTGGTGCGGGCGGTGGGTTCGGCGACCGCGACGACCGGCTCGGTGCTCGGCACGGTCTCGTACCTGGCACCGGAGCAGATCGAGCTCGGCACCGCCGACACCCGCGCCGACGTGTACGCCTGCGGTGTCGTCCTGTACGAGATGCTGACCGGCGCGAAGCCGCACGGGGGCGACACCCCGGCCCAGGTGCTCTACCAGCACCTCAACACCGACGTGCCGGCCCCGTCGGCCACCGTCCCCGGGCTCGCCCTGGAGCTGGACGAGCTGGTCGCGACGGCCACCGCCCGCAACCCCGACGTCCGCCCGTACGACGCGGTGGCGCTGCTCGCGCTGCTCCGGGAGGCCCGCGCCGCGCTCGGCGACGACCAGCTCGACGCCGTACCCCCGCAGGCGCGGTCCGAGGACCGGGACACCGCCGACGACCGGACCAGCGTGATCGCCCGCGCCGCGACGGCCGCGGCGGACGCCGGGCAGGTGCTGCTCACGAACCGCATGCCGGCGCCGGAGGCGCCCCCCGCGACCCGCCGGCGGCCCCCGCGCGGCCCGCTGCTCGCCGTCGTCGGCGTCCTGCTCGCGCTGGGCCTTGGCACCGGCGTCTGGTACATCAATTCGGGCCAGTTCACCCGCGTCCCGGCCGTCCTCGGACAGACCGAGGCCGTCGCGACGCAGCGGATCGCCGACGCAGGCCTGGAGGTCGGCTCGACGAAGCGCGCCTTCAGCGACGTGTACGGGCGCGGCACCGTCATGGCCGTCGACCCGGCACCCGGCGAGCGCCTCCGGGGCAACGGCACGGTCGTCCTGACGCTCTCCCGCGGCCCCGAGGTCGTGAAGGTGCCCAACATCAGGAACAAGCCGCTCGCGGAGGCCAAGCGCCTCCTTGAGCGGGAGGGCCTGGTGCCCGGTGTGGTCACCACCGAGTTCAGCGACTCCGTGGCACAGGGTGCCGTGATCGGCTCCGACCCGGAGCCCGGCACCGAACGCTCCCCGGACTCGGCCGTCGCCCTGGTGGTCAGCAAGGGCTCCCCGATCGACGTGCCCGGCGTCACCGGCGAGACGGTCGCCGACGCCACGGCCGCGCTCCAGGAGGCCGGACTCACCGTGAAGGTCGCCCCGGAGCGGGTCAACTCACCCGAGGCGGCCGGCGCCGTCGCCGCCCAGTCCCTCGCCGAGGGCAGCCGCGCCGCCGAGGGCGACACCATCACCCTCACCGTCTCCAAGGGACCCCGGCTGATCGAGGTCCCGGACGTCACGGGCGAGACGACCGCGGAGGCGCGCGCGGCCCTGGAGGACGCGGGCTTCGAGGTGAAGGTCGACAAGTCCTTCCCCTATCTCGGCGACACGGTGTCCGGCCAGTCCGTGGAGGGCGGCGCGACCGCCCCCGAGGGCTCCACCGTCACGATCACGATCAAGGGACTGTAGAGACTGATGCGCAACCCCGTCGGCGGCCACGTCCCCGTGGCCGGTGGCCTCGCCACGATCGGCCTCGGCTACGCCCGTGAGCTCGGCGCCGAGGCCGTCCAGGTCTTCGTCGCCAACCCGCGTGGCTGGGCCACCCCGGTCGGCAACCCGGCCCAGGACGAGCGGTTCCGGGCCGAGTGCGAGGCCGAGTCCCTCTCGGCCTGGGTGCACGCCCCGTACCTGATCAACTTCGGCTCCCACACCGAGGCGACCGTCGAGAAGTCGGTCGAGTCGATGCGGCACTCGCTGCGGCGGGGCCGGGAGATCGGCGCGAAGGGCGTGGTCGTGCACACCGGTTCGGCCACCGGCGGCCGCCCGCGCGCGGTGGCGCTGGCCCAGGTGCGGGAGCGGATGCTGCCGCTCCTCGACGAGCTGTCGCACGAGGACGACCCGTACCTCCTCCTGGAGTCGACGGCGGGCCAGGGCTTCTCGCTCTGCTCGCGCGCGGAGGACTTCGGGCCGTACTTCGACGCCCTCGACCACCACCCCAAGCTCGGGATCTGCCTCGACACCTGCCACGTCTTCGCCGCGGGCCACGACCTGACCGGCCCGCACGGCGCCGCGCAGACCCTCGACCAGCTGGTGGCGACCGTGGGCGAGGGGCGGCTGAGACTGATCCACGCCAACGACTCCCAGGACGTCGTCGGCGCCCGCAAGGACCGCCACGCGAACATCGGCATCGGCCACATCGGCGAGGACGGTTTCCGCAATCTCCTCCGGCATCCGGCGACCGACGGCGTACCGTTGATCATCGAGACCCCCGGCGGCAAGGCCGGTCACCTCGCGGACGTGGAGCTGCTGAAGAAGCTCCGGGACTGACCCGCATTCCCGTTGAGGAATACCCCAGGGGGGTATACGGTTCCTGTGAAGGCAGGCACCGCTACCCGACCATGGGGGGCACCCGATGCAGCACGACCCGCACACCCATCACGACCACGGCACCCACACGGACCACGCGGCCCACGGGGACCACACGGCACACACCGGCCACGCGGGCCACGCGAGCCACTCCGCCCACACGGACCACGCGGGACACGCAGGGCATGTGGGGCACGCCGACCACCAGGGCCACCACGGCCATGAGGGCCACCAGGGTCACGAGGGTCACGCCATGGGCAAGGTCTCCTGGGCCATGGCCGCGAAGGCCACGCTGCACTGCCTCACCGGCTGCGCCATCGGCGAGGTCCTCGGCATGATCATCGGCACCGCGTTCGGCTGGGGCAACACGCAGACGATGATCCTCGCGATCATCCTGGCCTTCTTCTTCGGCTACGCGCTGACCCTGCGCGGCATCCTGGCCGCCGGCGTCGACTTCAAGACGGCCTTCAAGGTCGCCCTCGCCGCCGACACCCTCTCCATCGCGGTCATGGAGATCATCGACAACGGCGTGATCGCGCTCTGGCCCGGCGCCATGGACGCGCACCTCTCCGAGCCGCTGTTCTGGATCGTGCTCGCCATCGCGCTCGCCGCCGCCTTCGTGATCACGACGCCGGTCAACAAGTGGATGATCGGCCGCGGCAAGGGCCACGCGGTGGTCCACCAGTACCACCACTGAACCAACGCGGGACGACCGCGCCGAGGGACCCTCGACGGTCCGGAGCCGCTACAGCTCCGGGCCGTCTCCCGGTTCCTCCTGGTACGAGTAGCGCTGCTCCGTCCACGGGTCGCCGAGGTTGTGGTAGCCGCGCTCCTCCCAGAAGCCCCGGCGGTCGGCGGCCATGTACTCCACGCCGCGGACCCACTTGGGGCCCTTCCAGGCGTACAGGTGCGGGACGACGAGGCGGAGCGGGAAGCCGTGCTCGGCGGTGAGCAGCTCCCCGTCCTTGTGGGTGGCGAAGATCGTGCCGTCGGCGGCGAAGTCGGCGAGCCGCATGTTGGCGCTGTAGCCGTACTCGGCCCAGACCATCACATGGGTGGCCGAGGGCGCCGGCGGGGCGAGCTCCAGGATCGTACGGGCCGCCACGCCGCCCCATTCGGAGCCGAGCATGCTGAACTTCGTGACGCAGTGCAGATCGGCCACGACCGAGGAGAACGGGAGCGCCGAGAACTCCTCGTGGTTCCAGCACCGCTTGTCGCCGTCGGCCGTCGCCCCGAAGACGCGGAACTCCCAGCGGTCCGGCTTGAACTTGGGTACGGGCCCGTAGTGGGTGACCGGCCAGCCGCGCTGGAGCCGCTGGCCCGGCGGAAGATCCGGCGAACGATCCGGCTGCCCCGCTTCCCGGTGTACTCCGCTCTCCGGCTGACCCATGTCATCCATGGTGACAGACGGCGAGGGGTGGTCATGACCAGCCGACCTTCCACCCGATCCGATTCGGGCAAGTCCGACTAAGCCTGCACTTACTGGACGCCCCCCATTCGGGGTGCGAGGATGCGGCCATCCTGCCCAGTGACGGCGTATACACACAGCGTGGAAGTGGAAGGAGCCTCTGCGATGCAGGGCGACCCCGAGGTCCTCGAATTCCTCAACGAGCAGCTGACCGGCGAGCTGACGGCCATCAACCAGTACTGGCTGCACTACCGCATCCAGGACAACAAGGGGTGGACGAAGCTCGCCAAGTACACCCGTGAAGAGTCCATCGACGAGATGAAGCACGCGGACAAGCTGACCGAGCGCATCCTGATGCTCGACGGCCTGCCCAACTACCAGCGGCTCTTCCACGTGCGCGTCGGCCAGACGATCACCGAGATGTTCCAGGCGGACCGCCAGGTCGAGGTGGAGGCGATCGACCGCCTCAAGCGGGGCATCGAGGTGATGCGCGCCAAGGGGGACGTCACGTCGGCCAACCTCTTCGAGGAGATCCTCGCCGACGAGGAGCACCACATCGACTACCTGGACACGCAGCTGGAGCTGATCGAGTCCCTGGGCGAGGCGCTCTACATCTCGACGCTGATCGAGCAGCCGAGCTAGTCCGGGGAGTCCCTCAGGCCGCTTCGCCGAGTTCCGCGACGGTGTCACTCTCGGAGGCCAGGGCGGGCATGCCCTGGTCCACGAGCTCCCGTCGCGGGCAGTTGCCGCGCCCGAGAATGGCCTGAATGCGACGGACACAGGAACCGCAGTCCGTTCCGGCCTTGCAGGCGGATGCGATCTGGCGGGGAGTGCAGGCGCCCGCGTCCGCGTGGTCCTTGACCTGCTTCTCCGTGACACCGAAGCATGAGCAGACGTACACGCGGTTCACCTCCCGCCGAGATCGATAAGGCTAACCTAACCTTACCCGGCGGCCCGGAGCCCCAAAAGCCCCCGATACCACGATGGGGCGCGGATCACATGGATCCGCGCCCCATCGTCGTGGGTATCTACTTACTGATCGCGGTACATCTCCGCCACCAGGAACGCCAGGTCGAGCGACTGGCTCCGGTTGAGGCGCGGGTCGCAGGCCGTCTCGTAGCGCTGGTGCAGGTCGTCGACGAAGATCTCGTCGCCGCCGCCCACGCACTCGGTGACGTCGTCACCGGTGAGCTCGACGTGGATGCCGCCCGGGTGGGTGCCGAGACCCTTGTGGACCTCGAAGAAGCCCTTGACCTCGTCGAGCACGTCGTCGAATCGACGCGTCTTGTGGCCGGAGGCGGCCTCGAAGGTGTTGCCGTGCATCGGGTCGGTGACCCACGCGACGACCGCACCCGACGCGGTGACCTTCTCGACCAGCTCGGGGAGCTTGTCGCGGACCTTGTCGGCGCCCATGCGGACGATGAAGGTCAGCCGGCCCGGCTCGCGGTCCGGGTCGAGGCGGTCGATGTACGTCAGCGCCTCGTCCACCGTGGTGGTCGGGCCGAGCTTGATGCCGATCGGGTTGGCGATCCGCGAGCAGAACTCGATGTGCGCGTGGTCCAGCTGACGGGTGCGCTCACCGACCCAGACCATGTGACCGGAGGTGTCGTACAGCCTGCCGGTGCGCGAGTCCGTACGGGTCAGGGCACCCTCGTAGTCGAGCAGCAGCGCCTCGTGGGAGGCGTAGAACTCGACCGCCTTGAACTCGGCCGGGTCGGTGCCGCAGGCCTTCATGAAGTTCAGCGCGTTGTCGATCTCGCGGGCGAGCGCCTCGTAGCGCTGGCCCGAGGGGGACGACTTCACGAAGTCCTGGTTCCAGGCGTGCACCTGGCGCAGGTCGGCGTATCCACCGGTGGTGAAGGCGCGCACCAGGTTGAGCGTCGAGGCGGACGCGTTGTACATCCGCTTCAGGCGCTCGGGGTCCGGGATGCGGGACTTCTCGTCGAAGTCGAAGCCGTTGACCGAGTCGCCCCGGTACGTCGGCAGGGTCACCCCGTCGCGCGTCTCGGTGCCCTTGGAGCGGGGCTTCGAGTACTGGCCGGCGATGCGGCCGACCTTCACCACCGGCACGGAGGCCGCGTAGGTGAGGACGGCGCTCATCTGGAGCAGCGTCTTGAGCTTGGCCCTGATGTGGTCGGCGGACACGGCGTCGAAGGCCTCGGCGCAGTCGCCGCCCTGGAGCAGGAACGCCTCGCCACGGGCGACGGCTCCCATCCGGGCGCGCAGCTGGTCGCACTCGCCGGCGAAGACGAGCGGAGGATACGACTCGAGGTCCGCGATCACATCGCGCAGAGCCTCGGCATCGGGGTACTCGGGCTGCTGCGCCGCGGGCAGGTCTCGCCAGGTCGCCTCGGCGACGGCGTGGGAATCAGCGTTCACGGTCACGCGCACCACATTACGGGGTTCTTCGTCCGGTCCTGTCCCCCTGACCAGTGGCTGAGACGCACGCCCGAAATGTCACCCGGTGCCGTTCACGCCTTCGAGTGGTGTTACCCTCTGGCCCGTTTCACAAGAACACAGTCGAACCACAGGGGTGGGCGTGACCCAGAGGCACCGCAGGGACCGCAAGAAGAAACGACTCTTGTACGGAGCGGCGGCAGCCGTCGTCGCCACCGCCACGATCGGCACCATCGCGGTCGCCTCTCCGGGCCTCCTCGGCGCGGCCGGCGACACGTCCGGAGGTGACCCTTCCCTCCAGGCGCAGTTCGCAAACGCGGCACGCGAGTTCGACGTGCCGCAGAGCGTGCTGATGGCGGTGTCGTACCGCCAGACGCGGTGGGAGTCGCACGACGGCGTGCCCAGCACCACGGGCGCGTACAACGTCATGGGTCTGACCAAGGTCGACCCGGAGGACGTCGAGCGGGACACGGACGAGCACCTGCTCGACCTCATGAACCGAAGCGGCGACCCTCGCATCGAGAAGAAGTTCGACAAGCAGAAGGCGCTGGCCGCTCTCCCCGAGAAGCCGGTCGACACCGCCGACCCCACCCTCCACACCCTGGACAAGGCCGCCGAGCTGATCGACAGCTCGACCGACTCCGTCCAGAAGGACAGCGCGGCGTCGATCCGCGCCGGGGCCGCCCTGCTCGCCGAGTACCAGAAGCAGGCCGGCGCCGAGCTCTCCGACGACGCGGGCGACTGGTACCCGGCCGTGGCCCGCTACAGCCAGTCGACCGACCGGAAGGGCGCCGACCTCTTCGCGAAGCGCGTCTTCGAGTCGATCAAGACGGGTGAGCGCGAGGTCACCGCGGACGGCGAGCAGGTCGTCCTGCCGGCGGATCCGTCGGTGAATCCGGTGCAGCCGTCCAACGTGCCGCTCGCGGCGGGCTTCGCGAGCACGACCGAGAACCCGCCGGTCGAGTGCCCGTCGGGCCTGGTCTGCACCTTCGATCCGGCCGCCTACTCGCAGAACGACGGCAACTACAACATCGCGAGCCGTCCCGCGAACGGCTTCGACGTCCGCCAGATCGTCATCCACGACATCGAGGGCAGCCACGACGCGGCGGTGACGGTCTTCAAGAACCCCACCAGCTACGCCAGCGCCCACTACATCGTGCGCAACGACGGTCGCGTGACCCAGATGGTCGAGACCAAGAACGAGGCGTACCACGCGGGCAACAAGACCGTGAACATGCACTCGATCGGCATCGAGCACGAGGGCTACGCCATCAAGGGCGGTGGCGGCTGGTACACCGAGCCGCAGTACGAGTCCTCCGCGGCCCTCGTGAAGTACCTGGCGGCGAAGTTCTCGCTCCCGCTCGACCGCGAGCACGTGATCGGTCACGACGACGTGCCCAGCATCCTGGACACCAAGGTCCAGGACCACTGGGATCCGGGCCCGTTCTGGGACTGGAACCGCTTCATGGCCCTGCTCGGCGCGCCCACCGGCGCCGGCGGCGCGGGCGGCCTGCTCCAGACCGGCCAGCTCGTGCGCGTGGTCCCGCCGTTCACCTCGGCCAACCAGCCGACGCTGACGTACACGGAGGACGGCACCACCAAGACGGCCCCCGCCCAGCCGGTCAACTTCGGCTACCTCTACTCGGAGCCGGTGGCCGACCCGGCGAAGTCCCTGACCGACCCGTACTTCTCGTCCCTGTGGTCGCAGGGATCGAACTGGGGCAACAAGGTCACGGCCGGCAGCACCTACGTCGTCGCCGGCACCTCGGGGACCGACTGGACCGCCATCTGGTACGGCGGCAAGAAGGCGTGGTTCCGCAACCCGGGCGGCCAGTTCACCGCGCCCGTGGGCACGACCGCCCAGACGGCGATCACCGCCAAGGACGGCGCCACCTCGATCCCGGTCTACGGCCGCGCCTACCCCGAGGACGCCGCCTACACCGGCACGGGTGTCCCGGTACAGGCGAGCAACAACGCGTCGCTGACGAAGTACAGCCTCGCCGCCGGGCAGATGTACGCGAAGGCCGGCAACGCCGTGCCGGGCGACTACTACTACAGCGCGTACAACGTCGACGGCACGCGGGTCGAGGGCAAGACCAACATCTTCATCCCGATCCGCTACAACCACCGCCTGGCGTGGGTGAAGGCGAGCGACGTGAAGGAGGTCGCCACCAAGGCGCCCGTCTCCACCACCAACCGCTACAACCTCCTCGCCCGTGACGGCTCCGGTGTGCTCTGGCAGTACCAGGGCACCGGGAAGGCCTCCGCGCCGTTCCTGGCGCGGTACAAGGTGGGGACGGGGTGGAACGCGTACAACCTGGTGACGCCGCTGACGGCGCTGCGGGCGGACGGTACGGGCGATGTGATCGCGCGGGAGCCGAGCGGGGCGCTGTGGTACTACCCGGCCAGTGGGAACCCGTCGCAGCCGTTCAAGACGCGGGTGAAGGCGGGCACCGGGTGGGGTGTGTTCAACCAGGTCGTCGGTGTGCGGGACCAGACCGGCGACGGGATGCCCGACGTGATCGGGCGGGAGAGCTCGGGCGTGCTGTGGCTGTACCCGGGCACCGGGAACCCGAGCTCGCCGCTGGGGCCGCGCCTGAAGGTGGGTACGGGCTGGCAGACGTACAACAGCATCGTCAGCACCGGTGACCTCACGGGTGACGGCAAGCCCGACGTCATGGGCCGCGACACGACGGGCGCGTTGTACCTGTACAACGGCACCGGCGTGGCATCCAAGCCGTTCGGGCCCCGGCTCAAGATCGGCACCGGCTGGCAGACGTACAACACGGTCCTCGGCCCGAGCGACCTGAACACGGACGGCCGTCCGGACGTCATCGCCCGGGACGGAGCGGGTGCGCTGTGGCTGTACGCCAACAACGGCAGCCCGACGTCACCGTTCCCGCCGCGTGCGCAGGTCGGCAGCGGCTGGCAGATCTACAACCTGATCTTCTGATCGGGTAGTCGGCCCACGGCCTCCGGGGCCCGGCCCGCACCGTCCAGGGTGCGGACCGGGCCCCGTTCCGTGCCCGGCTGCGTTACAGTGCTCGCATGTTCGCGCCTCAGATCCAGAACTGGTGGTGGACCGCTCATCCGGCGGCCCACTGACTGCGCGTACAGCGAACGCACACAGGCCGCCCCGAGGGGCGGCCTTTCTCGTACCCGGGCCGTTCCCCTCCGCACTCCACCGGAAGGAACGACGCACCCCATGGACCTCTCCCGTCTCCTCGACGACGACTGCCCTCCCTTCGCCCTGCTGCGCAGGCGCACCCCGGGCCGCGACCACGACACCGTCGAGGTCCTGATCGGCCCCGTCCACGAGGCCGAGCGCCTCGCGGACCTGCCGGTGGGACCACTCCCGACGCTCGCGCTCGTGCCCTTCCGGCAGATCCGGGAGCGCGGCTTCGACGTCCGTGACGACGGCACCCCGCTCTCCGTGCTCGTCGCCGAGGAGTCGTACGAGCTGGCGCTCACCGACGCCCTCGAAGCGCTTCCCGCGCACGACGTGACGGTCGAGGACGGCCGGTTCGACGTCTCCGACGAGGAGTACGCCGGGACGGTGCGCCGGGTCATCGACGAGGAGATCGGCTCGGGCGAGGGGGCGAACTTCGTCATCCGGCGCACCTACACCGGCGAGATCCACGGCTTCGGGCGGGCCGACGCGCTCGCCCTGTTCCGGCGGCTGCTCGCGGGCGAGCGGGGCGCGTACTGGACGTTCGTCGTGCACACCGGCGACCGGACGCTCGTCGGGGCCAGCCCCGAGGTGCACGTGCGGATGTCGGGCGGGACGGTCGTGATGAACCCGATCAGCGGCACGTACCGCTACCCGGCCGGTGACGCCCCGACCGCCGAGGGCCTGCTCGCCTTCCTCGCCGACCGCAAGGAGACGGAGGAGCTCTCCATGGTGGTCGACGAGGAGCTGAAGATGATGTGCACGGTGGGCGACATGGGCGGGGTGGTGATCGGCCCGCGCCTGAAGGAGATGGCCCATCTCGCGCATACCGAGTACGAGTTGCGCGGACGGTCCTCGCTCGACGTGCGGGAGGTGCTGCGGGAGACGATGTTCGCGGCGACCGTCACCGGCTCGCCCGTCCAGAACGCCTGCCGGGTGATCGAGCGTCACGAGACCGGCGGCCGCGGCTACTACGCGGGCGCGCTCGCGCTGCTCGGCACGGACGAGAGCGGGGCGCAGACGCTCGACTCCCCCATCCTCATCCGCACCGCCGACATCGACGCGGGAGGGCGGCTGCGGGTGCCCGTCGGGGCGACCCTCGTCCGGCACTCGGAACCCGCCGGCGAGGTGGCCGAGACGCACGCCAAGGCCGCCGGAGTGCTCACCGCGCTCGGTGTGCGGGAGGGCCGGCCGGCCGGCGGCGACGCCCCGGCGCCCGTGCGGCTCGCGGACGATCCCCGGGTGCGGGCCGCCCTGGACGCGCGCCGGGCGGACCTCGCGCCGTTCTGGCTGAAGATGCAGGTCAGGTCGGCGGAGCTGGCCGGGCACGCGCTCGTGATCGACGCCGAGGACACGTTCACGGCGATGCTGGCGCACGTGCTGCGCTCGTCGGGCCTCGAGGTGTCGGTGCTCCGCTACGACGAGCCGGGACTGCGGGAGCTGGCGCTCGCCCACGAGGGGCCCGTCGTGCTCGGCCCCGGCCCCGGGAACCCCTCGGACACCGCCGACCCCAAGATGCGCTTCCTGCGCGCCCTGACGGCCGAGCTGGTGCGGGACCACCGCCACGGCCTGCTCGGCGTCTGCCTCGGGCACGAGCTGATCGCCGCCGAGCTCGGCCTGGAGATCGTCCGCAAGCGGACCCCCTTCCAGGGGGCCCAGTTGAGGATCGACCTCTTCGGACAGGAGCGGACCGTCGGCTTCTACAACAGCTTCACGGCCCGCTGCGACGACCGGTCCGCGACGGAACTCGCCCTGCACCGGATCGAGGTCAGCCGCGACGAGGACACGGGCGAGGTCCACGCGCTGCGCGGACCGGGCTTCGCGGGCGTCCAGTTCCACCCGGAGTCGGTGCTCACGATGGACGGTGCGGCCCTGACGGCCTCGCTCCTCGCCGGGGTACTGGTCTAGGCAGCGGGAGCGTCCCTCGGGACCAGGACGTTCTCGCTGCGCCGCCCGGCGGTGTAGTCGAGGACGTTCCGGACCGTGGTGTCGATGATCTGGCCGACCGCGTCGACGGTGTAGTAGGCCTGGTGCGAGGTGACCAGGACGTTCGGGAAGGTGACGAGGCGGGCGAGGGTGTCGTCCTCGACGACCTCAAGGGACTTGTCGAGGAAGAAGAGCCCGGCCTCCGCCTCGTAAACGTCCAGGCCGACGCCGGCGAAGCGGCCGGCCCGGAGCTCGGTGACGAGGGCATCGGTGTCGACGAGTCCGCCGCGGCTGGTGTTCACCAGGATCGCGTCGTTCTTCATGGACGCGAGGGCGGCGGCGTCGATGAGGTGCCGGGTGGCGGGGAGCAGCGGTACGTGGAGGCTGATGAGGTCGGCCTCGGCGAAGAGCCGCTCCTTCTCGACGTACGTCATGCCGAGCGCGGCGCAGGCGGGGTTCTCGGCGACGTCCCAGCCGAGCAGCTTCATGCCGAAGCCGTGGGCGATCCGGGTGAAGGCCTCGCCGATCTTGCCGGTGCCGAGGACGCCGACGGTACGGCCGCGCAGGTCGCGGCCCATCAGCCCGTCGAGGCGGAAGTCGAAGTCGCGCGTGCGGATGGAGGCGCGGGTGATGCGGCGGTTGACGGCCATCGCGAGGGTCCAGGCGAACTCGGCGACGGAGTAGGGCGAGTAGTTCGAGACGCGGGCGACGGTGAGGCCGAGGCGTTCGGCGACGTCCAGGTCGATGTTGTTGAAGCCCGTGGAGCGCTGGGCGATCATCCGGGTGCCGCCGGCGGCGATGGTCTGCAGGACCCGGTGGTCGAGGCTGCAGTTGACGCTGGTGGAGACGGTCTCGTAGCCGGCCGCGATGGGGGCGGTGTCCTCGGTGAGGAAGACGTTCAGGGAGCGGACGTCGTGGTGGCCCTCGAACGCCTTCTCGATGAGGGGCTCCTCGTCCGCCTGCACGCCGAATGCCAGGATCTCCACGGATTTCCCCTCGTCGCCTTGGGCCGCATATGCACGAATATCGCGAATATACGGCCCAGCGCCCCGCCGGGCGTCTCAGGCGTCGTCGAGCCCGCGCTCGATGGCGTACCGGACGAGCTCCACCCGGTTGTGCAGCTGGAGCTTGCCTAGGGTGTTCTGCACGTGGTTCTGCACCGTCCGGTGCGAGATCACCAGGCGCTCGGCGATCTGCTTGTAGCTGAGGCCCTTGGCGACGAGCCGCAGGACCTCGGTCTCGCGCTCGGTCAGCTGCGGGGCCTTCGGTTCGCCGCCGCCGGCCGCCGGGGCGGGCTCGGAGGCGAGCCGGCGGTACTCGCCGAGGACGAGCCCGGCGAGACCGGGGGTGAAGACGGGGTCGCCGACGGCGGTGCGCCGCACGGCGTCGGTCAGCTCCTCCGTACTGGCCGACTTGAGGAGGTAGCCGGTGGCGCCGGACTTGACCGCCTCCAGGACGTCGGCGTGCTCGCCGCTCGCCGAGAGGACGAGGACGCGTAGGCCCGGGTGCGCGCCGACCAGTTCCTTGCAGACCTGGACGCCCGGTTTGACCGGCAGGTTGAGGTCCAGGACGAGGACGTCGGGCGTCGCCGCCGTGGCCCGGCGTACGGCCTGCTCTCCGTCGCCCGCGGTGGCGACCACGTCGAACCCCGCCTCGGCGAGGTCGCGGGCGACCGCGTCCCGCCACATCGGATGGTCGTCGACGACCATCACCCTGATCCGGCGCTCGGCCTGCTGCTCGCTCACTTCTCCCCTGCCTTTCCCCGTGGGACCTTCAACTCGACTTCCGTGCCCTGGCCCGGTACCGAGATCAGCTCGGCCGTGCCGCCCAGATCCCGCAGCCGGCCCCGGATGGAGAGGGCGACGCCCATCCGGCCCTCGCCCTCGGCCTGGGTGAGACGGCCCTCGGGGATGCCGGGGCCGTCGTCCCTGACGGTGACGATCACCTCGTCCGGCCAGTCCTCGACCAGGATCCACGCGCAGGCGTCGTCGCCCGCGTGCACCCGCACATTGTCCAGGGCGGCGCCGACCGCGGCGGCCAGCTCCCGGGCGGCGGGCGCCGGCAGCAGGACCGGGGCGCCCGGCTCGGAGAGGGTGACGCGGGCCCCGGCGCGCGGGGCGAGGAGCAGGCGCAGGTCGACGGGTGTGTCGTCGCCGGGCTCCTCGTCGACCTCGACGATCCGGACGACCGCCCCTTCGGACTCGTCCTCGGAGACCAGGCTGGGGCGGGCGAGCCCGCCGGCGACGAGGGTGCGGAGCGCCACTTCCTGCTCCCCCGCCATCCGGCCGAGTTCGGCGGCCTCGCCGCCGAGGGCGGTGCCGCGCCGCTGCACCATGGCGAGGACCTGGAGGACGCTGTCGTGGATGTCGCGGGCGAGCCGTTCCCGTTCCCGGGTGGCGGCCTCGATCTCCAGGGCGCGGGCGAGGGTGCGCTCGGAGGCGCGGGCGACCTCGACGACGTAGCCGATGGCGATGGAGGCGACGCAGACGAGCAGCACGTTGTGGAGGGTGTCGCGGCTGGGGTGGCCGCGCTCGACGATGTTGGCGACGGCGACCAGGGAGGAGGCGACTCCGGCCCAGCGCCAGCCGCCCTTGATCGCGTACGCGAGGACGGAGCCCGCGGTCCATATCGACGGCAGCGTGGGGCCGTCGACGGTCTGGGCCTGGGCGTCGGCGAGCGGGGTGAGGAGGATGCCGACGAGGGCGATGGTGAGGTCGGCGACGAGGAAGCGCTTGGTGCAGCTGGCCGCGTTCGCCACCTTGGGGAGGGTGACGAGGGTCCAGACGCACAGCACCGCCAGGTAGCCGACGACGATCCAGGGTCGCTCGAACGCGCTCCGGCCGAACACGAACAGCAGGACCGCGTAGACCATCGTCAGGACGCGGTAGCCGGTCAGCGCCCGCCACAGCGGCTGCTCGACCGACATGCGCACGACACGCTCGCGCTTGGCCATCTCCCCCACCCCTGGAAAACCCTCGCGGGGAGCTACGCGCCGGACTCTTCCCGAGCGGCGATCTCGGCCTTGACGGCCTCCTTGGCCGCCTTCTCCGCGTCCGCGATCTGCCGCTTGGCGGCGGTCGCGTAGATGTCGACGTACTCCTGGCCGGACAGCTTCATGATCTCGTACATGACCTCGTCGGTCACCGAGCGGAGGATGAAGCGGTCCCCCTCCATGCCCTGGTAGCGGGTGAAGTCCAGCGGCTTGCCGATCCGGATCCCGGGGCGCATCAGCTTGGGGACGACCTTGCCGGGCGGCTGGATCTTCTCGGTGTCGATCATGGCGACCGGGATCACCGGCGCGCCGGTGGCCAGGGCCACGCGGGCGAGACCGCCGGGCTTGCCCCGGTAGAGGCGGCCGTCGGGCGAACGGGTGCCCTCGGGGTAGATGCCGAAGAGGCCGCCGCCCTCGATGACCTCGATGCCGGCCTTGATGGCCGCCTCGCCGGCGCCGCGGGCGCCCGAACGGTCCACCGGGAGCTGGCCGACGCCCTTGAAGAAGGCGGCGGTGAGCTTGCCCTTCACGCCGGGCGTCGTGAAGTACTCGGCCTTGGCGATGAAGGTGACCTTGCGGTCGAGGACGGCGGGGAGGAAGAAGGAGTCCGAGAAGGAGAGGTGGTTGCTCGCCAGGATCGCCGGCCCTTCGGCGGGAATGTTCTCCAGACCCTCCACCCAGGGCCGGAAGGCAAGCTTCAGAGACCCTCCGAGGGAGAACTTCATTGCGCCGTAGATCAACTCGCCATGCCTTCCGTGTGCCGTGGCCCCGACTTTATCCCGTACCGACGTACGCCCTCCGCTACGGCCCTGGTCGGTGTCGGTCCGGTCGCGTAACGTGAAGGTCCTTCCCCATCTTCCGTCGCTCCGGCGCCCCCGAACACGCCGGAGTCGCAACGAACAGGAGACCCCGGTGCCGGTCCTTCCCGGAGCCGAGCCGTACCGCCATGAAGGCGGAGAGGTCGGCGTCCTTCTCTGTCACGGATTCACCGGTTCCCCGCAGTCGATGCGCCCGTGGGCCGAGTATCTGGCCGAGCGCGGGCTGACGGTGTCGGTGCCGCTGCTGCCCGGCCACGGGACCCGCTGGCAGGACATGCAGGTCACCACCTGGCACGACTGGTACGCGGAGGTGGACCGGGCGCTGCGCGAGCTCCTGGACCGGTGCACGACCGTCTTCGTCTTCGGCCTCTCCATGGGCGGGGCGCTGACCCTGCGGCTCGCGGCCCGGTACGGGGACGCGGTGAAGGGCATCGTCCTGGTCAACCCGGGGAACAAGGTGCACGGCCTGGCGGCCCACGCGCTGCCGGTGGTCCGGCACCTGGTCCCGTCGACCAAGGGCATCGCGAGCGACATCGCCAAGGAGGGCGTGGCCGAGGTCGGCTACGACCGGGTGCCGCTGCACGCGGCGCACTCCCTGCGCCAGTTCTTCAGGACCGTGGACGGGGAGCTTCCGCAGGTCACGCAGCCGGTGGTGCTGCTGCACAGCCCCCAGGACCACGTCGTGCCGCCCGACGACTCGGCCCGGATCCTCTCCCGCATCTCCTCGACCGACGTCCGGGAGATCCTGCTGGAACAGAGCTACCACGTCGCGACGTTGGACCATGACGCGGAGCGGATCTTCGACGAGAGCCTGGCCTTCGTCGAGCGCCTCGCGCCGGGTCTTGTCGACGGAAAGGGGAGCAGGAGCGGTGGCTGAACAGCAGGACGGCGGCGAGCGGGAGCCGCAGCCCATCGACGAGGAGGCGGCCTGGGCCGCCATCGTCGCCGGGTACGGCCAGGAGCCCGCGGACCCGCCGGGGGCGAAGCCGTTCCGGCCGATAGAGAACCTGGCGCTGCCGGAGCCCGAGGACGAGGACGGCGACGAGCCCGACGGGGAGGTCCGGCCCGTGCGGCCGAGGCCCGCGGTCGGGAAGGGCACGCCCTGGAAGCCGCGGCCGAACACCGGGGACACGACCCCGCCGAAGGCCTCGGACGAGCCCGGGACGGAGGGCGGGCCCGGGACGGACGACGCTCCCGAGGCGGGCGACGGGCCCGAGGCCGGTGACGGGCCGGAGCGGCCCGCGCTGGGCAGCTCGATCGTCTTCGCGCCCGGGGTGCGGCCCGCCGGACCCCGTGACTACGCGCCCGCCGAACCGGACGACGCCGCGGGCGGTTCCGACGAGGGCCACTTCGTCCCGCCGGAGCCGCCCCCGCTGCCCGAGGCCGACGTGACGACCAGGTTCGCCTGGCTCGCCGTGGTCGGCGGCCCGGTCCTCATGCTGGTGGCCGTCCTCCTCCAGTGGGACATGACCTGGTGGCTGACGACCCTCTGCATCGGCGGCTTCCTGGGCGGTTTCGCCACCCTGGTCGGCCGCATGAAGCACGACGACGATGACGACGGCTTCGACGACCCGGGCCGCGGGGCGGTCGTCTGACCCTCCCGGCGCCGCCCTCGCACCGGTAGGCGCACGGGTGTAGGGCGGCCGCGCCGGGCTCCGGCCGCCGGAGACGTGGCGCGGGCACCGGCGCCTGCCGTTCAGTCCGTCGCGGGGACGCGGACCGCCGCGAGGACCGGCAGGTGGTCGGTGGCGGCCCGCAGGTCCGCCGGGTCGAGGTGCGGGGGGACGCCGCAGCCGAGGAACTCGACGCCCGGCGTGGCCAGGATCGCGTCGATGCGCTGGTGGGGGTCGCCGGGGGTCCAGGTGTGCTCGCCGCCCCAGGGCGCTGCCTCCCAGCCGTCCCGGAGTTCCGTGGTCAGCCGCGTGAAGGCGGGACCGCCGGGGCGTTCGTTCAGGTCGCCGGCGACGATCGTGTACGGGGTGCCCAGGGCGGCGACCCGGTCGAGGACCATGCCTGCCTGGGCGTACCGCTCGTCCTTCCGCAGGCTCAGATGGCAGCTGATCAGCCCGACCCGGGCCCCGGCGAAGCGGACGACGGCGGTCGCCAGGCCGCGGCGGTGGAGGCCGGGGGTGAGCGGCAGCAGGACGTCCTCGGTGCGTTCGACGGTGGCGCGCAGGGAGCAGAGCAGCAGGGGTCCGGCCGCGGGGGCGCCGCCGCCCAGGACGACGAGGTTGCTCCTGGCGGCGAGCCGGGCGGCGTGCTTGCGCCAGCGGAAGAAGCGCGGGGCCTCCTGGACGAGGACGACGTCAGGGGCGCAGGCGCGGATGACCCGGGCGAGGGCGTCCTCGTCGTCGCGCAGGGAGCGGACGTTGTAGCTCATGACCCGGAGGACGGCCGACCCGTCGTCCCCGGTGCTCGACTCGGGCAGTGCGCTGATCGCCATGCCGGGCAACATACGCCGACCGCCCGCCGGGTCCGTGGGGACGCGGCGGGCGGTCGGCGTATGCCTTCGAGGGCTTCTTCGTGCGGCGGTCAGCCCTGGCGGGCCAGGTCCGCGGCGCCGACGAGGCCGGCCTTGTTGCCGAGCTGGGCGGCGAGGACCTGGGCGTGCGGACGCCACTGGCCGCCGATCAGCCAGCGCCGGAAGGACTTGCGGATCGGGTCGAGGACGAGGTCGCCCTCGTCCGAGACGCCGCCGCCGACGATGAACGCCGACGGGTCGAAGAGCGAGGCCAGGTCGGCCAGGCCGGCGCCGGCCCAGCGGGCCAGCTCGCGGAAGGAGTCGACGGCGACCGGGTCGCCGGCGCGGGCGGCCTGGCTGACGTGCTTGCCCTCGATGCCCTCCGGGGTGCCGTCGCCGAGACCGAGCAGGATCTCCGCCCGCTCCGGGGTGGCGTTGGCGCGCTGCTTGGCGTACCGGACGAGCGCGCGACCGGAGGCGTACTGCTCCCAGCAGCCCTGGCTGCCGCAGCCGCACAGCAGGCCGTCGGGGACGACCCTGATGTGGCCGAATTCGGCGGCCACGCCGAAGCGACCGCGGCGCAGCTTGTTGCCGATGATGATGCCGCCGCCGAGGCCGGTGCCGAGGGTGATGCAGATGACGTCCTCGTGGCCCTGGCCGGCGCCGAACCTGTACTCGCCCCAGGCCGCGGCGTTGGCGTCGTTCTCGACGACGACGGGCAGGCCGACCCGCTGCTCGACCTTGTCCTTGAGCGGCTCGTGGCGCCAGTCGATGTTCGGCGCGAAGAGGACGGTGGCACGCTTGTCGTCGACGTAGCCCGCGGCGCCGATGCCGACGGCCTCGATCGAGTGGCCCTTGCCGGCCTCGGAGACGGCAGCGCTGATCGCGTCGACGATCCCCTCGGGGGTCGGCGGGGTGGGCACCTTGTGCGTGTCGAGGATCTTGCCGTCCTCGTCGACCACGCCGGCCGCGATCTTCGTGCCGCCGATGTCGACGCCGATGGTGAGTCCCATGTGTCCCTCAGTTTTCGGTCGAGCCCCGCTAAGGCCCACCGTACCCGAGGGCGGGACGGCTACTGATCAGTCAAGGTCGATGTGCTGGCCGGTTCCGGGCCCTTCGTCGTCCTTGCGCGGCTCGTCGGCGTCCGGCCGGGGCCCGTCGGCTTCGCGGCGCGGGTCGTCCTCGGCCACGGGGCCGCCCCGGGTCCAGCGGGTCTCGTGGCCCTCGACGGCCGAGCGGTAGGCGGCGAGGAGTTCGCTGCCTGCGGCGGCGAGGTGGTCGAAGACCTGCGGGTTGCGCTCGACGACGGGCTCGACGACGGCCTTCGCCTGGTTGACGAGCTGCTGCACGGTCTGCACGGCCTGGCCCGCGAGGGGGTTCCCGAGGCCACCGGAGACCTTGTCGGCGACGGCCTCGAAGAGCTTGCGGAACTCCTCGGTGGGCGAGCCCGGCTCCGCCCCGCGCTGCGCCCTGCGGCGGGCCTTCTCCGCGTCCAGGTCCTCGGCGCACGCTTTGGCCCAGGCGTCCGAATCGCTCATGGCGCACTCCTCACTGGCTGGTACTTCGACGGTACACGGCCTCAGGAACTGCGCGGCCACAGTCCCGGGTCGGGTGTGAAGCGCACGCGGAGGTCCCCGTCGACGAGGCCCGCCCCGGTGACGGTGCAGCGGCGCAGGGCGCCCGGCAGGGGGATGTTGCGGCGGAAGGGTCCGACGGTCAGCAGCAGTTCGTCGCCGCGCCGGACGAGCGCGAGTTCCTCCTTGACGGCGCCCGGCAGGGCGATGTGCCAGACGAGCACGCCGTCCTCGTCCCGCCGGTCCTCGACGGGCCAGCGCGGTACGGGCACGGGCGGGGCGTCCGGCCGTACGGGCGCGAGGAGGGCGAGGTCCTCGGCTCCGCGCGGCTCCCGCCCGAGGTGCGGGAGCTCGTACAGGACGTCGGTGGCGGTACGGAGCTCGGCCAGGTGCCGGTGCTGCTCGGCGGTGAGTCCGGCGAGCCAGGGGTCCTCCGACGCGGCGGGCAGCAGCCGGTTGGCGACGACGGCCTCCAGCGCGAGGCCCTGGAGGGCGAGCCCCAGCCGTGCGGTGCGCACGGCCCGGACGGCGGCGGGGCCGGGTTCGAACACGAGCCGGACGCCGGTCCCGGGGGCCTCGACGACTGCCTGGACGGCGGCGAGCTCCGCCTCCCAGCGCCCGGTCGTCTCGTACAGCCACTGCGCGGGCATCGGGACGCCGGCGAGCTGCGCCAGCATCGGGCGCAGGGCGCGGGCGGCCTGCCGCTCGGGCGGGAGGAGGCGGCGCACATAGCGGCGGAGCTGCTCGGGCAGCGCGAGGACGGCGAGCGCGTCCGCCGTCGGCGGCAGGTCGACGACGGCGACGTCGTGATCGCCGCGGGCCGCGTCGCGCACCGCTCTCAGCAGCGCGAACTGTCGGCTGCCGGGCAGCTCCGTCAGCTCCGCGTCCTCGAACGGCGCGGCACCGAGGAGGTCGAGTGCGGCCGCCGACCTCGCCTGGAACCCGAGGAACTCCCGTCGGAAGTCGGCCGCGGGATCGGGCCGCAGCACCGTGAGCCCTGCGCCTTCCACGCTCGCGTCGGCGTCCTCGGAGAGGAGCGCCACCCGCTTCCCCGCGCCCGCCTCCGCGAGGGCGGTCGCGGCGGCGACGGTGGTGCGCCCCGCGCCGCCGGGCCCTGTGACAAGGATGATCCGCATGCGGAGGACGTTACCCGCGCCCTCCGAGGGGTCACGCGCCGGATTCGACGCGCTTCTTCAGGCCGGCGAGGGCGCGGTCGATGATGACCTTCTCGGCCTTGCGCTTGATCATGCCGAGCATGGGGATCTTGACGTCGACGGTGAGCTGGTAGGTGACTTCGGTGCGGGCGCCGTCGAGCGGGGCGAGCCGGTAGGAGCCGTCGAGGGAGCGGAGCATCTGCGACTTGACGAGGGTCCAGCTGACCTCGTTGGCGCCGGTCCAGGTGTAGGCGAGGGTGTGGTCGTCCTTGATGGCGCCGGCGTCGAGGAGCAGCCGGACCTTCTCCGCGCGGCCGGAGCCGTCGGTCTCCAGGACCTCGGCCTCCTTCACCTCGCCGGTCCACTCGGGGTAGCGGGCGAAGTCGGCGATCACACCCATGACGTCGGCCGGTGCCGCCTCGATGGTGATGCTCGAGCTGGTGTGTTCGGCCATCGCGGTGGCTCCTCCACGGTGCGGTCCGGCGGAAGTGAAAGGGCACAGTCGTGCCTACGGCAGGCTATCGCGCCCCGACTCCGGCCCCGTCACCACTCCAGCGCGAAGGGTGTGCCGGT
This sequence comes from Streptomyces sp. LMG1-1-1.1, assembly GCF_040815545.1. Classification (NCBI taxonomy): domain Bacteria; kingdom Bacillati; phylum Actinomycetota; class Actinomycetes; order Kitasatosporales; family Streptomycetaceae; genus Streptomyces; species Streptomyces sp. LMG1-1-1.1. Next base: position 7,604 of record NZ_JBFPNH010000047.1, on the reverse strand, counting down.
CGAGGCGAAGTGGCCGACGTTCACGCACTCGGTCGCGCCGATCCGCATGCGCCGCGCGAGCGGCTGGTGGACGTGGCCGAAGAGGGCGTAGCGGGGCCGGACGCGGTGGATCGCGTCGAGCAGGGCCCGGCTGCCGCGCTCGAAGCGGCGGGCGACGGTGTCGTAGGTCAGGTCCGGCACGTCCGGCGGGATGTGGGAGCAGAGGACGTCGACGTCCCCGAGCGCCTCGACCTTCGCCGCGTACTCCTCGTCCGAGATCTCGTACGGAGTGCGCATGGGGGTGCGCAGGCCGCCGCCGACGAAGCCGACGGTGAGGCCGCCGAGCTCGATCCGCTCGCCGTCGAGGACGGTCGTGCCCGGCCCGGCGAAGTCGGGCCAGAGCCGGGGGATGTCGACGTTGCCGTAGGTGGCGTACGTGGGGGTGGGGAAGGCGGCGAAGAGTTCGGCGTACTGGCGGCGCACGGCGGCCTCGATGGCGGTGTCCCGGTCGACGTCGAGCCCGGCCCAGAGGCGGCGCCCCAGGTCACGGGCCTCGTCGAAGCGGCGGGCGGTGCGCAGCTCGACCAGCCGGTCGGCGTTCTCGGTGCCGAAGAGGTCGGGGAAGATCCCGCGGCTGTGGTCGGCGTAGTCGAGGAAGAGGACCAGGTCACCGAGGCATATCAGGGCGTCGGCGCCCTCTCCGGCCTTGGCGAGGTCGTCGGCGTTGCCGTGTACGTCACTGACCACATGGACTCGCATGAGCCCACCTTAGGGGGTGTCACCTGCGGTTACTTGGGAGTCGCGAAACAGGTGGATTACTGTGCGCAGAGCACCGCCACATATGTGTGACGCACGGAACATCTGGTCGGGACCCCCTATCGGGAACCGCGTACTGGTGGGTAACGTCCGGGCAGTCCAGTCGTGCTCATCCCCACTGAGCACCTGCCCGAACATGGACTTCACCGGTGCATCACACAGAGCCGTGGCGCCGGCGCCCGATGAGGAGCAGCAGTCTTGCGCGAGTTCAGCCTTCCGGCCCTGTACGAGGTCCCCGCGGACGGCAACCTGACGGATCTCATCCGCCGCAACGCCTCCCAGCATCCAGACGTCGCCGTGATGGGGCGCAAGGTCGACGGCGTCTGGACGGACGTCACCGCCACCCGGTTCCTCGCGGAGGTCCGCGGGGCCGCCAAGGGCCTGATCGCCGCGGGCGTGGAGCCGGGCGACCGGGTCGCACTGCTCTCCCGCACGCGTTACGAGTGGGTCCTGCTCGACTTCGCGATCTGGAGCGCGGGCGCGGTCACCGTGCCCGTGTACGAGACGAGCTCGCCGGAGCAGATCCAGTGGATCCTCGGCGACTCGGGCGCGACCCTGGCGCTCGTCGAGAGCGCCGCGCACCTGGCCTCGGTGGAGTCCGTACGCGCGAACCTGCCCGAGCTCAAGGGCGTCTGGCAGATCGAGGACGACGCGGTCGCGCGGCTCACGGCCACCGGCGCGGACGTCTCGGACGAGCTGCTCGACGCGCGCATGTCGGCGGCGAACGCGGACGACCCGGCGACGATCGTCTACACCTCGGGCACGACCGGCCGCCCCAAGGGCTGCGTCCTGACCCACCGGGCCTTCTTCGCCGAGTGCGGCAACGTGGTGGAGCGGCTGAAGCCCCTCTTCCGTACGGGCGAGTGCTCGGTGCTGCTGTTCCTGCCGGCCGCGCACGTCTTCGGGCGGCTCGTCGAGGTCGCGTCCGTGATGGCGCCGATCCGGCTCGGCTGCGTCCCGGACATCAAGAACCTCACCGACGAGCTGGCCTCGTTCCGGCCGACGCTGATCCTGGGCGTGCCGCGGGTCTTCGAGAAGGTCTACAACTCGGCGCGGGCGAAGGCCCAGGCCGACGGCAAGGGCAAGATCTTCGACAAGGCCGCGCACACGGCCATCGCGTACAGCCGGGCGATCGGCACCCCGCAGGGCCCGTCCCTCGGGCTCAAGCTGAAGCACAAGGTCTTCGACAAGCTGGTCTTCAGCAAGCTGCGAGCGGTGCTCGGCGGGCGCGGCGAGTACGCGATCTCGGGCGGCGCGCCGCTGGGCGAGCGGCTCGGCCACTTCTTCCGGGGCATCGGCTTCACGGTCCTGGAGGGCTACGGCCTGACGGAGTCGTGCGCGGCGACGGCGTTCAATCCGTGGGACCGGCAGAAGATCGGCACGGTCGGCCAGCCCCTGCCGGGTTCGGTGGTGCGGATCGCCGACGACGGCGAGGTGCTGCTGCACGGCGAGCACATCTTCACGGAGTACTGGAACAATCCGGCGGCGACGGCCGAGGCGCTGGCGGACGGCTGGTTCCACACGGGTGACATCGGCACGCTCGACGAGGACGGCTACCTCGCGATCACCGGCCGCAAGAAGGAGATCCTGGTGACGGCGGGCGGCAAGAACGTCGCGCCGGCGGTCATCGAGGACCGGATCCGGGCGCACGCGCTGGTCGCGGAGTGCATGGTGGTCGGCGACGGGCGCCCGTTCGTGGGCGCGCTCGTCACCATCGACGAGGAGTTCCTCGGCCGCTGGGCCGCCGAGCACGGCAAGCCGGCGGGTTCGACGGCGGCCTCGCTCCGTGACGACGCGGAGCTCATGGCGGAGGTCCAGCGGGCGGTCGACGACGGCAACGCGGCGGTCTCCAAGGCCGAGTCGGTCCGCAAGTTCCGTATCCTGCCGGCCCAGTTCACCGAGGAGGCGGGCCACATCACGCCGTCCCTGAAGCTGAAGCGGAACGTGGTGGCGAAGGACTTCGCGGACGAGATCGAGGCGATCTACCAGGGCTGAGGCCCTCGGCGGGTGCACTGTCCGGCCGGAGGCCCGGAGCGATGTCGCTCCGGGCCTCCGGCCGTTTCGCGCTGCTCGCCTTCCGCCCCGGCGGCGCCCGGGCACACTCCTCCCACCCCTCGGACTTGAACACGTTCAACTCCGGGTGGCAGGATGCCTCACGTGAAGACCACGAGGGGAAACGCGGCGCGCGCGCTCACGAGGTACGGGGCGGTGGCGGCCCTGCTCGCCACCCTGACCGCCTGCCTCGCCGGGCCGGCCCAGTACTACGCGGGGACGGACGTCCACGACGCCACAGCGGCCGAGGTCGCCGGGGCCTGGGAGTCCACGGAGGGCACAGCGATGACGCTGCGCCCGGACGGGACGGCGACCGTCACCCGGCTCGACGGCGAGGACTTCGACTTCGACCAGGGCTGGCGGCTCTCCGGCCAGGGCACCTGGTCCCTCACCGACGACCGGGACGGGCAGGAGGTGCGCCTGGAACTCACCGCGCGCACCAAGGTCGACCACCGGGCCGACGCGACCATGCCCCTGCCGGACGGCACGGACGCGCCCACCACCTACACCTGGCGCTTCTACGTGGACCGCGACGAACGACGCAAGCCCGTCCTGTTCTTCTTCTTCGGCGACCCCGACAGCGGCAGCAGCTACGTCATGACGCGCGAGCCGTCCGCTACAGCAGCTCCCTGAGACGCTCCGCCAGCAGGTCCCAGCGCCACTTCTCCTCGACCCAGGCACGACCCCGCTCCCCCATCCGCGCCCGCAGTTCGGGGTCGAGGAGGAGGGTCGTGACGCGGTCGGCGGTGTCCTCCGGGACGTCACCGCGGACGACCCAACCGGTCTCGCCGTCGAGGACGGCGTCGGGGGCGCCGCCGGAGTCGCCGGCGACGACCGGAAGCCCGGTGGCCGAGGCCTCCAGATAGACGATGCCGAGGCCCTCCACGTCGAGGCCGCCGCGCCGGGTGCGGCAGGGCATGGCGAAGACGTCGCCGGCCCCGTAGTGGGCGGGGAGTTCCGACCAGGGGACGGCGCCGGTGAACCGTACGGATCCGGCCACACCGGTCTCCGCGGCGAGGCGCCGCAGATCCTTCTCGTACGGGCCGCCGCCGACGATCAGGAGGACCGCGTCCGGCACCCGGGCCAGGATTCGCGGCATCGCCCTGAGAAGGGTGTCCTGGCCCTTGCGCGGGACGAGCCGGGAGACGCAGACGACGACGGGACGGTCGCTGAGCCCGAGCCGGGCTCGGACCTCGGCGCCGCCCGAGCCGGGGTGGAAGGTCTTCTCGTCCACCCCCGGCGGGAGCTGCACCATCCGGTCGGCGGCGGCGGGCGTGAGGGCCGCCGCGATCCGGGATCGGGTGTACTCGCCGAGGTACGTGATCGTGTCCGTGCCCTCGCCGATCCGGCGCAACAGCTGCCGGGAAGCGGGGAGTTGGGCCCAGCCCGCCTCATGGCCGTGCGTGGTGGCGACGAGCCGCCGCGCTCCCGCCCTGCCCAGGGCCGGAGCCATCAGACCGAGCGGTGCGGCGGCACCGAACCACACGGACTCACAGCCGTGTTCGCGCAGCAGCGCGGTGGCGCGGGCCGTGACCCGAGGGGTCGGCAGCAGCATGGTGGTGCGATCCCGGACGACCGTGAAAGGCTGTTCGGCGTCGAACGCGGCCGTCGCCTCGATCCCTTCGCGGCTGCGCTTCCACGTGGAGGCGTAGACCACGATCCGATCGGGATCCAGGCGGAGCGCCATGTTGTGCAGGAAGGCCTGGATTCCGCCGGGACGCGGCGGGAAGTCGTTGGTTACGATCAGGGTCTTGTGCATCGTGGCCGACAGTACCGCGAGCGCGCGCACCGCCCGGCACCACCACTTCCTCCCGTACGAACGAGCCGACAGGACAGGAACCAGGACGGTCATGACGGGTGCGGCGGGCAACGACTCCTGGATACACCTGCGGCTCCCCCTCTTCCTCTGGGGTCTCACCCGGATCATCGTGCTGCTGTGCGCCTTCAAGGTCGTGGTGGTCCCGGGCCCCGACGTGACGTGCGAGGTCGGGGAGATCTACCAGGGCTGGTCCGAGGTCCTGAGGTCCGGGACGTACCCGCTGGACGACGCGACCTGGCAGTACCCGCCGGCCGCCGCGTTCGCGGTCCTCGCGCCCGCACTGCTGCCGTTCCTCGGCTACACGGCCGCCTTCTTCTCCCTGGCGTTCCTGTGCGACGCCTTCGTCTTCGGGCTCCTCGTGCGTACGGGCCGCCGTCCCGGCCGGTCGATGCGGGGCGCCTGGCTGTGGCTGGCGGCGGTGCCGCTGCTCGGCCCGACCGCGTACGCCCGCTACGACATCATGGTGGCCGCCGTCGCCGTGGCGGCCCTGCTCGCCGCCGTCCGCAGCCCTCGGACGCTCGGTGTGCTCGCCGGTTTCGGCGCGGTGCTCAAGGTGTGGCCGGCGCTGCTGCTCGCGGGTACCCCGAAGGGGCCGGTGACCTGGCGCTCCTGGCGGGTGGCGGCGGGCGCGGGTGCCGCGGTCCTGCTGTGGTGCGTGGTGTGGATGCCGGGGTCGCTGGCCTTCCTCTCCTACCAGAGCGAGCGGGGCACGGAGGTCGAGTCGCTGGGCGCGACGGTCTTCCACGTGGCCAGGCACTTCGGTTGGGACGGCGTGGCACGGATGAACTACGGCTCGATGGAGTTCATCGGCCCGTACGTCTCGTGGGTCTCGGCCGGCGCGATGGGCATGACGGTCGCGGCCTTCGGCTGGCTGGCGCTGTGGCGGTTCAGGGCCCGCCGCTTCGTCTCCTCGACGATGGCGGACGCGGCGTTCGTGGCGGTGCTGCTCTTCACCGTGACGAGCCGGGTGATCTCGCCCCAGTACATGATCTGGCTGTTCGGTCTCGCCGCGGTCTGCCTCGCCTACCGGTCGAGCAGGATGCGCCGCCCCGCCCACCTGGTGCTGTGGGCGACCGCCGTGACGCAGTTCGAGTTCCCCGTCTGGTTCTGGCACGTGACGGAGAGCGATCCGCTGGGCCTCGCGGTCCTGTTCCTGCGCAACGGCCTGCTCGTGGCCGCCGCCTTCTCGGCCTGCCGCACGCTGTGGCGTCACACGGTGACGGAGGCCGTCGTGGTCCGGATCCCCGTCCCGGCGGACCGGCCGGAGCGCGAGCGGGTACTGACCGGTTCCGGCTCGTCCCGTCGATAGGTGCCGGTGCTACCCTGATGGACCTTTGCCTCCCTGTTAGGTTTCCCTGCTGACATGAACAACCCGAATATCTCGGTCGACACGCTTCAGCGGCGCGCGGGGGCAGGGGTCACCGGGACAGCCGTACGGGAATCACGGCAGGCCCCGGCGGGGACATTCTCGAAGCCCGCGTACCTGGTCGCCGGTGCTTTCTTCCTGGCGTATCTGCTCCTGTCGCTACGGCGCCACGCGGCGAACCTCTCCACGGGCTACGACCTGGGCATCTTCACGCAGATCGTGAAGTCCTATTCGGAACTCTCTGCTCCGTATTCGCCCCTGAAAGGGCCCGAATACAACACCCTCGGTGACCACTTCCACCCGATCCTCGCCCTGCTCGCTCCGGCTTATCGGGCATTTCCGTCCAGCTATACGCTGCTCGTCTGCCAGGCGGCCCTCGTCGCCTTTTCCATAACCCCCTTGATGAAGTGGGCGTACGAGGCCAGGGGCCGGAAATTCGCCTACTGGATCGGTGTCTCGTACGGGGCTTCCTGGGGCCTCGCCAAGCTGATCTCCTTCGACTTCCACGAAGTCGCCCTCGCCGTACCGCTGCTGACGCTCTCCCTCTGCGCCGCCGGGCGGCAGAACTGGCGCGCGGCCCTCCTCTGGTCGCTTCCGCTGGTGCTGGTCAAGGAGGACCTCGGTCTCACGGTCGCCGCGATCGGCGCCTACGTGGCCTGGAAGGGGCCGCGGACCGCGGGGCTCGCCGTCGCCGCCTTCGGGGCCGCCGCGACGGCCCTGGAGATGCTGGTGATCCTCCCGTACTTCAATCCCGTCGGGAAGTTCGCCTACTGGCCCGCCCCGACCCCCGAGGAGACGGGCCTGCTGATGCAGGCCGCCGAGGCCTTCTGGCCGCCGGTCAAGTGGCTCACGGTCCTCATGATCGTCGCCCCCACCGGATTCCTCGCCCTCCGCTCCCCGCTCCTGCTCGTCACCCTGCCGACGCTGGCCTGGCGCTTCACCTCGCCGAACCCCTTCCACTGGGGGACGGACTTCCACTACAGCGCCGTCCTCATGCCCGTCGCCTTCGCCGCCGCCGTCCACGCCGTCGCCACGGGCCGGGTGACCGCGCGCGCGTTCCTGCCCGCCTGCGTCATCGGCGCGGTCACCACCGCCGTCACCTTCTTCACCCACCCCCTGCACGAACTCGTGCTCCCGCGCACCTGGAGCGAGTCCGCCCACGTCAGGACGGCGGACGAGTTGCTCGCCGAGATCCCCGACGGCGCGACCGTGGCCGCGTCCAACCGCCTGGCCGCCCAGCTCGCCGACCGCGCCACCGTCAGCGAGATATGCCTCTTCCCCCGGTCCTTCCCGCCGTCCGAGCCGCCCCAGTGGCTGATCTACGACGACACCGACCCCAGCGACCCGGACTGCGCCGCCGGCAAGGCGATGGAAGCCGCCACCCCGGACGTGCCCGGCTACCGCATGGTCGCCCGACGGGACGGGATCTCCCTCTTCAGTAAGAGCTAGACGAGTAAGTCCGAAGTGCTGGTCAGTGGTCGTAGGCGATGAGTGACCTGGTCAGGGCTGTGGTGTTGGCCCGGTTGTGCCAGATGGCGGCGGTCAGGGCCAGGATGCGTTGTCCGACGCGGG
>NZ_JBFPNH010000046.1:0-51841 GCF_040815545.1 Streptomyces sp. LMG1-1-1.1 | reverse complement strand
CTCCTGCGGAGACACGACGCGGAGTGACTGCGTCACTCCCAGTGCCGCGGCGCCGCTGCGCGGCGCTCGGCTGGCTACCTGAGAGGCAGTCACCTTCGGTGTCTGTGGGGTAGCGAGGTGAGTCAAGGGGTGCGGGTCATGGGGTGGGGGCTGGTGTGTGGTTTAGCACCCGCCTGCGGCGGGTTGTAGTGCGGTAAGTTGGCTGATTTTCTTGGTTGTTAATGGGTTGTTGGGTAACGCCGTTCAGGATGCCGATCCCTGCGAGACCGACCGGTACGGGATGCTTCCACTTCGTCCCGGGAAGGCTCCAAGAGGCGTCAGGGGCCACTCTCTGGCGCTCAAAGGTTCCCTCGGTCCGCCAGAGAGTTGTCACTCTAAGTAAATCTCGGCAATGTATCCCGATCTCAAGTGGTCTATACCGAGAATGATCATAGGTGACGCCCCCAGAGTGGACGCGCGATGTCCGAAGCCGGAAGAACATGCCGGAAACACAAAACCTGCGCCCATCACCAACCCCCACCACCAGACAGCCATATGACGAAAACGTAAAACCCGCACCATCAACGCCTCCTGGTGCAACATCACCACCCCATACACAAAGCACATAAGACAGCCCATCACCCACGCGGAACATCACCCCTCTCCAGCACAAAGACCGGCAAGAAGCACAGGACCTACGGCCCCGCACCACAAGCAAGCCCAGCACCCCCACAGGGCGCCCAGGCTCCCCCAGACGAACAGAAGCGACGACAGGAGTCCACAGCGACACGGAGCGCGGCGGTCGCCACCCGAAGGACGCCCAGGCACAGCAAGGAACCAGAGCCCGGGGCGGGATGCAGGACAGTGGCCGGCCTCAAACGGCCATGGATCCAACACCCGCCCCACGCGCGGCACACAAACGGGCAGGGCAGCAGGAGCAGTAACGGGCGCGGGGAGGCACGGGCATGCAGGCGTCAGGGACGCAAGCCGCGTATGCAGAAAACGCAAACAACTACAGCACATGGACCTGCGCGTATGCGGAAAACGCAACCACCGGAAGAGCTATCCCCGCCTTCGCTATGCGGGAACCGCATACGAATAGAGTGAGCGATCGGCACGGGTCGGCCGCACGCGCAAAACAGCGTGCGAAACCAACCTCGAACCCCAGTCGCTTCAGTCACTCACCCGTGGCCCCACGTTCCCTCCCCCCAGACCCGCCCCCGGAGGTCGGTGAGATCCCAGGCGAGCAGGTCAAGGCCTCGGCGCCCCGTCGCCCGCACCGCACCACGACAGTCACCCTGCAAGGACCCAGAACGCGCTGCAGACCTCGCGGCGCAGCTAACCCTGTTCGACGAGCACTGGGACTGCCCGTGGCCGCTGGACTGGCAGCGGCACTACCGCGTCCTGGCGGCACCTGGTCGACGCCGACGGCGTCCTGCCCCACATCACACCGGGCGTCGTCTTCGAGGCAACGACGTCGCCAAGTGGCTCCAGCAGCAGAAGCAGTCGACCCTCTGAGCACGGCTCCTGCCCGAGCAGCAGGCACGGCTGGGCGTGCAGCCCGACCAAGCGCCCTGTGGCCAGCCGCGGGGCCCCGAAAGCCAAGCAAGGCGCAGCAGGCGTTCCAGCGGGGGCTGGCGGCGCTCGCGAAGCTGGGTGTGGACCGGGTGTGACACGCCACCTCGCCCGTCGTTGAGCTGGGAGGTCAGCTGTCCTGTCTCAGATGATCTGGTCCAAGGATGGGGCTCTGACCTGGGGCGACCAGATCGATTGAGATGTCAGGCCGCCGGAAATCGCAATCGACCTGGTCCCCCAGAGGCGAATGCCCGGTCCCGTCTCAGACGACCTGGTTCGTCTCGAACTGATACCACGCCTGGTTGGCCAGCCATGACTGGTAGTTCTTGAAGATCACGGCGAGGCCATCGGGTTGTTCGCGTAGGTCGAAATACTCGCGCAGAAGCCGGTAGAGAGTATTGACGGCCTCGGCCTCGGCCTGTGGGGTGAACGGATGGATCCAACCGCCGGAGGCGAGGTGGCGGATCAGCACGGGCCAGGTGAGGTCGTGGCCATGGTCCAGACGGATGACGAGCCACTCCTGGAAGCCCGTGAGCATGTTCCAGGAGGTGCCGGCGTCCAGGCCGAGAATGAAGGCGGTGTTCGCGGCGAAGGAGTCGTCCAGGCCGTGCCGGGTCGGGTCTCTTTGCAGGGCGCTCAGGAGCGCTCGATAGTGCTTGAACACGTTGCCCTGGAAGGTCTGCCGGGTGACAGCGAGGAAGTTCCCCGCAGTTCGATCCGGGTGGTTAGCATGGGTGGACGGGCTATGGGCTGGGTGGTCGGACATGTAGCGGTGGACGGTGGCGAATCCGACGGTGATGTCGTATTCGTCGAGTAGCCGTTCCCAGACCTGCATGACCGTCGGAGGCTGGCCACCGTGTTTGGCCGCGTGATCGTTGATGATCATGTCGATGGCTGCTTGGGCGCGTTCTTTGGCGGCGGCACGCTTCTTGCGTGGTGGTGGCGTGGGAGAGTCCAGGGCTTGGAGGATGATGCGCCGACTGACATGGTGTCGCTCCGCCAAGCGCTGAACCGAAAGTTCGGGCTTGACAGTTGAGTCTTCGCGGATGGCTGCGAAGAGCCCGGGTTTGTCGGCGTCGGTCGTGACGCGTCGCTTGGGCTTGGCCGGCGCCTCCTTCCGTGGCGCGAGATCGGTAAGTGTCCGCTCCAGCACGTCCTGTCGGCGCCCGGTGAGCCCGGCGAGCCGATCGATTCGAAGCCGTCGTCGAGGGCTGAAGTCCGGTGGGCCGGCGAGGTAGCCCCGTAGGTAGCTGGGCTTGAGATGGTTGGCCAGGGCCAGGCGGCGGACGTAGGAGTCGGTGGTCTCACCGGCCTGTGGGCGCGGGCAGGCCGGCAGCAGACGAAGACGGCCATCATCGCTGCCGGGAACATTCACGAGGCGGGCTTGGTCTTGCGGGTCTGGGCAGCGCGGTCGAGTTTGACGCGTTCCAGCGACCGTCGGGTGATCTTCTCGGTGCCGTCGAGGATCGCGTCGATGGCGGCCCCGCGGATGAGGTGGGACAGGCTGCCGATCATGCCGCCGGTCCGTTGGTGGAGGTAGTGAGCCAGCCCCTCCAGGGTCTTGGGCTGGTGGTGGTGCAGTCGCAAGGCCTCTTCGAAGGTGCTGACCAGGCCGGTCCATTCCGTAGTGCGAGGGAAGGGGACGGTGTCGATGACCGCGAAGCGCCCGGCGATCTGCCGCCCGCGGGTGCCGTTGAACAGTCCGTTCGCCTCCAGGTCCACCCCCGCATAGACGAAAGTGGCCGGGATCCGTTCCGAGAAGTACTTCAGCGTGTCCGAGACCTCCCGGCGCTCTCGATCAGGGCGGCGTACTTCTGGTTTGGGGTGAAGGTCCGGCCGGGGACGCCCGGGTCGCGGAGCCCGTCATGCGGCCGATTTTGCCATTTGGCGACAAGCCACTCGTCGAGGAATTCCTGGATCTCCAGCATCGACCAGAGCGGCTCGTCCTCCACGTCTCGGCCGCGGTGTTCGGCGGTGCGGCCGAGGTAGCCGGGCAGGAACTGGCAGAACAGCGTGGCCACCGATTCAAGCGTGCGCTCGATGTGGGGCTTCTCCGCCGGGGAGCGCGGGTGGCAGGGCTGGAAGGTGATCTCCAAGGAGCGGCAGGCGGAACGGAAGTTGTCCGAGATGAACGCCTTGCCCCGGTCACAGACGATCGTCTCGGGGATGATCACCGGCCGGGCAGCGGCGTGTTCCAGGCGCTCGTCCAGGGGCAGCAGCCTGCGGTGCGGCAGCACCGAGCGGGACATCGCCAGCGCCTGGGCCCAGCCCGGTCGCATCTGCTCCGGGGTCAGCGCTCGGGCCAGCAACAGCGAGGCGTCCACAGACTTGGTGGTCGGCCGCACCACCGCGGCGGCGATGGTGCGGGTGGCGACGTCGACCAGTCCGGTGAGCTCGACCCGTCCGGGGACCCCCTCGTCCAGCCGCACCAGCACGTCCAGCGGGGTGGAGTCGATCTGCATCAACTCGCCCGGGGCCGCGACCGACTCGTAGCGGAACGGCCCCTCGGGCTGGTCGGCCAACGAGCGGCGGGTGCGGGCCGAGCCGGTGACGTGGACTCCTTGCGACAGGTTGCCGAAGAGCCGGTAGAACGTGGCCCGCGACGGCATCTCCACCGCGCCCTGGCCGTGCTCGACCTCCAGGATCCGCTCGGTCCGCCAGCGCGCGTGCTCGATTGTGCGAGTGGGGGCCGGGACGCTCTCGCCGATTGCCTGGCGGATCGCCGCCACCACCCGCGGATCGGCCCGGCCAACCAGTGAGGCGTGCGGGACCAGCCGGTGATCCACTACCGCTGCGATCCCGCCGGCCTCGTACTGCTGGCGCTTGCGCTTGATCGTCCGCGCCGTGACTTCCTCGCCCAGCGCGGCCAATTCGGCGGCCTTCGCCCGCTCGCGTTCGGCCAGCGAGCGGCAGGCGGGGTCGTACTCGGACTTGACCCGAGCTCCAGCCGGGGCGTCGGGTGGCAGGCCGGTGAGCAGTTCGACCAGGGGCCGCTGCCACCACAAGGCGCGCTCGGCCACCGGCTCGGGCAGGCGGTCCAGTAGCGCGGCCGAGCCCAGCGCGGTGCGGTCGCCGGCCCCGAGGACCGCGAAGTCCTTGGCGGACTGCAGGTGGACCTGGTCGACGAGCATGCCGGCGCCGTGCGTGTCGGCGAGCCGGACCCGCATCCCGGTCAGGCCGACCACCGTGTAGGTGTGCTTCTGGAACCTGACCCGGTCGCCGAGCCGCAGCCGACCAGGCCGCGCGGAGTTCACGGCCGGACCAGGGACGCCAGGTGCACCAGGGTGCCGGTGCCCAGCGGAGCCGTCACCAAGTCCGCCGTCAGTTCGTGCCGCCAGAGCAGGTGGTAGAGCACCGGCAGCACGGCCAGTCGGTCCCCGACCTGCTCGGCCCCGACGAGCAGGGGCAAGGGCTCGGCGAAGGCTTCCCGCAGCCGGTCGGCTGCGGGGGCGCGATGGCAGCGGCGGTGTCGGCAGCGGGCCAGCCAGCGCAGGTTCGCCCGGTAGGGCTGGTTCAGGTCGCCGATGTGGCGGAACTGCCAGCCCACTTCCTCGCAGACCCGCGCAGTGAACGCGAAGACCTCGGCGGTGGCCTCGTCGACCAGGTTCTCCGGTCGCCCGTCGACAACGACACCTGTGCCGTCCAGCAACCGGGCGAAGTAGTCCGGGGTATGCCCGCGCTCCCGCTCCCCGTCCGTCCAGGCGAGACGGAAGGGCTGGGAGGCCAGCGCGACGACAGCGGAATCGAAGTCCAGCGCCATCGCCGCGTCCCTCTCCACCCAGGACTCATAGCCCACGTGGGTCCGCGAGGTTGCCGCCCAGTACTCGCCGGTGAAATTCTTCTGTCCCTTGAACGAGGTGAACGGCCGCACCGCCAATGCCAGTTCGAAAGGCTCTGCCCACCAGCACGCCAACGGACCGGAACGCTCGACGCCGTCGGTGTCGACGAACCCGACCTCGACGCCCGAGGCGTACTCCCAGGCGGAGGCCACCACCGCGGACCCGTCCATGAACACCTCCACCCTGCCGGGATCGTCCCCGTCACTGCGAGGGTGGAGCACCCTGCGGCCCACCGTGGCCGAGAGCCGGATACCGTCACGCGAAAGGGTGACAACCCGTCTCAAACAATCTGGTCGTCGCAGGCCAGGGGAGTTCTGACCGCTCCCGGGCCATCGTCAGGGCCGGAGTTGCCGTGCCTGGGGGTCGAAGCAGTTGAGTGGTTGGGTCACCTACTGCACCCACTCGGTGTACCAGGTGCGAAAACAGGGGCTCACTGGGACGAAGCCGCCCCAGTCCGGGTCGATCTGCCAGACCTCGCCCTTTCGTGGGCCGTTCAAGATCAGCCTGTTGTAGATGCCGCAGCCCTCTTCGGCCAGCATGAGCGTGCCCCCGGTCAGCTCGCCGGTCGATGCGCCGATCCGGCCAGGCAGCGGTTCGGTGAGAAGGAACAGCTGGGCGAGTCGGCCCGGCAGCCGGTCTTCTTCCCACTCATCGTCCACCGCCCAGTCCTCGTGGGCCTCCAGGCGAGGGACGGTCAACGGCATCAACCCGTGGCCGGGCCCAGCAGGCCCATTGCCCACCTCCGCGACGAAGGACCGGTACTCCGCCGGCAGATTGATGCCGTGGGCTTCCTCGAACGCCCTGATCTCGGCCTCCGGCAGCGCTGGCGCCAGCTCGTACCGGTGTGTACCCGCCCCGAAACGCGACCACTCCGGGTCCTGTGCTGCCATGTCCCGTATCCGAGCGCGTACACCGCCCTCGTCCCAGCTCTTCATCCACCGACCGTAGCAATGACGTCTGGGCCCGGTCCGCCGCACCTCCACGCGACGCGGCTACTGGTGGTGCTCGCGCCGTTCCTCATGGCACTCCGCGACATGAACCGGGGTGCTGTTTGCGTCCTGCCCATGCCTCGGACCAGCGCGCTCAAGCTTCGGTGGCACGGACCAGATCACCTGAGACGGCAAGCCAATCGGACCAGATCGTCTGAGACAGGGACCAGATCACCTGAGACAGGACATCAGCGAGGTGGAAGCCCCGGGCGTCGTGACTGGCCTGTCTCACCGGAGTTGGGCCGTGTCCCACTGGAGATAGGCAGATGCTGGCCCATCTCATCGATCGGGCAGCAGGCGCGCGACCAGCTCAAAAGTAAATGGGCAAAGTGCCCACAATCTGGAGAAAGCGCCGTCCGTGCGGTACGCGTCGCGCTACTGTCCTCACCTTGCGGCACTGACATGTTGGGAGATAACGATGGACCGGACAGAGCTACAGGCCAAGATCGATGAGCTGATGCGTCAGTACCACGACGAGGAGATCGACGGAGCCACCTACGCCCAGGCAATGATGGAGTTGACCGCCTCCGCGCAGGAGTGATGCCCGGTCCGCAGTTGATCCTCTCGGCATAGGTGCGCAGCTGACCCGTCTCGCCGAAGGTGGACCGATGTGTGGTAGCGCTGGTCACGCCAGATCTATCGAGTACTCGGCCAAGGCCTCGGCGTCAGGCTACGGTCGTCTCACCGGCAGGCGCCTCTCCGGCAGGCGCCTCTCCGGTGTGGAAAGTCGGCGCACCATCGACGGTGAGTTCCGACTTCGGCGCGACCTCGGCGGCCCTGCAGCCCTTCGAGTGCGTGTTGCGGGCCTGCTCACGCGGCAGCGGTCGCCTCTCTCCCTATGCGGGAACCGCATAGGGAGAGAGGCGGAAGGCTAGCCACGGGTCGGCCGCACGTGCAAAAACAGCGTGTGCAACCAACTCCGAATCCCAGTCGCTCCATTCACTCACGCTCTGGTCCCAAGTCCCCTCCCCCTCCAGGCCCGCCCCTGGAGCAGGACCAGAACGGCCCCCGCTGGAGGTCGGTGAGATCCCGTCGTCGAACAAGCCAGTGCGAAAGCAGACACCGGGCACAGCCCTGCTCGCAGCCGACGGCCTCGAAGCCCGGGAGTAGATAGCCGTCGCACAGTAGCCGTCGCACGACAGGACCCGGAACAGGCCGACCGTCACGGGCGCAGTGCGCCTGGTGAAGGTGTACCAGGGTAGGGCCAGCTTTGGAGGCAGGACACGAGCCCGGAAGATCAGGCGCACAGGAAGCGTGGCAAGGGGGCCAGCTGGGCAGGAGGTGACCATCGCCGTGCGGCAAGAACCGAAGCAGGTGACTCGCAGCCAGGAGGAAGGGGCGCGCCCAGGCCGGGACGGTGTAGGTGAGGCAGTTGGTCACTACCCCGTGGCGGGGGCCCTAACGGTCGTAGAGGGTGAGGGTGGCGGTGTCAGGGTCTCAGGTCTGTCACATGCGCCACCCCACGACAGCGGACCCGAGCCGACCTGACGTCAGCCCAGGGAGGCTGCGAACTTCCCCGCTTCTGCATCGGCTGCCTTCAGGGAGATCTTGCCGCGGTGGGTCACCTCGACCTGGTAGATGGCACTGCCCTTGGGTACGCCAGCGACCGAGACAGGGAAGCGGCACATCTTGGTGGTGAAGTTGGTGTCGTCGTACTTCGGCTCACCCAGCGAGCCGGTACCGACGGCAGCGCCTGCCGCGTCGTACACCGTGACCGAGGCACCAGCCCGAATGTCGTCGTACCCGCCGATGCCTCGACACGCAGAGTCGCCGATGCTGGACACCTGACGCGGCCCACCGACCAGGCTCATCGTGCCGTTCAGCTCGAACGTCTCGCCCCGCTGAGGGCCTCCCTCACTGGACAGGGCCCACGCTCCGCCCACAGCCCCCGCCCCGATCACGACCCCCGCAAGGCCGCCAACGAGCCACGGAACGAAACGGTTCGCCACCTTCGGCGAGGCAGCAGGGGCATGGTCGGGGGCAGGCGGAATAGTCGCCTCTTCAACGGACATGCAGCGGATCGTCGCAGAACGTCTACACCGCGACCGCCGGAGTGACCAATCCGTGACAGGAGATGGCCGATGCCCAGATGTACTGCCGGCCCGTGTGCTCCGCCCCCGGCTTCCCCAAGTCCACCAACCAGAGCGATGCGGCCGCGGGGCGGCGGGCAGGACGCTACGGCCGCGCGGGCAGCAGCAGAGCAGGCAGAACAGGCCCGCACACTGGAAACCATCGCAACGGGCAGGGTCGCGGCACGGGCGTGGCTGACTGCCGCCCCGTACATGGCTGCTGACCTTCAGAACGGCCGTCTCGAGGAGGCCCGACGGTACGCCGACCAGTTGGAATCGGCGTATGGCGAGTTCGTCTCTGCCCTTTACCGCATACCGGCCCGCCGACTCCCCCAGTCGACCACCCCGCCGCCCGTGACCATCCCATAGCCGTGGAGCCCGGCCGAACCGCCCTCCGCCCCGCGTCCGTGTGCCGCTGAGTTGGCGGAGGTCTCGCAGCTCTTCCGCGAAGCCTTCCACCACCTCAAAAGCCATGAAGTTCTTCAGATCGCCTACGACGTCCTGATTGGCGACCGACAAGAAACCGCTCTCACTCCCGCCGCGGCCAAGACTGAGGGCGAAGCGGCGGTGTCCGCCCGCGACGAGCAGGAAGCCGACGGACCACCCTCTGGCTGATGGGCCCCGTGGAGCCGCTGACCCGGCCTTCTCAACCTCCAGTCCAAGATCGGCAACACGCTCGTGCAACCGCGTGGCAGGATCCGCCGTATGAGTGAGTGGGGGATCGCCCTGATCGCCGCCGGGTCGGCCATCTTGGGCAGCATCACGACGGGCTTCTTCGCGTGGAAGGCCGGCCACTGACAAGCCGCCGCCGCAGAGGCCGCTGGGCAGGCCCAGGCAGCCGCGCTGATTTCGACCGTCCAGGCCACTCTCAACGAACAGCAGCGCCCGCGAACGAGCCTCGCCACCATCCGACTCGCGTTCCTCGAGAACGGAGTCCCGCTGCGCCCGGCTGGTTCCTACCCGGGCCGTCCGAGGAGAAGATGACGGCGGCGACGCTGCCGACCAGCTCATGGCCACGTTCGTGAGACAGGGCTTGGCCGTCGTGAGACCCGAGCCGCATCGTCGAATCGGTCACCCTCCAGCCTCGTAGTTGCCAGCGTCCGCGGCCTGCCGGCTCGGGGTTACCCAGGCCCCGGTGGTCCTTGGGGTTCTGGTCACCGGTGGAGGTGGGCGCCGATCGTGAGGAACGCCTGGACGAGGGGTGCCGGGGGGACGGCCGGGGAGACGATCTGGGAGGCGTAGTGGACGACGACCAGGTCGAGGGTGGGGCAGACGAAGAGGCGCTGGCCGTGTATGCCGCTGGCCATGAAGGACCCGTAGGGGTCGTTCGGGATCCACCACAGGTCGTGGTACGAGAGGGTGGCCGGCGCGTCGTGGGGAGCGGCGGGGAAGCGGACGCGACGGGGGTAGCCGTCGGGCACGCCGGAGACGATGGTGGTGGCGACGGCTTCGGGGACGATCTGGCGGTCGCCGATCGCGCCGCCGCAGCGGATCATCTCGCCCAGGCGGGCCAGGTCGCGGGCGGTGGCGCTGAATCCGCCGGCGGCGGCCTCGGTCCCGTCCGCGTCGAGGAGGTAGTACGCGTCCTCCTCGGCGCCGATGCGGGACCAGATCATCTCGGACAGCAGGGCCGAGGTGGTGGTGCCGGTGACGCGGCGCAGGACTTCCGCGAGGGCTTCGGCGTTGCCGTTCTCGTAGCGGAACTCGGTGCCGGGCTCGCCGGTCGGCCGCGCGGTGGCGAGGTGTTCGCGGATCGTGGTAGGCCCGGTGTAGCCGTAGGGGCGCAGTTGGGGGGCGAGGACGGCGAAGTACCGCTGTGCTTCGAGGGCCTTGTCGTACGGGCGGCCCGCGTAGCTCATCAGGGTGCCCATGTGGAGGAGGTCGTCGACCCGGGCCTCCCCGAAGGCGGTGCCGGCGAGTTCGGGGACGTATTTGGTGACCCGGGCGTCGCGGGCGAGCTGTCCGTCGTGGGCGAGGACCGCGGCGAGCAGGCCCAGGTAGGACTTCGCGGCGGAGGCGTTGAAGTGCGGGGCATGCGGCTCGTAGCCGTGGAGGTATTCCTCGTGGACGAGGGTGCCGCGGTGTATGACAAGGAGGGCGTCGGTCTCCGCCAGGGTGAGGAGTTCCGGGAGGGTGAGGGAGCGGCCGTGCGGCGCCGTGAAGGTGAGGCCGTCGAGGGCGCCGACCGGTGCGGCGGGCAGCGGGGAGGGGGTGCCGGAGCCCCGCCAGACACGGCGGCTCGGAACGAGTTCCCGGCCCGACGTTGTGTGCCGTCGGGCCCAGGAGGGATCGGTGTATCCCCGCGCCCAGATGAGGTCGGCCAACGAGGGAATGCTTGTCATGTGTTTGCTCCGCTCTTCGGTCGTGCGCCTACCGGCTGGTTACCGTACACATTGTTCGGTAACTCGACCAGAGATGGGCGGGTGGAGACGAAGACGACCGCGCGGGCTAGGGTGCCTCAGGGGGTGAGGTCGAGGGCCCCCGGCGCGTCGGACGGGGTGAGCCCGGTGGCCCAGACGCGCCCGTAGACCGACAGGTCGCGCAGGTGGGCGGTGATCTCGGCGGCGCCGTAGCCGGTGTCGTTCTCCACCCACCAGGTCAGCAGGCCGATGAGTTCACCGGTCCAGGCCCGCGCGACGATGTCGAGAGGGATCCTCGGTGTGACCGCGAGCTGCTCGGCCCGCGCGCGGAAGGCGGCTTCGGCGTGTGTGCGGATGAGGTCGGTGAACTCGCGTAGGGCCCGGCCGTCCCCCTCGCCTCGCAGGATGACCTGGTAGACGGGCCTTTCCTGTTCGGCGTGTTCGAAGATGTACTTCACCGGCAGTCCGGTGAACCCTTCCGCGTGTGCCTGCCGGACCGCCGGCAGGAGGCGTTCGCGGTCCTCGGCGAGGTCGCGGACGATGCCGACCAGGAGGTCCTCCTTGTCGCGGTAGTGCGCGTAGAAGGTGGCGCGGCCGACGTCGGCGCGCTCGGTGATCTCCTCGACCGTGACCGTGTGGAACCCCTTGTCCAGGACCAGTTCGACCAGGGCCTGGCGCAGTGCGGCGCGCGTCCTGCGGACGCGGCGGTCTCCCGCGGGCTTCATGTCCACTTCGTTTCCTTCTCGTCCGAACCGTTGACCTGACCCTAACGCCGCCTTTACGTTGCCGCACACCAAGCTTGTTATCAGACACAGCGTTCGGAAACTCTGGAGATGCGATGAACCTCGGGCGGTACGTACGCCGGACTGCCGGTCACCAACCCGATGCCGAGGCCGTGGTCTGCGGCCCTGTCCGGCTGACCTATGCGGAACTCGACGAGCACAGCGACCGGCTCGCGACGGCCCTGCGTGCCCTCGGCCTGAACCGGGGCGACCGCGTGGCCACCCTCGCGGCCAACCGGGCGGAACTGGTCGTCACGGAGGTGGCCCTCTACAAGGCCGGCCTCGCCCGGGCACCGATCAACGCCAGGCTCGGCGCCGCCGAGGTGGCCCATCTGCTCGCCGAGTCCGACGCCTCCGTCCTCCTGACGGATGCCGCGCACCTGGACATCGTGCGCGCTGCGGTCCCCGGCACAGCGGTCAAGACCGTCCTCGGCTACGACGGCTTGAGCGATCTCGGCCCCGGCTATCCCGAGACCCTCGCGGGCACCGAGCCGGAACCCGTCGACACGGAGTGCGAGGACGGCGACATCGCGGTACTGCACTTCACCTCGGGCTCCACCGGCAAGCTCAAGGCGGCCGTCCAGACCTGCGGCAACCGGCTCGCGCTGATGCGCAAGTCGGTGATGAGCGCCGACACCCGGGTCGGACCCGGCAGCCGTCAGATCCTGGCCGGGCCGGTCACCCACGCCTCCGGTATGCCGCTGATGGGGATCTTCTTCGCCGGTGGCTGTGCGATCGTGCTGCCGCGCTGGGACGCCGAGGAGTTCCTCGCCACCGTCCAGCGCGAACGCGCCACCCATGCCTTCGTCGTGCCGACCATGGTCAACACCGTCCTCGCGCTGCCGAACGCCCGCGACTACGACGTCTCCAGCCTGCGCCAGCTGATCTACGGCGCCGCGCCCATGTCACCGGCCCGCATCAGGGCCGCCTGGGGCCTCTTCGGCCCCGTCCTCTCCCAGGGATACGGCTGCGGCGAGACGACCTCCGGCGTCCTGTTCCTCTCCACCGAGGACCACCGGCGGGCGATCGACGGCGAGGACGAGGAACTGCTGCTGTCCTGCGGACGGCCGCTCGCCGAGGCCGAGATCGCCATCGTCGACGACGAAGGAAAGCCCGTCACCGACGGCGAGATCGGAGAGATCGCCGTCCGCGGACCCGACGTCGTCCCCGGCTACCACAACGAGCCGGACCTCACCGCGGAGAGCTTCCGCGACGGCTGGTTCCACACCGGCGACCTCGCCCGCCGCCGCGCGGACGGCTACGTCTTCATCGTCGACCGCAAGAAGGACATGATCGTCTCCGGCGGCTTCAACATCTACGCCGTCGAGGTCGAGTCCGTCCTGCACCAGCACCCCGGCGTCTACGAGGCCGCCGTCGTCGGCGTCCCGGACGAGCAGTGGGGCGAGGCCGTCAAGGCGGTCGTCGTGCCCCGCGACGGCGCCACCCTCACGGAGGCCGGACTCGTCGACTTCTGCGCCGAGCACCTGGCCCGCATGAAGAAGCCCCGCTCGGTCGACTTCGTCGCCGCGCTGCCCCACAACCCCAACGGCAAGATCGACCGCCGCGCCATCCGCGACCGCTACTGGGCGGGCGCCGAGCGCCGCGTCAACTGAACAGGACACCCGGCATGCCCTTCACCCTCGAACCCACCTACGACGACAACCCCCGCCTCCAGACCCTCGTCGTACGCCTGCGCTCCTACCTGCGTGACGAGCTCATCCCCTACGAGCGCGAGCACGGCATCACCGCGGAGACCACACTCGACCGCACCACCCTCGAACACGTCTGGAAGCGCAGCGCGGAGCTCGGCTTCTACGGCATCAGCCTCCCGCCGGAGCTGGGCGGCCAGGGCCTCAACTTCTCCGAACTGTGCGCCCTCAAGGAGGAGCTGACCGCCTCCGGCGCCGCGCTCTCCCACTCCGTCCTCGGCGACATGGGCGGCCCCCTGCGCGTCGGCGCGATCGTCAAGTACGCCACCGAGGAGCAGCGGGAGCGCTACCTGATGCCCGTCGTCCGGGGGGAGCGGGCCTGCTGCTTCTCCATCACGGAGGAGGACGCGGGCTCCGACGTACGCCGGATGACGACCACCGCCACCCCGGACGGGGACGGCTACGTCCTCAACGGCAAGAAGGTGTTCTCCTCCGCCGCCCCCTTCGCGGACTTCGCGATCGTCGTCGCCCGCATGGCCGGCGAGGAGGAGGCGTACAGCGCCTTCCTCGTCGACCTGGACACCCCCGGCTGCACTGTCCTGGAGGGCGAAGTCCCCATGTCAGGGCAGCAGATGGAGGGCGACCTCGTCTTCGACGACTGCCGGATCCCGGCGTCGAACCTGCTCGGCCAGATCGGCCAGGGCCTGCGCATCGGCATCGGCCGGATCACCCTCAACCGCCTGCTGCACTGCCCGTCCCTCATCGGCGCCGCCCGCCGCGCCTGGGACCTGTCGGTGGCCTACGCCATGAACCGCGTCGTCTTCGGACAGCCGCTCCTCGCCCACCAGGCGATCCACCACAAGATCGCCGAGATGGCGACGGAGATCTACGCCGCCCGCTCGATGGTGATGGCCACCGCCGCCAAGGCCGACCGGGGCGACAACGTCTCCGTCGAGGCCAACATGTGCAAGCTGTTCACCTCCGAGGCGGCCTTCCGCGTCGCCGACCAGGCCGTCCAGATCCACGGCAAGGCCGGGCTGACCCGCGGCCACGAGGTCGAGCAGATCTTCCGCAGCCTGCGCATGTTCCGGATCGTCACCGGCACCACCGAGATCCACAAGAACGCCATCGCCAAGGGCCTGATCTGACCGACCCCTTGGTGTCCGGGCGGCACCGCGGGCCCCGCTCAGCCGGGGCCCGCGACCACGGGGAAACCGCCCACCCGCACATCCCCTGCTCCACCCGCATCCGCAGGAGTCGCCCCATGGCACCGCACACCACCGCGCAGTCGCGGCACACCGCCGCCCCCGCCCCCACTCCCGACCGCCGCCGCGCCTGGCTGATCACCGCCCTGATCGTGACCTTCATGGTCATCAACTTCGCCGACAAATCGGTCCTCGGCCTCGCCGCCGTCCCGATCATGGACGAGCTGAACCTCACCAACAGCACCTACGGCCTGATCTCCAGCTCCTTCTACTTCCTCTTCAGCCTCTCCGGACTGCTCGTCGGCTTCCTCTCCGCCCGCCTCTCCAGCCGCGTCCTGCTCTTCGGCATGACACTGCTGTGGGCCGTCGCCCAGCTACCGGTCCTGGCCGTGGCCTCGGTGCCCACCCTGCTCGCCGGCCGCATCCTGCTCGGCGCCGCCGAGGGACCGGCGGCCTCCATGTCCATGCACGCCCTGTACAAGTGGTTCCCGCCCGAGCGCCGCGCCCTGCCCTCAGCCCTCCAGATCGGCGGGGCGGCCCTGGGCACGCTCATTGCGGCACCCCTGGTGACCTGGCTCATCGAGGCATACGGATGGCGCTCGGCATACGCAGTCCTCGCCGCCGTCAGCGCGATCTGGGCACTGGTGTGGTGGCGCCTAGGCCACGACGGCCCTCACGACCACACCCGCGCCGGCGCCATGGGTGGTGGTACCGGTCCCCGACTGCCGTACCGCAAGCTCCTGTCGACCGGCACCATCCTCGGCAGCATCGCCAGCGCGTTCGGCGCGGCATGGGCGCTCTCCCTCAGCCACGCCTGGCTGCCCGCCTACCTCAGGACCGAACTGGACATGTCGGCGGGGTCCGCGGCGACCACGATCAGCCTCATCTCCGGTTACGGCCTCGTCCTGCTGCTCACCGTCTCCCCGGTCGTGGACGCGCTCAAGGCGCGCGGCGTCAGCAGCCGCTGGTCAAGCGGAGCGGCCCAGAGCATCGCGGTGAGCATCGCGGGCTGCGCAATGGCCGCCTTCCCCCTCGTCGAGAGCACCGCGCCCCGGCTGGTCCTGATCGGACTGGCCTTCGGCACGATCGCCATCGCCATCCCCCTGCACTACATGACCGCGGCCGAGGTCGTACCCACCTCCCAGCGCGGCGCCGTATTCGGCATCGTCGCCGGACTCGGCACCCTGCCCGGCCTCGTCGCCCCCTCCCTGACCGGCCACCTCATCGACGCGGCCGAGTCTCCCGCCGCCGGCTACACCGCGGCGTTCCTTACCGCCGCCGCAGTGATGCTCACCGCGGGCGCGCTCGCCCTGACCGCCATCCGACCCGAGCGCGACGCCCGCCGCCTGGGCCTGGACCACAAGCCGGTGAACGACGCACACTGAGCCGCCAGTGCGACCGATGTAACGAAGAGTGGGGCGCTCTCCGGTACAGGGCTGCGTACCAGACAGCGGGCGAGTACGCGGTAGAGCGAAGCGACGCCCGGTTTGCACCCGCCAAACTGCAGTGAGAACCATCCAGGTTCGATGAGAACGGGCATCGACGGCTCATCTGCTCCCCGGCCGGTCGGCGGGCCCCCTGAGGAAATGCCACGTGCGTGAGACCGGCCCGCTGCGCCATCGACCTGAGACAGCGGAAGAACCGCCGGTCAACGATCACGGCCAGCGCCACGAGCGGCAACACCCCACAGCTCCCGCGCTATTCAGACCCGGCCTGTGACCGCATGCCCCGTGGGACCACCCGGTAACGCGTACCCGAAGCTCGCTGCTGATCGCCTGCGCCTTGAAATATTCGGGGCCGTGCCGCTCCTGGCTGCACGGCCCCGAACCTGTTCACCACGCACTATGCCGCTGGGCTCTTCGCCCCTACGGGCAGCGAAGGGTCAGGCGAGGGTGATGTTCTCCGCCTGGGGGCCCTTCTGGCCCTGGGTGACGTCGAACGTCACGGTCTGGCCCTCCTGGAGCTCGCGGAAGCCCGAGGAGTTGATCGCCGAGTAGTGGGCGAAGACGTCCGGGCCGCCGCCGTCCTGGGCGATGAAGCCGAAGCCCTTCTCCGCGTTGAACCACTTCACAGTTCCGGTAGCCATATCCATGCCTTCCAGTCGATGAACGCCTCCCGCACCATGCGGAAGGCGGAGGTGATCGCCCTGGTCCCTGCGGCACAGCACAGCAAAAAAGCCCACGCCGAAGGCATGGGCAAAGGGAAGATCCGAACCACGACAGCTAACGGGGACGGTACACGGTCACACCCACTGTCACCACAGGAAACGCTTCATGTCTCACGCCCTGCCATGTGTCCGCGGGGTTGACCGGTGTCTGGGGGCGCATGGTCTCAGGCCGCGGCCGGCGGCTTTGCCGCTTCGGCGGCGCGGCGGTATTCGGCGTTGATGCGCTGGGCTTCCTCGAGCTGGTCCTCGAGGACGATGATGCGGCAGGCGGCCTCGATGGGGGTGCCCTGGTCGACGAGTTGCCGGGCGCGGGCCGCGATGCGCAACTGGTAGCGGGAGTAGCGTCGGTGACCGCCCTCGGAGCGCAGCGGGGTGATCAGGCGGTGTTCGCCCAGGGCGCGCAGGAAGGCGGGGGTGGTGCCGAGCATTTCGGCGGCCCGGCCCATCGTGTAAGCGGGGTAGTCATCGTCGTCGAGACGCCCGTGTGGGTCCTCTGCTGTCATCTGCACCTCTCTCTGCAACGCGTGGAGGGGCCCTGGCGCCGTACGGCACCAGGGCCCCGAAGGAACTACTACAGCACCTGCCGGCCCTGATACCGCGCCGGCCTTCTGTGTCCGCGGACCCGACCTGACCGATGCCGGGGCTGCGGGGATCGCGGTTGCTTGACCGGAGACCACCTCACTCACGATGTCCTGCGGTACCCGGACTCCAGACTCCCGTCCGGGCGATCCTGATGGTGCTTCGTCCCTCCGCTTCTTCCCTCGGTGATCAACTACGTACCAACCGGGAACCGCGTACTGCCGGTACTGCATTACTGCCGGTGATGCCGGTACTGCCTTACTGCGTACTGCACTCTTCGGCAGCCAGCCCCGTCGCCCGTCCTGCGTCCGCTCTGGCTTAGAACCCCACTGCCGAACTTCCCGGTGCGCGCGCCCGCAGCCGACGCCTTCACCAGGGGTACTGCTCACTGACTTCACTGCTGCGTACTGCGTTCCGCACTTAAGGGGTGCCGCGTCTGCCATGACCGCGGTCCCGCTCACGGTGGCCCCTGATCACTGCGGGCCGCCCGGTCCGGCCGTCAGTCCCGTCGCCGTCCTGCAACAACCCTGGCTTCGAAACTCCACCACCGCACCGTCCTGCAACTGCGTGTACTGCGGGTACTCCTGCCCGGCAGTTCGTCTCTGCCAAGCCCTGCGGCCTCTCTGAGCTACGAGAGAAACCATAACCACGCCACCCCCTAATGTCTACTCTGGCCATGACAGATTTTCGTCTGTTCGGCAGCGAGATAATCGCCCTCGAACAGTGGCAGGTGCGGGAGCAGGCCGGATTAACCGGCCGCAACCGGGACACACGCCCCAGGCAGACAGCCCGACATCGACGGACACCGGGCGACCAGATGGACAGCACGAGCGTCACCACAAGCCTCCGCTCGACAACATCCGCCACCAGCGCACGCGACAGCGCCCGGCACTTTCTCGAAGGGCTCGTACCAGCCCTCGCATCCAAGGCCACCGACACCGTGATCCCCGTCGTTTCGGAGCTCGGCACCAACGCCCTGCGCCACGGCAGCAACACCTGCACCCTGGACCTGACCACGTACCACGACACCATCGAAGCAGCCGCACGCGACCCCAGCCCCCCAGCCCGGCCGCATCCGTACCCTCAACCTGAACAGCAGCACCGAAGGCTTCGACTCGTGGCGGGGGCGGAGGCCCGCAAGCTCGACCGGCTGGGCGCCGCAGGCCGGAGTCGGGCGCTGCTGCGCCGGCTTGTCCCGCATCTCGGTCCCGAGGTTCTCACCCCTGCGAGCTGGCACGAGAAGTCGTGGCACCTCGACGAACTCGTCGGCGGCGGATACGCGGCGCTGGCGACCCCGGGAACCACCGACGGGTACTTCCCCATGCCATCCCAACCGGTCGGCGCCCTCCACTGGGCCGGGACCGAGACAGCGAGCGAGCACGCCGGATACATCGAAGGCGCCATCGAATCCGGCGAACGCGCCGCTAGCGAAGTGATCAGGAGCTTGCCGCACACCGCGCAGTGAAGACATGAAGGTGGCACCACCCCAAGGGTCGGGAAGTCACACCGGATGGTCGCGGCCTGTGCGTTCGAGTGCGGTCACGACATGCGCGGTGAGCTGAGCCCAGTTGCGGAAGTTTCCATGAAGTGCTTGGCGGTCTGCGTAGGCGATGTCGAGGGGATCAGGGTGGGTGCAGACGGTGGATAGAGCGGGATGACCTGCTTGGAATCCTGCCAGGATCAGCTCGGTGACGTGCTGCCAGATGAGGCTGCGGGAGAGCAGCATCGGCTCCTTGCACACCACGCTGTGCGCGCCTTCTCGGTCACCTCGTGACAGCCACAGGGGCCGAGAGAGACAAAGCGTGGCCCCTATTTGGCCTAGCGTCACGCGCTCCGGACGTAAGCAGCTTTTAGCGTGAAGTGACGCTCGCAGGAACCGAGGAGGTCTTTCCGATGAGCAGTCGCAGCGTGGTCGCCGGCATAACCCTGGCCATCGCCTCTCTCGCCCCCTTGTCCGGTGTCGCTCACGCGCAGGATCTCAACTGCCGGGACTTCCGCTTCCAGGAAGACGCCCAGGCGAAGTTCAACCGGGACCCGAGCGACCCGAACCGGCTCGACGAGGACCAGGGCCCCGATGACGGCATCGCCTGCGAAGCACTGCCCAGGCGCGGCATGGTGACGGTGCCCCCGGTGAGCCCCAGCCCTACGGCCCTCCGGCCGGTGAACCCGGGGGTTGCCACCACTCCGGAGTCCGCGGCCCCCGTCGTTCCCGTTCCTGTCGTTCCAAGTCGCGGCACCCGGGCGGGGGTCGGCGGAGCGTTCCGTCCGTCCGGGCTCAGCATGGGCGTGGGTCTCACTCTGTCCATCGGAGCCGCTGTGGCAGGCGCGTACCTCGCCGCACGGCGTCTGCGCCGTGCGGGTTGATCCGGCAAGCGCCCGCGCTTCAGCATCACGCCGCCGGGCTGCTCAGTGTGTGAGCTCAGTGCAGCGGATCCGGCCGGCGGGGTGCCACTCCATCGCCGGCTCGGTAGCGGTGCCGTGCTCGATTCAGTACGGGGCGGGGACGATGCCGCCGCAGGTCTGGCGTGCGCACCGGCGCGCGATGCTGAGGGCGGTTCAAGGCACGCCGTGGCGGATGACGCCGCCGCTGGTGCGGGGTAGGCGGTGCCGCGCAGCCGGGCGGGCCACGCGAGGGTGACGCGCAGGCCACCCGTCCCGGCCCGGAACCGGTCAATCACGCGGACGGCGTCGGGTACGGCAAGCGGGTGGGCACCGGAGCGGTGAGCTTACGGATAGCTGCCCCAGTCTCAGCTGCGGCAAGTTCGGCAAAGGTGCCGGTCATCCAGCCGGACAAGCGGCCCTCGTCCTCAGGTCGGTCAGCTTCAGGAGCGGATCATGCACCCGGAAGCGCTCTTACGCCCCCGCGGGCGCGGGGAGCAGCATCGGCAGGACTTTGACCTGGGACAACCGCGGAGACCGTTAGCCACGGCGACCTGCTGCAAGGCGCCCTGGCTGTACTGGGGCGGCCTGGCAGCGAATGTCGGTGGTTATCGGAAGCAGCCGCTGCCTGACAGACGTGGCGATGTCGGCGAGCAGTGAGAGCGGTCCACTCTCACGTCAGGGGCCGACGGCGCGGACGTGGTCGGGTGAGAGATGTAGTTCGTAGGGGCAGCAGCAGTCTGAGCAGAGCGTGGCGACGAGGGTTCCGCAGGTGCAGAGTTGGTTCATTCCGCCGGTCGGTGTTGCTCCGCAGCAGGCGGAGGACGCGTGATGGTACTCCAGGCCGTGGGCGTCGTCGGGGTTGATGACGATGTTGCCTCGCGGGCCTTGGGACACGAGGTATTGCCCGTGCTGGTTGCTTATCGTCCCGTAGCGGGGCATCGCCTGCGCGGGGACTTCGGAGGCCACCAGGGGGGCGCCGTATGGTTCCGTCTCGATGGCATAGCAGCCTGACGGGACAGTCGGCGGGGACGGACCGGGCTCCTCGGCGTTCCACCACTCGTAGTACGGCGCCTCGGGAACCGCGGGCAGCCGAGTGAGGGGGCCCGTCAGAGGGACTTCGCATGCTGCGCACACGAAGACCACTGCTTCGGCCTCTGTGGCGCCGCCGACGGCGGGGGCGAGGTGTTGGGGCGCCGCCTTTTCGGTGTCCTGGTCCTGGTCTCGTCGGTCGTACATGCACTGACCGTACGCGGCATGCTGCTTAGCTTTGCAGCCACCTCGCACCACACGGCCGACGCTCCGCGTCAAGCGATCAAGTGCCGCTGAAACGGACGGCAGCCGTTCGCCAGTCCGGAAGGCACCCGAGCGCCTCTAGAAATCGAGCTGCATGCTGAGCCGCGCGGAGGCTCCCGGCGTGGTGCGCCAGTAGTGCGCCGGGGTATGAGGGCGCGCCTCCTGAGAGATCCTCACGCGCGGAGCAGTGTGGCGAGGGATGCAGCGGTTTCCGTCGGGTCCGCGGGCAGGGTGATTGTGGCGTCGGCCTGGCTCCATGCGGCCAGCCAGGCGTCCTGTGGCCGTCCGATCAGGAGGAGGACCGGTGGGCACTGGAAGACCTCATTCTTGATCTGTCGGCACACGCCCATGCCGCCGGCGGGGACTGCTTCGCCGTCCAGCACGCAGGCGTCGAATCGGGTCGTGTCCAGTGCCAGCAGGACCGCAGGAAGGGTCGCGCATTCGACGAACGTGATCGGCGGGATGTCGGGCGCGGGGCTGTGGCCGACGGCCAGCCGGATCTGTGCCCGGGTGTCGGCGTTGCTGCTGTAGAGGAGGACGGAGACGGATGACGGCATCGTTTCTCCCGGCTTGCACGGCCTGACGTGGTGGACCGTGGCCCGGGCCTGCCCGATTGCCGACCACCTAGATGTTCAAAATTGCATAAATGGGGTATTTCTGCATGTTCGGCACCAACCGGGCGCCTGTTCGCTCCGCAGGGGCAGGCACGGGACGTCACACGGCGGTGAAACCCGATGACCGAATGCAAGCCCCCCGACTACCGCACCGGCCATCACGGCCGGCACTGGACACACGCACTGCGTTGCGCACAGAAGGCCGGAGCCGTCATCGTCACCGACGAGACCGAGGAACCTGTGTCCTACGCCCACGAAGACTCCGGACCCGGCCGCTTCAGGCCCTGGATCACCCAGACAGGCTCCCGCTACGACAGCCACGACGTACACCCCGAGTGGTGACAAGCAGCCGCCCCGACCGTTCGCCTTACCGCAGGAATACATCCGCTTCGAACTGCAACGCAACCGAGAAGAGGAAGGCGAAGCGGGTCGTGGAGGTCCTGAAGGCCTCAGGGCCTGCTCTTCCAGTTGTGCGCGGGGCGGTGGGCGGTGTGGCGGATGCCCGGCGAGGTGTCCTCGTACCAGCGCACGATGAGGATCTCCCAGCTCGCTGAACGCTCCGGCGTGCCGGCGACCACCCTGTGCTTCTACGAGGGAGCTGAGCCGGACTCCTGCCAGCGGACCGGAACCGGCTGGTTACCGGGTGTATGGCGAGGACGCGGTCGAGCGACTCCCGGTCATCGGTGAGGCCAAGCACCTCGAGCTGCCGCTGGTCCGGGTCCAGGACGAGGCCGTCGTCGACACGCGGACTGTCGGCGCCGGCCCCGGGGCTCCAGCCGGGGCGAGGGGGTCGGGGTCGGTGGGCCGCGGGGTTTCGATGCCGCGCCCGAGGTCGCGACGCCCGCCGAGCTCAGCGCGATGATCGACCGGTGGGACCAGGAGGACGACGCCCGCCGGATCCGGTCCCGTCCTCGCACGATTGGCGAGTACTTCGCGGCCGAGCAGCCTCTGCAGGCGCCACTGCCGCCGGAGCCCTTCGCGCCGGGCCGGCTCTTCACCCTGCGGGTCGACCGCTACAGCCAGATCAGCGTCCGCACCAACCGCTACTCGGTGCCGGTCCGGCTGATCGTCCGAACGTCCGAACGTCCGAACGTCCGAACGTCGGAACGTCCGAACGTCCGAGCGATGCTGCACGCCGCCGAGCCGGTCGTCTATGACGGCCGAGACCAGGTTGCCCGGCATGAGCGGCTGATCGCCGAAGCCGTCTGAGCGCAGTGGGCCTGTTCTATCGAACTGGCCCACACTCATCGACGATCACGGTCGGTTCTGACAGGAAGACATCCCAGTCGACGGGGCCATAAGCGATGTTGAACGTGTCCAGCCAGTACGACCAACCGCGGATCCCCAGGGCGCTGGTGAACCGGTAGTTCAACTGCCAGCGGACCCACTGCCCGGGAAGCAGTCGAACTGCCGGCGGCCTGCGCGGCCGAGGAGGCAACCCGACGAGCGGCTCCACACGAGCGAGCACTCGCAGCCGATCACCTTCGTCCCGCAGGCTGACACCGACCTCACGGAAGTCTTTCTGGCTCGGACGCGGCTCGAAGCCTTCCCGCTCGGCCATCTGGACGAAGTGGGCAAATCCAGACGGCACCTGAGGCAACGGGAAGCCGACCGGCGCTGCGTTTCTGCGGGCAGCAGCCTCCCCGCCCCGAGACTGCTTCGTCCAGGACGTCTTGATCCACTGCACCGTGATGTCCACCGCACCTGCCCTTCGGTCCATTTCGCCTCGGGGAGCCGGTACCTACGGGGGCTGGACTCCTCTCCTCGTCCGTCTCCCTATCAACGATCAAGCAGCCCATCCGACGCGCTCCACCTCGATCGGGCAGGGCTACTCCATGACGCCAGAGGCGTCCATGCCACCACCGCCGGGCAACCACTTCAGCGGGATCAAACCTCGGCCGCTTGCGCTGCCGTGTCCGCGCCCCGGCCCAGGCGCAGACACCGGCGGCATCGTCCGGCTTTCGCCGTTCTCCTCTCGTGCCCTTCCCACTGCCCACTGCCCGCTGTTCCACGGCCGCACCACGTCGTGGGACACGTCTCTACCTGCGAGGCCAGACCGCGTGCCCGGCGCGTTGGAAAGGCTTCGTAGCCGCACGGGCCAATTCGTGCAGGCGGTGCAGCAGACCTCGGCACTTCTCTGCCGCGTCGTACCCTCCTCACAGAGGCTGCCGCAGGTAGAGCGAGCGGTCTGCCAGCCGCATCCCCCTGGTCACCGCGGCCGGCCCGATCGCGTCCTCCCAGCGCCTTGGTTCGAGCGGCGCCCGAGCAGGCAAGACACTGCCGTGAAGGCGCGACAGTTCCCGGTCCACGACGTCCTTGTCGAAGCGGGCGTTGTAGGCGGTGCAGCGCCGCCCTTTCACCACGCCTCTCAGCTCCGGCAGCAGGTCGCCGAAGCTCGGAGCGCGAGCGACAGAGGTGTCGGTGATGCCGTGGAGCCGGCTGGCCTCAGCCGGGAGCGGCAGGCGCGGATTGAGCAGCTCGTTGACCAGGGTGCACCCTTGGTTGTCCAGCGCGGCGATCCGTACCGCCCAGGCCTGAAGTACCCAGGCCGGCGGTCTGTACCGCCCAGCCCTGAGTACCCAGGCCGGCGGTCTGGACATCGAGGACCAGCAGCGAGGGATCCGCCGGCAGCCCCTGCGCCCATCGCCCCACCTGTTGGCGCTGGCGGAACCAGGCCGGCGGCCGCCGCACATCCTGACCGCGTCGTCCAAACCGACGGGCGGGATCGTCGCCAACGAGGAGCCCATGGCCCGGCATCGCCTGGAGCTGCCGTTCGCCTTCGTGCCGAGCTCCGCCGCCTGACTTTGGTCCGACCGGCTGGTTGTGCCGGTGGGTCGTGCCGGGGTGCTCCGCGGCGCGGCAGAGGCGAGGTTATGAAGGGAATCGAACGAAATCGGATGAAAGTTCGCCATCCGGTCATTCCCGAACATCAACCTCAGGAGTCGCATGATGCGCCCCATCAGAGCGGCCTGCCTCGGCACGGCCACGCTGGTCACCCTCCTCGCCTGCACCCCCGTCGCGGCCGCCGCGACGGACACCGGTTCCGCCCAGGCCAGGGATAAGGCCCGGATCATCACGGTCCTGGCCGAGGTGCAGCAGCTGACCCGCTTCCCCGTCACCCCCGGCAGCGTCTCGCAGGGCGATCAAGTCGTCGTCCGCTCGGACCTCTTCGACGAGGCACACAACAAGGTCGGCGAAACCCACGGCATCTGCACCACCACCCGGGGCGGCGCCGATGAAGCGGAGCAGTGCGTCGTGACCTACACCCTCCCGGGCGGCCAGCTCACTGTGCAGGGTATGTACTTCAACTACCTCGACCAGGGCCCCTTCGACAACGCGATCACTGGCGGCACCGGGAAGTACGAGAAGGCTCGCGGCTCGGTCCACTCCGACACGATCGCGACGGACCCCAAGGTCGTGAGGCGCTTCACGATCCACCTCGTCTGACGGACCCCGACGTCCACCTGACCCCGGAATCCGGCCTTCTCCCCTCGCGTTACACCATCGGAGACAGTCGCACAAAAGGAATTGCGGGTCAGGGGACGTCAGGGCCGCTCACCCTTCAGATC
This sequence comes from Streptomyces sp. LMG1-1-1.1, assembly GCF_040815545.1. Lineage (NCBI taxonomy): Bacteria > Bacillati > Actinomycetota > Actinomycetes > Kitasatosporales > Streptomycetaceae > Streptomyces > Streptomyces sp. LMG1-1-1.1. The sequence goes on along the minus strand of NZ_JBFPNH010000046.1, from coordinate 26,790 downwards.
GTTAAACGCACTAACGACATGAGTGGGTTCGTGGTGCCCCCACGCAGGTGGGGGGTGTGGAGAGGGCGCTGAGCTGGCTGATGCGCTCGCGGCGCCTTGGCCGGGACTACGAGACCCTGCCCGAAAGCAGCGAAGCCGCCGTGCTGTGGTCGATGACCATGCTCAGGGGACGCCGCCTCGCCCGCCACCGGAGCCGAAGCGTCACCCGGCAGCCCGCCTCGGCGCGAACACCCCGGGACGCTCCTTGGCCAGCCAACCCCGCTCCACCAGCCGCTTCAACTTCGACCGCACCCCCTCGGCCTTCGCCCGCACCGACTCCAGGCCCATGCGTGCGGGCGACTTCCGTGCCCGCAGCCCTGACCCGCCTGCCTCCCCCTCCGCCTCCAGCACGTCCACCAGCCGCTGGTAGTCCGGCGCGGGCACCTCCATCGTCAGGCCCACCCGCCAGTGCGGCACCACCGACCCCGTCACCGGGGACTCGGCAACGGCCAGCGCTGACTCCGGCGGGTGCTCGGCCTCCGGCTCTCCGGCCCAGCCAGGGCCTCGGCCAGCTCCACGCGGGCGATGGCCCGCCGCTCCAGCACCGCCTCCGCCTTCGCAAGCTCGGCCAGCACCCTCTCCGCCGCCTCGCAGAGCTCTTCGACCCGAACTTGCGCGGCCGTCTCGCGCGCTTCCAATAGGCCCATGACCGAAGGCATCGACAACCTCCGTGTCATAACCGACAGACGTAACGGCCCGACTCTTTCTCGATGCCACGGAGTTCACGCCGGACCAGCGGAAACCCACCGATCAAGTCCAGAAAGACAACGGCTACTTATACCGATGGGGCGACCTGGGCTCTTTCGTGTTTCTCGTTTGTGGGTCACGGCGTTTGTGTCTCACGGTCTTGTCCCGTGGCGCCGGGTCGGCCTGGCGGTCCCTGTTCTCCTGCTTCCGCATTCGGTCACCAGGGAGGTCACGTGCGGTCCTCGCCTGGCCTGTCAGAGGGCCGTGGAATGCCAGAGGCAGGGCCTGCGAGGCTGGAGCGGAAGCAGGACGACACTGGTGGCCGGGAGAATTGCTTGATCACCACAGGTCCTGGTGGCATTCGGATTTGCTCGGAGGCCGACGACCACCGCTGGCCTGACGACGGCCGCGGCCAGGGCTGCCCGTTCTGCGCCGGTCACCGAATGTCCTCCACCAACAGGCTCTCGGACCTCTACCCGCAGGACGTCGCGAGGTTGGACACCCCGGGGCTCGGGTATCACCGCGGATGAGTTGAGCGTCGGCAGCAGCCGTGTGGTGCTCTGGTCTGCGACACGAACCCCACGCAGCACCCGTCGTTCCCGCGGAGCGTGAACGCCTTCACCGGTGGCAAGAAGGACAACGGCACCAAGGCCTGCCCCAGGTGCCGCCTTGTGGGAACGTCCGTACAGGAGCTTCTGCTGAAGGCCGAGCTGGCAACAGTGCTGCGCATCGACCCAGACTGCGACCAGGTGCTGGATACCGACAATCGCCCCGCGCGGGTGGACATCGTCGCCGTCGATGAGCACGGCAACCCGTCCCTCGTGCTGGAGTTTGACGGAGTCTGGTGGCACAAGGGCAAGGAGGACAAGGACGCTGCGAAGGCCGCGCGTCTTCGCGCGGCGGGGCTGGCGGTGGTGCGGATCCGCGAGACGCGCCTTGAACCGCTGGATCCGCGGTTCGATGTGGTTGTCGGGTTCGCGGCGGCTGCCGAAGACGTCGCAGCCGACGTACTGGACCACTTGGCCGGACTAGGCATGGTGGTCCGAGCCGAGGCCGACCGCTACCGCGAGGCCTCGTTCGCCGGTCCGCGGAATCAGGCGCTGGCCAAACGGTGGATCCGCGACCGGCTCGGGCAAGCGGCACTTCGAGTGGAACGGAACCTGCACAAGGAGCGGTGGGCGCGCATGTACGCGGCGCTCGTCGACTACGAGGCCGTCAAGGGTCACTGCAACCGGGCCGATGAGGAAGTCACGGTTGTCGGTGTGAACCTGGCTCGGTGGGCCCGCAAGCAGCGTGCTCTGGCGGCCAGTGGCCAGCTGGACCCCGAGCGCGCCCGACGTCTGTCCGACTACCCCTCGTGGTCGATCGAGAACGCCTTCGATGCATCGTTCCGCCGTCCGTGCGACCGCTACCGGGCCGCGGTCCTAAACGAGGGCGGCGCGGGGGACAGCGTGATGCACGCACGCGAAGCCACCGTCTGGGCAAACAACCTGCGTACGACCAGCACGCGGCTGACCGATCAGGGCGCGGACCTGCCGGCCTGGAAGCTCGAGGCTGTCGGCTCACTTTCGGGATGGATGTGGGACCCGTTCGAGGAGGATTTCCTGGCCAAGGTCGTGATTCTCCAAGACTTAGCTGCCGAGACACAGCGGAGCGTCGGCAGCATCAAGCAGCGAGAACAATGGGGCGGACACCGGATCGGCAGCATGGTCAACTCCTTCCGAACCCGGCGAACCACCTGCAACGCGGAACGCAGGGCCGCATTGGAAGAACTACCCGGCTGGGCATGGACCCCGCAGGAGGATGCCTGGAATGCCAGGTTGGACGAGTTGCGCGTCTGGGCCGCCGAACACGACCGCATGCCTCAGCCGCATTCCGCCGACGAAACCGAGAGGCGGCTCGGAGTGTGGAAGAGGAACAACAAGAGCACGCGCAAAGGCCGCACCGACGACGACCAGGCAGTCCGGCCCCGCACGCTCCTGGCCGAGTACGGCGAGCACATGCCCTGACAAAGCCGGAACCAGACAGGAGTGCGTTTCGCTGCCCCGTGCCTTGGGCCAGAAGAAGCCACCGTGCGCGGGAAAGGGTCATCGGAGAATGCGGACCTACACGGGCGCAGCCCGGCCGAGGCCAGGCAGGGAAGGTCCCTCGACGGCACGCCCGTACTCCTATTGGTAGACCTCTCCCGCTCCGGTGCGGCGTAGATACGCTCTGGCTGGCTCCTTTGTTCGCTACTGGGTCCCGATCGGGCGTACCGGGTGCCCTGACACCCGCCAAGCCTTCGTACGGTAGGCGCCGCTCCGCAGTACTGGCGCGACCGCCTGATGCCCGCGGGCTGGGGGCTCTGGGGATCCTTGACGCTCCGTCGTCACCTCCATAGCGAGCCCCTGCTTGTCGTGGGGCTGCGTCACGACAACGATGCGACCGTGTTCCCCGACGGCCCAGCCGGTGCGTGCGCTGCGGTCGGAGGAACGCTGTCGCTGCGCGCTTCCAGCGCCCGTACTACGGCCGCCATGTCCTCGCCTCCGTGACCGCGTGCGACGGTTTCGCCGTACAGGGCGTGGCAGACGTCGAGGAGCGGGGAGGCCAGGTGGGCAACGCGGGCCGCTTGGGTGAGGAGCTGGTTGTTCTTGAGTACGTCCGAGGCGGCCGCTTGGACCGTGAAGTCCCGGGCCAGCAGTTTTTGTCCTTTGACGCGGGAGACTGCGCTGGCCATCGGGCCCGCGTCCAGGACGTCTTGGAGCAGCTGCTGGTCGAGCCCATGCCGGTCGGCGAAGTGGAAGGCTTCGGCCAGGCCGGTGACCATCGTGATGAGGAACAGGTTCACGGAGAACTTCATCAGCAGGGCTCCGGGGACGGCTCCGCAGTCGAACATCTCGTGGCACACCGGAGTGAGCAGCGCGCGTACCTCGGCCACGGTCTCCTGGTCGCCGGCCAGCATTCCCACAAGCCGGCCCTGTTCGGCGGGAGTACGGGATCCGGAGACTGGGGCTTCGACGTACCGTCCGCCTGCGGCCCGGATGTCGTCCTGGAGTGTGGCGGAGTAGCTGGGCGAGGTGGTGCCCATGTGGACCACGCTGTGGCCGGCGACGCGGGCGGCGAAGTCAGGAGTGCCACGCCCCAGGACGGCGTCGATGGCGTTCTCGTTGGCCAGCATCAGGATCACGACCCTGGTCTGGTCGAAGACTTCGTCGATGCTCGTGGCGACAACGGCTCCGGCCGCTCTCAGGGGTTCGCACCGCTCGGGGGTGCGGTTCCAGACGACCGCAGGGATTCCGGTGCGGGCGAGGTTGAGGGCCATGGGCTGGCCCATGACTCCCAGGCCGATAAATCCCACATACATGGGGAACCACCACTTTCGGGCCGCGATCCAGGACTATGACCGCTGTCATAGTAGTCCCGTCTATGACAGCGGTCATAGGATGGAGGCTTTGATGCAAGGGACGGAGAGAGCGGAGATGGCGGTGCCGGAGCGTGGGCCGCGCGAGCGGATGATCTACAGTGCGGTCCAGCTCATCCGACGCCAGGGGGTCACGGCCACTGGGATGCGCGAGGTTGCCGCGCACGCCGAGGCGCCCCGCGGCTCACTCCAGCACTACTTCCCCCGAGGCAAGGAACAGCTGGTGAACGAGGCGCTGGACTGGTCAGGCCGGTTCGCCGCCGGCCGAATCGCCCGATTCCTGGCAGCCTTGCCCGAGCCGACGCCGAGTGGACTCTTCGCCGAGATGGTGCGCCAATGGACGGACGAATACCGCGAGAAGGGGTTCGCGGCCGGCTGTCCCGTGGCCGCCGCCACCGTCGACTGTGCAGAGTCCGTCCAGTCCACACAGCAGGCCGCGTCCGCCGCGTTCGCCACCTGGAACGGGCCAGTGGGACAGGCCCTGATGGACATGGGAGTGGCACGGGAAAAGTCCTACGCGCTCGCCACGGTCATGATCAGCGCCCTGGAAGGGGCCATCCTCATCGCCCGCGCCGAGCAGAACGTCCGAGCCCTGACGACCGTGGTCCAAGAACTCGGCCCCCTCCTCGACGCCGCTGTCGGCCAAACCGCCGAGACTCCGCCGGATACTTCCCTGCCAGCAAGTAGCTAGGCACGGGTAGCGTCATCGCGCGCCCCTTGGTCGGGGTCGGGCATGGAGGCGCAGCTGCCGGGGTTGAGGGTGCCGCAGCCGCCGGGCATCACACGGTCCGGCGGAGCCCTGGCCCGGCTCGCTTGTCGGTCGGTCGGTCGGTCGGGGTACGCGACAGGGGCCCGGCATCAGCCGGGCCCCTGTCTTTCGTAGCGGGGACAGGATTTGAACCTGCGACCTCTGGGTTATGAGCCCAGCGAGCTACCGAGCTGCTCCACCCCGCGTCGGTGACACCACTCTACACAGTGTCCGATGCGGAACGGTAAGCCGTTTACGTGGGGACCGGCAGGTCAGCCGCGGACGGTGTTCTCGGCTTGAGGGCCCGTCTGGCTTTGCGTCACGTCGAAGGTGACCGTCTCGCCCTCGGCGAGCTCGCGGAATCCGTTGCCGGAGATGTGGGAGTAGTGGGCGAAGACGTCCGGGCCGCCACCCTGGGCGATGAACCCGAAGCACTTCTCCGCGTTGAACCACTTCACGGTACCGCTGGCCACTGAAAACAGGATGGAGTCTTGCCCTTGTGGGAAGACGTTCGGTGCCCGTCTCAGCGGCCCATGATCCGGTTGATCGGTCATGCGGCTGTCGGGTCAGAGCGGGGGTGAGGTGGAGGTGTTACTTGACTTTGGCGGCTTCCTTGAGCTTGGAGCCCGCCGAGACCTTCACGCTGTAGCCGGCCGGGAGGTCGATCGGGTCGCCGGTCTGCGGGTTACGGGCGGTGCGAGCGGCACGGTGGGTGCGCTCGAAGGTGAGGAAGCCAGGGATGGTGACCTTCTCGTCACCCTTGGCGACGACGTCGCCGACGGTCTCGGCGAGCGCCATCAGGAGAGCGTCGGCGTCCTTGCGGGTCACCTCGGCACGGTCGGCCAAGGCGGCAATCAGCTCACTGCGGTGCCTGTGCGACGAATTCGTCGTGGCACTGGAAGATGCCCCCGTGTCGGGCGTCCGGGTAGAGGGGGACGAGTTCGCCCCGGGGGAGCCGCGCGGCCAGGTCGAGGGTGTTCTCGCTCGGCACCATCCGGTCGCTCTCGCCGTTGGCCACCAGGAACGGCTGGCCGATGCGAGACAGGTCGGCCGGCGGTTGGAGGCAGCAACGGCGGATGGCCCTCAGCTGGGCGCGGAACGACGTCAGAGAGATGAAACCGCCCATCGACAGGCCGAGCAGGTCGACCTGCTCGAAGTTCAGGGCGGGGGTGAACAGCACCGCATCGCGGACCATAGCCTCGACAGTGTCGGGCGTGACGCCGCCCGACGCGCCGACTCCGCGGTTATCGAAGGTGATCACCCGTCGCCGGGCGGCGAGTCCGTCGTGACACGGGGGTCCCAGTTGTCCAGGATCGCGGCGAGGTGGTGGAGCAGGATCAGAGGTACGCCGTCTCTTTCCCGGCCCAGCTGCCGGTAGACGAAGTCGACGCCGTGCACGGGCACCGAACGAGTCGGCGCGTCCTTATACGACGAGGTGGGGGTGGCCGTGAGGGAACTGTGCGTTGCGCTCATGATCGATCACTGTGGGGGCGGGCGACGGGAGCCAGGGGCCTCTGGTCGCCCGGGACTTACCGGTCGTGGTTTGGGTGGGAGGGGCTGGCCCTCACCCCATCGTGATGACGACCTTGCCGGCTTTGGCGCGGCCGTTCTCGGCGTACTCCATCGCCTCGCGGGTCTGGTCGAAGGGGAAGACGCGGTCGACGACGGGGCGGATCTCTCCGGCGTCGATGAGGCGGGTGAGTTCGCGCAGCTGGTCGCCTTCGGCCTTCATGAACAGAAAGGAGTAGGTGACGCCCCGGCGCTTGGCGTGGCGACGGGTCTTCCAGCTCAGCGCGTTCATCGCCTGCCGCAGGACCGGGTTCGCACCCAGCTCGCGGGCGAAGTCCGCGTCGGGAGGGCCGGCGATGCTGATGGCCTTCCCGCCGGGCTTGAGGACGCGCAGTGACTTCTCCAGGGTTTCGCCGCCGAGGGTGTCCAAGACGACGTCGTAGCCGTCCAGGACCTCCTCGAAGTCCTGTGTCCGGTAGTCGACGACGACGTCCGCACCGAGCTCCTTGACCAGGGCGGCGTTGGCCGCGCTCGCTGTGGTGGCCACGTGTGCGCCCAGCTGCCTGGCCAGCTGGAGGGCGATGGTGCCGACTCCGCCGGAGCCCGCGTGGATCAGGACCTTCTGGCCCGGCCGGACCTGTGCCTTCTCGATCAGCGCCTGCCATGAGGTGAGGGCGACCAGAGGGAGGGAGGCGGCCTCCGCCATGGTGAGGGTGGCCGGCTTGGGCGCCAGGTCGTCCTGGTGGACGGCAATGAGTTCGGCGAAGGTGCCGATGCGGTCCTTGTCGGGCCGGGCGTAGACCTCGTCGCCCACCGCGAACCGGGTGACGTCCGATCCCACCTCGGCCACCACGCCGGCGAGGTCGTTGCCCAGGACGAGTGGGAGACGGTACGGCAGGATCGCCTTGGAGCCGCCGTCGCGGATCTTGAAGTCCAGCGGGTTGACGCTCGCCGCGTGGACCCGGACCAGGACGTCGTCGACGCCCACCTGCGGGTGGGGGGCTTCGGTGATGCGGCCACCGCCGCCCTTTTCGCCGTACCGCTCGATCATGAAAGCCTTCATCGTCGTCTCCGGTTCCCGTCCGCATGGGGACGTGGCCTTAATGCGTCCCGGGCTTCTGCCATTACGACGCACTTTGTTGTGTTTGTTCTGGAGCCCCTCGCCTATGCGATGGGCGGCCGTCATCGGCGCGGTACGAGTCGCCGGGCATCAAGGCCGCCGGTGGGGCGATGTGCGCTCACGCCGCGTTCGGCGATGCGGCCAGGCTCTGCTTCACGTAACGGGTGATGTCGTCGGCGAGGATCTCGGGGAGTCCCGTCTCGATGCCGGCCAGGGCGTGGGCGGCGACCTCGGCGGGGTCGGCCCTCTGGTCGGCGGGAACGCTCGCGGCCATGTCGGTGTCCATGTATCCGACGTGCAGCGCCGAGACGGCGATGCCGCGGGGCGCCAGTTCTTCCCGGGCCGCGCCGGTCAGCGCCCATGCCGCGGCCTTGGCCGCCGCATAAGCTCCGAGGCCGGCCGGGTGCAGCCAGGACAGGACCGACAGGACGTTGAGCACGGCGCCGCCGCCGTTGGACTCGATGACGGGGGCGAAGGCCCGCGTCACGGCGAGGGGACCGAAGAAGTTGGTGTTCATCTCCAGGCGCACCGCGTCCAGGCCGCCCGCGATCAGCGGCGTTCCGGTGGAGATTCCGGCGTTGTTCACCAGCAGCGTCGCGTCGGACGCGATCCGGGCCGCGGCCCGGATCGACTCCTCGTCCGTCAGGTCGAGCCGCAGCGGGGTGACCCCCGGCAGGTCCACCGTCTCGGGGCGCCGGGCCGCCGCGTACACCATCGCTCCGCGCTCCACGAGCTGGGCGGCCAGATGGCGCCCGAGCCCCCGGTTGGCACCGGTGACCACCGCGATCGCATCCTTCAGTTCCATGCCCACTCCCAGCGTTACGGCCGTCAACAAGGCGACCTAATTAGATTACGACTACAATCTAAGCACTGACCTAGAATAGATGCCAGTCGACATCCAAATGGGAGGTACTCGATGGGCCGCGTATCGCAGGCGCAGGCAGAGGAGAACCGCCGACGGGTCGTGGAAACCGCGTCTCGCCTGTTCCGGGAACAGGGGACTCACGTCAGCGTGGCCGACCTCATGAAGGCGGCCGGTCTGACCCACGGCGGCTTCTACAAGCAGTTCGCATCCAAAGAGGCGCTCATCGACGAAGCCACCGCCCACGCCTTCGACGAACTCACCCGGCACCACAAAGACGGACTCGAGCAGCACGGCGGGCAGCGCGGCGCTGCCCAGCAGGCACTGATCGACACCTACCTCTCTCCCGAACACCGCGACAGCCCGGCGGACGGGTGCCCCGTCGCCGCACTCGCCTCTGACATGGCACGCGAAGGCGAAGATCATGAGGCCCGCCGGATCTACACCGAGGGTGTGGCCGACTTCGCCGAGTGGCTCACCACCGAGGACCAGGACGGCATCACCCGGTTGTGCACCATGTTCGGCGCACTCGTCCTGGCCCGGGCCACCAACGGCTCCCCGCTCTCCGAGGAGATCCTCACCACCGCGCGCAGGGCTTTGACGGCAGCCGGCTGATCAGTGACACGCTGCCGGGCAGTCCCCCGCCGCCGCAGCGCGTCCCGCAGCGACACGAGGACGCACAGCTCGTACGGGATGCGCTCCGCCCGGCCGCGGTCATCCACGACCGCCTTGCGCTACTCCTCGCGCACCACCCCGCCCAGCGAAAAATTCTCCGCCGTGTCGAAGAACGCGCCCTCCTTGGCGCTGGGCTGGTCCAGGTACCGCTTGAGCAGGCCGATGGCGTCCATGGCCGGCCGGTAGGCGGTGTTGTTGCACTTCAGCTCGGGGCAGCTATCAGTGTGTTCGTGCCTACCTCCGCCGAAAACGCACCTCACCGCAGCCCGTAACAGCCCGCCCGCCCCCCGCCCAAGGCCGTCGCCGGGTGGGTCCTCCGCCGCCCGGAAACCCTCTCCGAGACCGAATACCTCCACCTGAAGAACGTCTTCGCCCCCGCCCCGAAATCGATACCCGCACCAGGCACATCCGGTCCTTCGCGACCATGCTCACCGAGCGCCAAGGCGAGCGCCCTGGCGGGCTGGCTCGACGCTGTCAGTCAGGACAATCTGCCCAGCCTCCACACCTTCGCCGCGGGAATCGACCGCGATCGTGACGCCGTGTCAATGCTCTCTGAATCTTGACCCCCAGCGAGTCTCCGAAAAATGACCCCCAGGGGTTGGTCGTCGAGTGTCCCGGTCATGTCGGGACTGTCGGCCGCGGATGCCAGAATCAGCGGCATGACGTTGTGTGACTACTTCTCGGCCGCCGACGACCAGGCTGCTGTCGCCGTGGTCCAGACGCTCGGAGGACCGGGCCAGGCCGCGCTCGACGTGGTCTCCCTCAAGGGCATCGATCCGGTCGTCGCGATCGTCCAGCTCGAAGCGCTGGTGACCGGTTGCAGCTATGAGGAGGCCGGCCGGCGCCCGCGGTCCGGTCAGTTGCTGTCCGAGCCGGAGGCCGACGGCCCGCTCGTATTCAGCGTGTCGGACAGCCTGACGGAGGCTCTCGTCGGCGCGGCCCGAGAGGACCTTGTGCGGTTCGCTGAGTCGTGGTCCATGACTGCTGAACTGAAGCAAGGCAAGGTCGACGCCGAGACTGCGGCCGGCGTTCTGGAAGCACTGGCTGGCTTGGCCCAGCGCGCTCGGGTAGGCGGCCTGCGCCTGTATTGCTGGTGGTCGCTGTGATTCACCGGTGCCCGGCGCCGTTGTCCTTGGCCAGCAGTTCGCGTCTCTGGCGGGTGCGGTAGGAGTCGCCGGTGAGGGTGAGGACCTCGGCGTGGTGGACCAGGCGGTCGATCATTGCGGCGGCGACGACGTCGTCGGAGAAGGTCTCTCCCCAGCGTCCGAAGGGCAGGTTCGAGGTCACCAACACCGAGCCCTGCTCGTAACGCGAGGCTATGAGCTGGAAGAACAGGTTCGCGGCGTCCTGGTCGAAGGGGATGTAGCCCACCTCGTCGATGATGATCAGCTTGTAGCGGCGGATCTTCTTCAGCTCGGCTTCCAGGCGGCCGGCCTGGTGGGCTGTGGCGAGGCGGGTGATCCAGTTACTGGCGGTGTCGAACAGGACCGAGTAGCCGGCCTGGGTGGCCTTGACCCCAAGGCCGATCGCCAGGTGTGTCTTGCCCAACCCGGGCGGCCCGAGCAGGATCACGTTCTCCGCCTTCGCGACGAACGTGCCGGTGGCCAGGTGCGCCAGGACGTCTCGCCGCAGTGAGGGCAGATGATCCAGGTTGAAGTCCTCCAACGTCTTGACCTGCGGGAAGTGGGCGGTGCGGATGCGCATCACGGTGCCCTTGGACTCCCGGTCGGCGACCTGGCGCTGCAGCAGCGCGGCCAGGTACTCCTCGTGGGACCAGTTCTCGTCGCGGGCCTGGGCGGCGAGCTCTTCCCAGAACGCTCCGATCGTGGGGGTCTTCAGCACCCGGGTCAGGTAGGCGATCATGGACGGCATCCCGTCCTTCGGCCCGGCGGCCGAGGAGGTCGGCTTGGGCTTGCTGGCAGTGGTCATCTGTCATTTCGCTTTCGTGGCCGGTGGGTTGAAGTCGACGCCGAAGAGGGCGTCGTAGTCCGGAAGGGCCCGCAGCGCGACGGCGTGGCCGTCGCCGTGGTGGCGGGTCGCTGCCGCACGTCTTTGGCGGTCCAGGGCGAGGGCCTGGCGCATCCGCGCGGCGGTGGCGGCGTGGGCCGGGTCGGTGACCACGGCCTGCTTGGCCCAGGAGCGTGTGTGGCGGGCGACGACCTGGCCTTCGCAGAGCACGGTCACGGTCTGCGCGGAGGCGGTGATGTCGACGAAGCGGCCGATCGCCTGCGGGTCGACGGAGTAGTCGACCGTGTCGACGCGCACGTAGTAGTCCCGGCCCAGGCGGATGCGATGGTTCAGTCCGACCGCCGGAGCGAGGGGCGGCAGCGGGAGCATCGACAGGTAGTCGGTCTCCAGCAGGTCGACCGGGCGGCCCTGGATCGAGCGGACGGTGCGGGCGTTGGCCCGCGTGAGCCAGTCGCCCAGCTGGTCGTTGAAGTCCGCCGGCGAGGCGAACTGGCGCCCTGGCAGGAAGCTGGTCTCCAGGAACTGGTTGTTGCGCTCGACGATCCCCTTGTATTCCGGGTCGCGGGGCGGCGCGAGCTTGATCTGCGTGGCCAGGGTGCCGGCGAACGCCGCCGCGGGCGCGGTCACCTTTCCGGTCCCGCCGATCGCGGACTCCCGGTCCCAGACCAGTGTCCTGGTGACCCGGCCGACACCGCTGATCAGCAGCCACATTCCCGCGAGGATGTCTCCGGCCTGGCGGGTCGGGATCATCGTGGCGGTCATGAACCGGGAGAAGCCCAGTGCCATCACCAGCACCGGCAGCACCCGCTCCTGGCCGGCGGCGACCTGCACCCTGGTCTCGGGGAACCACAGATCGCACTGGGTGATCTGGCCGGGCTCGTAGGTCACGCGGTCGACCGGGTCGATGCCGACGTACTCCGGCCGGATCACCGCGAGGCGCTTGCGAAGCGGCGGCATCGAGTGCGGCCAGCCGATCCGCTCGGCGATCACCGGCGCGGGCATCCGAGGCCACTCGTTCAGCAGGACCCGGATCCGCGGTTCGAACGCGTCCACCACCGACCCACGCGGAGCCCGGTCGTACTTCGGCGGCTTCTCCGAGGACAACGCGGACCGCACCGTGTTCCGGGCAACCCCCAGCCGCCGCGCAATCTCCTTGATGGGCACACCCTCCGCCCGATGCAGGCGGCGTATCTCTGCCCAGTCCTCCACGTTCAACATCCTCCAAGCTTCCGGAGGGGGTCAGTTTTCGGAGACTGCCTGGGGGTCAGTTTTCAGGAAGCAGCGACACGGCCGTCACCGCCGGCCTCACCCTCCCCCCTCTCCCTTCCCTTCCCTTCCCTGGAGCTCGGACGTCACCGAAGCGCATCAACCGCATCAAGATGCTCAAACGCCAGGTGTATGGTCGCGAGGGCTTCGCCCTCCCGCGCAACCGGGTTCTCATGTCCTGATCACCGAGACAGGCGGAGGAACTCGATGGCAGCACCGTCTGCGAATGTGCGAGCCTTCTTCTCCCAGATGCCGATCGAGAAGACTGTGATGACCCGCGACGACGCTCTAAAACAGCTCAGCCACATCGCGCGCGAGAGGGCATTCGGTAGGCAAGTCGGGTCTGACCAGCTCATCCAGGCAGGGCTGAACGCACTGATTGCCGGAGTTGAGAGCCAGTCCCTCGCTATGCTGGCCGGCCTCCTCCGGAGCGAAGAGCCCGAGGCTTCGGCACTCTTCGACGATGTGCTGGAGGAGTTGGGACTCCTCTTCCACCCGCCCGCTGACCCTCGGGCCGCGAAGTGGGCGATGGCCTACTGGGTTGCCGGTCAGATCGCCGACGGATCCCTGGATCCCGCCGCCGGCACCCACCTCATCTGGGCCGACATCGCCTATGACCTCGGCTACCCCGAAGAGCTGAAACCCCTTGTCCACTGCGCGTACGACCTGGACGGCTGGGAGGAGAGCTGGGGAGTCTCTCTTGAGGAACTCAACAGCGAAGCGGTTGAGGCAGCGAAGCAGTTCCTCAGCAAGCGGTCGGCAGCAGAGGCGGCTGACTGACCGCAGTCTCGCCGCCGGGATTGGTCCACCCGCTACCGGCCTCCTCACTCCGCGTGGCGCACCATAGGAGCTGTGCCAGAACCCGAGAAGGTTCTGGCACAGGTTCTGTGAACTGGCGCCGACCCGGTTCACGCCTACCTCGGAGCGAGCCGCCGACCTGCCAGTTCGCCAGGGGCGCGGGCCTCGGCCACCGAGGCTCGGCTCGTTTTCACAGAAGTTGTGCCGGAGCCCGTTCTCGGGTTCTGGTCCACTTCTTGTGGTCGCGTACGCAGCGTGACGGCTGATCGTCGTTCGATGGCGGGTGACATCGTCGGTCGACGTGGCCGATGCCGTCGTGAGAGTGGACGTCAGCACTACAAGATCCTCTGCGACTGCCGACAGCGCGGCAACGGCCTCCGCTACGCGGTCCAGGCCGTCGCCCACATGCACAACCTCGCCCTCACCGCATGGCCAGACCCGCCCGAAAACCGGCCCTGACCTGCCCGGACGCAACCTTCTGCAACAGCTTTAGGCACCTCGGATCGGCAGGGACCCCGGGCTCCCGTTGGGCAACCGGTGGGCTGCTCTCCGTCATCGATGGCTTCGGCTCCGGATCCCCACTCGCGTCACGGCCCGCGCCAGAGGTTGGCGAAGGCCGCGTTCTCGATGGTCCGCCTCTGACGGACGGCCTCCAGCTCCATGACCGCGTCGTGCACGGCGGCGACCACGGAGGTGGCCGCCTCGTCATCGAGACCCGGCTCGATCTCGGAAAATCCGCCGCCGATGCCCACGACCGAAGCGAGGGCAGTCAGGACGGGTTCCCGCCGCTCCCAGCGGTCGATGGCCGCGTGACGGGACGGCGTATCGACCGGTTCCATGCGTCGCGCGCCGAACGACAGGCGGCCGCCGGCCTTCTGCGTCAGCTCACCGTCGGCCTCCAGCGCGGTCTGGTAGGTGGCAGCGAGGTCCTTGCCCCGACGCCACAGCCAGTCTTCGACGCGCTCGTACGGCGTCTGCCGGACGATCCGCGCCCCCGCCTCACCGACGAGCCGGTCGTCATCGGGGGCCGACGGCTCACCCGGCACGACTCGGTCGCCCTCCAGGGTGACGCTCCCGGCACCGAGGAGATCGATCAGCTCGGCGCCCGCGAGCGCGAGCGACAAGTCCCCCTGTCCGACGGCGGGCTCCTGCCCGGAGTCCATCGCGATGATGAACAGGTCTTTCGCCGTGGTCATGAACGGCTCCCCTCGGATGCGTCGATGAAGGCGCGCCCCGCCCCTCCCGGCTGTGGCGCCGTGGAGGCGATGGCGCCCTGCCCTTGCAAGTATCGTCCCGGCCGACCGCTTCCGGCCCCGTCTCGGCCGAATCGCGATCAACGGCTGATCACGCGGACCAGATAGGCCCTCCGCCGTCAGGACAGCGCACGACGCCTCAGGGGCCTCGGGGCCAACCCGTCCATCCGCGAGCAGCACCTTCCACCGCCGTCATGCGGTGGCCAGGTGCGCGGTGACGCGGTGACGCGGTGCCATGCTCCAAGCCCCCTCACCTCCCTCACGGCACAGCGATGTCGCCCCTCGACGCGGCGTTCTGCTTCCGCACGATGCGCGCAACGGCGCCACACGCGATGACCGCGCGGCCCTACCCCCCCGACCGCGAACAGGGGCCCGCGGTCCGGGACTTCGCCGTATACGCGAGTGGGGGCGGGGTCGGCCGTCCCGACGGCAGAATCGATTCCTGGTATGGACCTGACAAGCGAGACCGGTTAGCGTGACGGCGACGCCTTGCTGAGAGCGCTCTCAAAGCCCCCCACATCAGGAGGTCCCGTGAAACGCACCACCCCCCTGCGCGCTGCCATCGCCGCCCTGCTTCTGACGGTCGGCCTGGGCGCCGCCCAGGCCGGCGTGGCGGGCGCGGCCCCGCTTCCCGAGCCCTGGACTGCCCCGTCCGCCTCGGCCGGACTGCTCGACGCCATGAGCCGGGACCTCGGGCTCACCGCCGCCGAGGCAGAGGAACGGCTAAGTGCCGAGAAGGCCGCCGTCGCGGTGGAGACGGCCGCTCGCCGGAGCGCGGGCGCCGCCTACGGCGGTTCGTGGTTCGATCCGGCGAGCGGCCGGTTGGTCGTCGCCGTGACCGACCGCGCCGAGGAGGCGAAGGTCCGGGCGCTGGGCGCCGACACGCGGCTCGTCCGGCACAGCGCGGCCGCGCTGGACCGCGCCAAGGCGCGCCTGGACACGCTGCGCGCACCCGCCGGAGTGGCCGGCTGGCACGTCGACCCGAGGACCAACAGCGTCGTGATCGACATCGTGCGCTCCGAGCGGCAGACCCCCGCCGTGCGGTCCTTCGTGGACCGGGCCCGGGCCGGCGGCCCCGTCACCGTCGCCGAGACGGCGCAGGCACCCCGTACGTACGCGGCCGGCACGGTCGGCGGCGACCCGTACTACACGGGCAACGTCCGCTGCTCGATCGGCTTCTCCGTGTACGGGGGCTTCGTGACGGCCGGGCACTGCGGTCGGGCCGGCGCGGCGGTGCGCGGCTGGGACGGCTCCGCGATGGGCACTTTCCAGGGCTCGTCGTTCCCGGGCGACGACTACGCGTACGTCTCGATCCACAGCGGCTGGTGGACCGTGCCCGTGGTGCTCGGCTGGGGCACCATCCCCGACCAGCTCGTCCGCGGCTCGGCCGAGGCCCCGGTGGGCTCCTCGATCTGCCGCTCCGGCTCGACCACGCACTGGCGCTGCGGCACGGTCCTGGCCAAGAACGAGACGGTCAACTACAGCCAGGGTGCCGTGTACCAGATGACCAAGACCAGCGTCTGCGCCGAGGGCGGCGACTCCGGCGGCTCGTTCCTCAGCGGTGACCAGGCTCAGGGCGTCACCTCCGGCGGCTGGGGCAACTGCTCCTCCGGCGGCGAGACGTGGTTCCAGCCGATCAACGAGATTCTCGGCCGGTACGGCCTGCGGCTGCACACCGCCTGAGCGCGCGACACCGAATGGGTCCTTCCCGGTGCATGCGCTCGGAAGGACCCCCGTGCGGCTCCCGCGCCACGCCTTGCGCGCCGCTGTCGACGCCGTCGATGCCGTCGATGCCGTCGATGCCGTAACCAGCTGTGCCCACGACCCGTTCGTTAGCTCGGGTGCGCAGGTGTGTGGGGGGATGTCGACCTCGGCGCGGTCTTAGCCGCCGCGGTGGCCGTGTGGACGTGCGGATCGGCTACACGTGCGGGAGCGGGTCCCCGATGCCAAACCGCGCACGGCCGCCGCCGATTTCGGGGGGGGGACACTCCGACGGAAGGGAGTGTCGGACATGTCGGGCCAGGACCGTATGCGGGCCGAGGCCAGCCGTATGCGGGCCGGGGCCGTATGACCGACCACCCGAGAGGCCCATCCCCCTCCCGCGCTCCCTCAAGCCAGCCTTAAGGGAGCGTTAAGTCGCAGGTCGCCAGAGAAAACCGCAGCTCAGAGGCCCGTAAGGAGTGACCTCCGACGTTGCCATGACAGTTACTCCTCCGTAATACTCACTGCCCGCGGGTGACGTCTCGTCACGGTTGAGAGCGCTCTCATTCGTGAGCCGCACGGTTCGACCTGCCCTGTCACCCTCGTCCCCCATCTCCCGTCCCCCTCGCCCCCCCCAGACAAGGGAGCACGCCCATGGCTGCTGCTCATCGCGCACGACGCTGGTCCTTCGGCGGCGTGGTGCTCGTCCTGACCGCTGCCCTCGTCGCGGCGGTCCTCATCTCCTTCAGCGGCTCGGTCGCCCCACGGGCCGGTGCCGCGGTCGCCGCACAGACCTGGTCCGACGAGTTCGACGGCGCGGCAGGACGCGCACCCGACGCCGCCAAGTGGACACTGGAGACAGGTGGTTCGGGCTTCGGCAATCACGAGCTGCAGTACTACACCAACAGCACGTCCAACGCCGCGCTCGACGGCCAGGGCCACCTGGTCATCACGGCGCGGAAGAACACCGACGCTGGCCTCGGCTGCTGGTACGGGCAGTGTCAATACACCTCCGCCCGGCTCAACACCGCCCGGACCTTCACCCAGGCGTACGGCCGCTTCGAGGCCCGCATCAAGATCCCGCGCGGCCAGGGCATCTGGCCGGCCTTCTGGATGCTCGGCAACGACCTCGGCACCGTGGGCTGGCCCAACAGCGGCGAGATCGACATCATGGAGAACATCGGCCGCGAGCCCAACACCATTCACGGCACGGTGCACGGCCCCGGCTACTCGGGAGCGGGCGGACTCGGCTCCGCGTACAGCCTGCCCGGCGGCCGCGCCTTCGCCGACGACTTCCACGTGTTCGCCGTCGACTGGAGCCCCGACTCCATCGTCTGGTCAGTGGACGGGACCGCGTACAAGACGCTCACTCCGGCCGACACCGGCGGCAACAAGTGGGTCTTCGACCACCCGTTCTTCATCATCCTCAACCTCGCGGTCGGCGGCGACTGGCCCGGCAGCCCGGACGGCTCCACGGCCTTCCCGCAGACGATGACCGTCGACTACGTCCGTACCTCCTCTTCCGGCAGCGCTCCCGCTGCACGCCCGATCCGCGGCATCGGCGGCATGTGCGTCGATGTCGCCGGCGGCTCCAGTGCCGACCGCACCCCCATCCAGCTGCACAACTGCACGGGCAACGCGGCCCAGCAGTGGACCATCGGCAACGACGGCACCGTCCGCGCCCTCGGCAAGTGCCTGGACGTGGCCGGCGGCTCCACCGCGGACGGGGCGGTCGTCCAGCTCTACACCTGCAACGGCACCAACGCCCAGAAGTGGACGTACACCGCCGCCCACGACTTCACCAACGTCGGCGCGAACAAGTGCCTGGACGCCAAGGGCAACTCCTCGGCCGACGGGACCCGCCTCCAGACCTGGACCTGCACCGGCGCCGCCAACCAGAAGTGGACGGTCGGCTGACCGGCTCGCCCCACCGGACGGGTCTTCCACTCCCGTCGGCTCCCCCTCCCCCTCTCCCCTCCCTCCCGCATCCCCGCATCCCATCGCTCCCCGACCCGACCTCACTCAGAACGGACCCCCCACCGTGACGGCACGCCACCAGCGAACGATGTCCCGTAGAAAACTTCTCACCGCGACCGCGGGCCTGGCCGTGGCGGTCCCCGCCGTGGCCACCTGGCTCGAGGCCGGCGCCAACGCGGCCACCACGCCCACGCTCCCCCTCGACCTGGTCAACACCACAGGCAACAACACGGTGTACGCCTACGTGCTCGGCCGCGACCCGGCGGCCGGCGGCAACTGGGCCTTCATCCAGGCCAACGGCTCCACCCTGTACCACCCGCCGGCTCCGGCCAACGACCAGACCCCGCTCGGGGCCGACTGCGCGATCGCGCTCAACGCGTCGGGCGCCGGGGCGCGCAGGGTCACGCTCCCGCGGCTGTACAGCGGCCGCATCTACTTCTCCGTCGGCGCGAAGCTCACCTTCCTGATGAACCGCGGCGGCGGGCTGGCCCTGCCGTCGGTGAGCAACCCCACCGACCCCAACGCGAACGTCCACCACGACTTCTGCGAATTCACCTTCAACGCCGACCAGTTGTACGCGAACATCACGTTCGTCGACATGGTCTCGCTGCCGATCGCCTTCCAGCTGGAGACCGGCCAGGGCACCCAGACGGTGCGCGGTCTGCCTTCCGATGGGCTGTCCCGGGTCGCCGCGGCCCTGCGCGCCCAGTCCGCCGCCGACGGCAGCGACTGGAGCCGGCTCATCGTCGGGAAGAGCGGGGGAGGCGACCTGCGCGTGCTCAGCCCCAACCTGGCGATCCGCGGCAACAACGCCCTCTTCCGCGGCTACTTCGACAGTTACGTCGACGAGGTGTGGAACAAGTACCGCTCCACCGACCTGCGCATCGACACCCAGTTCACCTGGGGAACCCTCACCGGCCGCGTCAACGGCGACACCCTCACGTTCCCCGGGGCCGGCAGCTTCGCCAAGCCGTCGACCCTGTCGATCTTCTCCTGCAGCGACGCGCCCTTCACCACGGGCAACGACCTGATGGGCAACCTCAGCGCACGGCTCGCCGCCGCGTTCAACCGCACCACCCTGCTGGACAACCCCCACCAGCCGACCGCCGAGAACCCGGCCGCCTTCTACACCCGGCCGCGCACCAACCACTACGCCCGCATCCTGCACGACACGACCCCCGACCACCTCGGGTACGCCTTCCCCTACGACGACGTGCACCCGGCCGGCGTCGACTTCGAGGGCAAGGTTCAGTCCGGCAGCCCCGGCCGCTGGACCATCACCGTCGGCGGAATGGCCGGGGGCGGTGGTACGCCGAGCCCGACGCCGACCGCCACCGCCACAGGCGGCGGGGTCAGCGCCTTCGCCACCATCCAGGCCGAGGCGTTCAACGCCCAGTCCGGGGCCCAGGTCGAAGCGTGCTCCGACAGCGGCGGCGGATCCGACGTCGGCCACCTGTCCAACGGCGACTGGCTCAAGTTCTCATCCGTCGCCTTCGGCACCACCGGCGCCACCCGCTTCAGCGCCCGCGTCGCGTCCGGGGCCGCCGCCGGCGTCAGCGGCCTGGTCCAAGTCCGCCTCGGCAGCCCCACGGCCACCCCGGTCGGCAGCTTCGCCCTCGCCAACACCGGCGGCTGGCAGACCTGGCGCACCGTCCCCGCCGACATCGCCCGCACCACCGGCACCCACGACGTCTACCTGACCTTCGACAGCGGCCAGCCCGCCGACTTCGTCAACGTCAACTGGTTCACCTTCGCCTGAGGAGTGTCCAGGCCGGGGCTCGCGGACGCGCGGGCCCCGGCCGCGTGCCGACCGGGTCGAAAGCGCGCTCCTCCCCGCGGTCAGTGTGCCTGTTTCCAAGCCTCCGACCTGAGTAGCCTTGGGCTCTACGCTGGCGTGGTGTCCGAGGACACGGGGGCCGACCGAGGAGAGCAACTAGCTTGCTAGCAGGGCCGGTTACCACCGAGCCCGCCCCGCCTCGTCGCCCGCGAAGGAAATCCCACATGCCCGCTGACCTTCAGCACGCCGACACAACTGGTCTACGCGCTGCCATGGTCGACCGCCTGACCGCTGCGGGCGTGCTCACCCACCCCCGGCTGCGCGACGCCTTGCTCAGCATGCCTCGCGAAGCGCTCCTCCCTCACGCGTACGTAGGGGTCAGCGGTCCGGGCGCCGATCCGATCGAGTGGCGTCTGCTCGACGGCACCCATCCGGACGACCGTCAGGAGTGGCTCGGCCTGATCCACGGCGACGATTCGGTGCTCATGCAGCGCGACGGGGAGCCGTTGGACGCCCTGCCGCGCGGGCCGGTGACCGGCGGGCACATGACCTCCATGTCCACGAACCTCCTCGTCACCGCCGAAATCCTCCAGGCACTCCGGCTGGAGCCCGGACAGCGGTATCTGGAACTGGGACCGGGCCCGGGGGGCTCGCTCGCCCTCGCCGCCGCCGTCACCGGTCCCCTCCGCGCCGTCGGAATCGAGCGCGACGGGCACATGACCGCCTTCGCCCAGCGCGGCCTCGACCGGCTCGGCCTGGACGCGACGGTGCTGGAGGGCGATGCCCTCGACGGGCATCCGGAGGGAGCGGAGTTCGACCGGATCCACTCCGGCATCGGTGTCCCCCGCCTCCCGCGCGCCTGGGTGGAGCAGCTCGCGCCGGGCGGGCGGATGCTCACCACCCTCGCGACCCGTACGCCAAGCTGGCCCGGCCGGCTCGAGGTCACCCGCACCCTGGCGGGCCGGCTCGAAGCGACCCTGCGGGGCAGGCCGCGCGGGTATAGGCCCATGCTCGGCTACCGCTGGCTCCACGCGGTCGACCACCGGGCTCGCATCCAGGCGGCCCCTGGCACACCGCGGACGACCCGGTTCGTGCCGCCGCCGGACGACGCGTACGGCTTCTGGCTGGCCGCCGCGTACCTGGTCGGTGCGGTGGTACGGGAGTTCCAGGCCGACACCATGACCCTCGTCGCCCCCGACGACGGCTCCTGGGCCGTGGCCGGTCCCAGCGAGGGCACCGTCCACGTACACGGGCCGCGCGACATCTGGGCCGAGCTCGAAGCACTCCACGCCCGATGGAAGAAGGCCGGGTGCCCGGACGCGTACCGCGTCGATCTCGACGACGGCACCGGGGAGCAGCACGTCACTTCCACAGCAGGCCCGAAGGCCCTCGGCTGGCCGCTGCCGCCGCTGCCCGCCGTCCCCCACTAGGCATCCCGATGACGGCCGCCGAAGTCGGCTGCGTCTGGTCGGCCACGGTCGTCGACCTCGCGCGCGACTCACCTTCACCCCGGTGAGTTCCCACTCCCCCCGCCTGACCGGTTACTTCGGGGGAGCTGACGTAAAGGTTCCCAGTACCTCGCTTCGCTCCCCTGTCGGGCGGGGGACGTCGTCGGACGTGGGCGTACGCGGTAGCCGTGACGCCGATGTGGGCACGGCCGAGTACTTCCTTGATCACGACGAGTTCGACACCCGCTTCGAGGAGCAGGGTCGCGGCCGTGTGCCTGAGGTCGTGAAACCGAATGCGGCGGGGCCTGGCTGCCCGACAGAGCGTGGTGCCGGCTGAGTCGATGTCGCTGGTCCCGTCTACCCTCACGGCAGGCCACAGCGTTCGTGATGGCGATGACGCGGCGCGCTGACGCCCTAACCCGATGAGGAGAGCCCGTGCGCGACTATCTCGCTGAGGTCTTCGCCATGCTCGGCCCTGGCGAACAGCGCTTCACCAGCCCCGATGCATGGGCCGAGTTGGAGGCCGAGATCGGCACTGACTTCCCCGAGGACTACAAGGCGGTCGTTGACGCCTACGCCCCGATCCAAATCAACGGGCACCTGTATCTCTCCCATCCGGCCACCGAGGGCTGGAACCTCGGGAGGAGGATCCGCGAGACCTCCTGTGCCTGGTCCGAGCTCGACTGGGACCGGGAGGACTGGCTGGAGCCGCAAGAGAACATCAGCGTCTCCCTCGACCTGCAGGAGGTCAGGTTCGGAACGAAGGACGGCCTGATCCCCATCACCAGCACTGATCGCGGCGAATACATCTTCCTGGCGCCGCTGCCCGACCGCACGGGACAACGGATCTGCGCGGTGGAACACGACGGATCCTGGTACGAGTACCGGATGACCTTCTCCGAATGGCTCTACCGCTACCTGGTCGGCGAGGACATGGTCGGACCGAACAGCTCCGCCTTCTCCCCCGGCCCGGTGTTGCTCCAACCGCTGCCGATGTCGCCTGAGGACCACCCCACACCGACGTACGGCCCAGAGCGTGGCATGTGACCGACACAAGCGCTTCGCTCCGACGACGAACGCCTACCGAAGCGCTCATTCACCATGCTGGGGCGTCACTTCGGTGCCGAGGAGAGGGCTTCCTAGGAGGTCTGGAAGCAGTAGGACTCGGTGCCGGTCTGGACGAGGGTGCAGCGGAAGGTGATCCGGGCGATCGGTGACGCGGGACCATCCCCGCGGGCGCGGGGAGCAGGCTTCGTGACCTGCAGTTCTACCGCACACTCAGCCCGAGCTGAGCCACTTTCACCGATGCCGGCAAAACACCCAGATGAAGCGACTGCTCCCCATTCTCTACGCTCCCGGCCCGGGTGCAAAGAGTCGTGCACTCCGCCGGACCCGCTGCCCCCTCCGACCTCTCCACGACTTCCGGTAGACCCGATGCCGCTGCCGACGTGCCCTGCCCAGCCCGCTCGCCCTGCCTGGCGCGCGGCTCCTGGCCACCGCCCTGATGACCGCACGGTCACCCGTGCGCCGCGCTGGTGCAGGCGGCTCGCGACGGACGGTGCCGGAGATTCGCGGACGTCGTTGATCCGGTCCGGGCGGAGCGGGTCATCGATCGCGTGGCTTCCCGCAGGAATACGGGGTTCCACACCACGTCGACGGCGTCGCCTGCCGGGGCGAGGCGGTGGACCGGTTCGGTCAGGCGCCGCGTGGTGCCGACGGTGACCGTCGACTTCCCATGATCGTGCACGCCTTCGTCAGGTGCGGGGGGCAAGCTCCCGTACAGCGCGGAATACCTGGACGGGGTCGTAGGTGCGGCCGTCGGAGTCGATCGGCGCGCCCACGGCCAGGCCCTCCGTCGTCGGGTCACCCGCACCTGTGAACGGGTAGGGGGACACTCCCGGCGGACGGGTCGGGGCATGCCGGCACGTCTGCGTGGGCGGCGGAGAAGCCGTGCCGCTTGAGGGCGTCGGCCCACGGCTCGGGGCCGTTAGAGGGCGAGGGTGGAATTGTTCAGCCACGGGACCGACCCGACCGCGAGGTTGCCGTCGGGCCCGTACAGGCTCCCCGTGATCGGCGAGACGTAGGTGGCGTGCGGGCCTCGGCGTATGGAGAGCGGGGTACGCATGAGGGGCACTCCTTCAGTGGGAGGACGGAGGGGTGGAACGTCCGCGAATTGCGCGACCCACGAGCACGGCGAGCGGAATCACGACCACGACGTAAGCGGCGCAAGCCGCTGCGGCCACGAAGCTGCCGGTGACCGCAAGGACGATTACCCCGAGCACGAGGCCGGCGGCGAGGGCCGAGAAGAACAGGCGCATGGGACCTTCAACGACTAGAGCTGTTCGGGGACCCTGAGGGTCGCCCAGGATGCGGGGCCAAGGATGCCGTCGGCGGCCGCTCCTACGACGCCGCCGACATGACCTCCGCACAGCGGACCAGCGCGTCGCGCTGGTCGCCGTCGTCCACACCATCGCCGAGGCCCTCGTCAGCGACCCGGGACCAGCCCTCCGGCGCGACCTCACCATCCTGAACGCGATCACCGACAGCGCCATCAGCACGCCTCTCAGCGACTCAACTCAACACCCTTGAGCACGGATGGGGAGAAGGGCGTGTGCCCCCTATCGAGCGTGGTGACCGGAAACCCGACTCGGCGGTTGATCCGATCACGAACAAGATCACCCTCATCATTGCTGCCACGCTCCTCGCCGCCGGACTCGCCCCCGCCGCAACTGCCTCCGTCTCCCCTACCCAGGACATCCGACCCCAGCTCACCGCCGCCCGCACCCGAGACGACACCGAGGTGATCGGCTACGGATGGCTCGACTGCCTTGCCTGCCAGCAACCGCCCCGCCTGCGCGGCGAGCCGGACGGCAGCTGAGCACGCTCCCGTCGCCCTGACCGCCCACGGCGCCCACCGCGGCCGCAGCTTCGACTGGACCCGGGCCCACACCAACAACTGCGAGGCCATCGTCAAGACCGGCCCCTTCTTCTCCGTCTGACAGGCGCCCCGATCCCGCGCATAGGAGCCCACACCCTCGTCCGTGGGCAGTCCGAGCCGGCCGGGCCACGGAATCTCCAGCATGGTGGCGCCCGCCAACAAGTTCTCCTACGGGAACCGGGCCTGGACACAGGCGACGACTGCAACACCCGCTTCATCTGCAAGCTCGAATCACGGCTGAGGGCAACGTCCCCGGTGCGCGGCGACCGGAGCGTTGTAGGTCCCTCTGAGGCCCGAGAGACGGCTCGACTCCTGCACCGATCGGTGCGCGGGGACGCGGGCGGCTTACTCGTCGTCGACGTGGCGAAGGACTGCACCCTCAGGGATCCACGGGAACCTGATCCCTGGAAACGTTGCCTGCCAGGCTCCGTACGGGTCGAAGGCGAGGACTGCGTCAATGAATGGTTGGGGTGGCAGATAGCTGTGGTCGACGACGTAGTGGCCGATGAGGCTTGGAGCGGCGAAGACAGTGCCAGGGCTGCCGGGGATGCGGATCTCACCGGTTCCGGCGCTTGCGCGTAGGTCCCCCGGGCGGGGCGTGTACCAGGGGTGGGAGTCGGGGAGAGGTGTTGGGCAAAGATCGCACTCATGTAGGCCCAGCATGTCATTGACTCGCTGGGCATCGACCACCGCCAGGAGCCTGTGGGCGAATTCCCGGGGAGCGTGGCCGCGCGTCCAGGTACGGTCAGTTTCCAGCCAGCCTATGTTGATTCGTTC
The DNA here is from genome assembly GCF_040815545.1 of Streptomyces sp. LMG1-1-1.1. Lineage (NCBI taxonomy): Bacteria > Bacillati > Actinomycetota > Actinomycetes > Kitasatosporales > Streptomycetaceae > Streptomyces > Streptomyces sp. LMG1-1-1.1. Next base: position 1,847 of record NZ_JBFPNH010000046.1, on the reverse strand, counting down.
GTAGACTGGCTGAAAGCTCACAAATCGGAGGCCATCGGTTACGTCAGTGAATTCTTCACCTTCGCCCCCGTAGGCGTATGGACTGAGGTCCGCGTAGAACATGTGCCCATCATCGGGCCTGCCCAGGACCACTTGGACGCTCACGGGTGACACGGCCTGGCTTTGTCCGCGAGAACAGGGTTCTGGTGGACATCTCGGGGGCCATCGCGGAGGGTGATGCCGTCGTTCGATTGAGGGGGGTTCAAACTCCGGTGGCTCGACGTGAGGGGTCACCTCGTGCTCTCCGCGCAGGATTGATGATCCGTTCCAGTGCCGCTCTGTCCTCTGCCATGACTACGGCGACCGGGACGAAGCGGACCGCATGGATCTGACGGTCATCGAGCATGTGCAGCAGCACGGATGGCACGTCGTGATGGTTCCCGAAGGCGAGATCGGTCCTGGATTCGCCTACACGATCGGCCTCACGCACTCGCATACTTCTTCAACTAAGCAGGTCTGGACGCCACAGCGTGGGAGACCTTCGCGCATGTGGTCCGGTCCGCCTCAGAACCCGTTTTCGTACCGATCATGTTGAGTGTGGGATCGACTCGGCGGACTCGATCGCGTGATCTTTCGAATGGCAGGCATGGATGCTGTCAGGGCGCCTCAGATCCGAACCGGCGCTTGTACGCCGACGGAGTGATGCCCTTCTCGCGACGCATCAGCGCGCGCAGATTGGTCGCGGTGCCCAGCCCGCTCAGCCGTGCGACTACCTCGAAGCGTGACTCGCCTCGCTCGATCAGCCGGCAGGCCAGGGAGAGCCGCTCCCCCGTGAGCCACGCCAGGGGGGTCGTTCCCAGCTGCGTCCGGAAGCGGCGGTGCAGTGTCGCCGGACTGACCGCGGCCCGCGCCGCCAGGTCCGCGATCGTGAGTGGCGAGTCGAGACGTTCTTGTGCCCAGGCCAGGATCGGTGCCAGGGACTCGTCGGGGAAATCGGGCATCGGACGCTCGACGAACTGCCGCTGCCCGCCGTCGCGGTGCGCCGCGAAGACCAGTCGCCGGCTGACAGAGTTGGCGACCTCGGCACCGTGGTCGCGGCGGACCACGTGCAGCCCGAGGTCGAGGGCCGCCGCGCTTCCCGCGGCGGTGAGGATGTCACCGTCGTCCACGAACAGGACGTCTGATTCGAGGTGGACGGCAGGGAAGCGGGAGCGGAAGGAATCCGCCCACTGCCAGTGGGCCGTGGCCCGGCGCCCATCCAGGACGCCGGCCTCAGCCAGGGTGAAGGCGCCGCTGCAGAAGCCGATCAGGCGAGCGCCGCGCGCATGCGCCCGTCGGATGGTGTCCAGCACGGCCGGCCGGCGGGGAACCTCGACATCGGGGCGATTGGGGACGATCAAGGTGTCCGCCATATCGGCCACCTCCAAGCCGGCGACCCCGGCGAGGGTGAAGAATCCGTCTCGCATCACAGTGGAGGGCTCGGGGGAGCAGAGCCGGAAGTCGTAGAGCTCGCGGCCGATCTCCGGCCTCCGCAGACCGAAGATCTCGGTCGCGCAGCCGAGCTCGAACGGGTTGGAGTTCTCGTCCACGATCACGACCACCCGATGTGCGCCCGCTGCCTGAGCTTGATGCGAGGATTCTTTCGCCATATGCAATTCCTAGGGCCTGTGTGATGTCGTGATCATTCGGCGGTCTTCAGGAGATCGTCGATCCAGACCATTGCGGCGCGGAGGTGGAGGCTGGCGAGGTAGCTGTCGGGCGACTTGTCGTAGCGTGTGGCGATGCCTCGCCAGGCCTTCAGCTTGTTGATCGCGCGCTCGACGGTGTTCCGTTCCTTGTAGAGATCGGTGTCATGGCTGAAGGGTCGG
>NZ_JBFPNH010000045.1:0-55459 GCF_040815545.1 Streptomyces sp. LMG1-1-1.1 | reverse complement strand
AGTACCAGCCCTTCACCCCCGCCATCGAGACCCTCCGCGGCCTCCTCCTCGGCACCGAGATCGGCAACAACGGCTGGATCGCCGTCGCCTGGTGCCTCGCCCTCACCGTCCTCGGCTACCTCTGGTCGAAGGCGCAGTTCGACCGCGACCCCAAGTAAGTCCCGTGAGGACACGGGCCCTTGAGCCCAAAGGCACCGAACACACCGCACGCACCGCACGCACCGCACGCAGCACCCGAGCAGGACCCTCCGGGTCCACCCCACGAAGGCCCGTCACCGCCGTCCCCCGACGGCAGCGACGGGCCTTCGCCATGTCCGCCGGACCGCGTCCGCCCCGGGGAGACCCAGGTCCCGCGTCAGACCCCGTCCGTGAACTCGGCGAACTCCGTGAACTCGGCGAACTCCGGGAACTCGGCGAACTCCGCGAGCGCCTCCGTGCGCGTCCGGCGGGCGACCTCCGCCAGGACCGGGTTCGTGACCCGGTAGTAGTCCTCGGTCACAAGGCCCCAGGCCAGGGCCCAGCCCCGCCCGCGCGCCCAGGTCGCGTCGTCGGCGCCGGACTCCTCACGGAACGCCTCCCGTGTCCCGGCGGTCAGCAGGCTCCACGCGGGCATCATGTCGCAGGCCGGGTCGCCGACGCCCAGCCCGCCGAAGTCGATGACGGCGCTGAGCCGCCCGTCGCGGGTGAGGAGGTTGCCGGGCAGCAGGTCGGCGTGCACCCAGACCGGCGGCCCCTCCCACTGCGGAAGTCGCAGCACCGACTCCCAGGCGGCGATGGCCAGTTCGGCGTTCACGACGCCCTCGGCCGCCAGCGCGCGGACGGCCCCCGGCAGATGGCCGCCCTCCCACTCGGTGACCGGCCCGCCCCGGAACGACGCCGGCCCCCCACGCGCGTCGACACCCCGCAGCGCCTTCCCGAATCGGCCCAACTCCACCGCCGCGTGCCCCAGATCGGCGATCGGCGCGTCGAACGCGTCGCCGCCGTCCAGCCAGCGGTACACGGACCACGGCAGCGGAAACTCCGCCCCCTCCTCCGCCCGCCCCACCGGAACCGGCACCTCCAGCGGTAGGTGCGGCGCGAGCAGCGGCAACCACCGCTGCTCCTTCTCCACCTGCCGCGCCGCGTACGGCACCCTCGGCAGCCGCACCACGAGCTCGTCCCCGAGCCTGAACATCGCGTTGTCCGTCCCCGCGGACTCCACCGCCCTCACCGCCAGCCCCGCCCACGCGGGAAACCGCCCGGCGACGAGCCGTTCGACGAGTGCGGCGTCGATGTCGAGTTCGTCGGGTTGCATATTGGTGGCTGCCATGGCCGGAGGCTAACGGCCGCCCCACTCGCCCGGCGAAGTGTTTTCCCGTCTGCGGGGAGGGCCGCTCGCGACCGGAGCCCGTACGGCCCCGGCGCGATCCGACGGACGGCCCCTACGCGTCGATCGCCTCGCGCCAGGTGCGGACGGCGGTGGGGGAGACGGGGGCGGTCCAGCCGTGGGGGCGGGCGGCGCCGCCGATGTGGAAGGCGGTGAGGCCGGCGGTGCGGAGGGTGGGGAGGTGGTCGAGGCGGAGGCCGCCGCCGACGAGGATGCGGGGTTCGTAGCCGGGTTCGCCGGTGCGGGCGGCCTCGGCCTTGAGGGTGGTGAGGCCGTCGTCGACGCCGGTGGCGGAGCCGGCGGTGAGGTAGGTGTCGAGGCCGGGGAGGTCGGCGAGCCGCTTGCGGAGGCCGTCGCGGTCGGCGGCGCGGTCGATGGCGCGGTGGAAGGTCCAGCGGCATCCGTCGAGGACGGCGATGAGCCGCTCGACGGCGACCAGGTCGGGCTCGCCGTCGGGGGTGAGGAAGCCGAGGACGAACTCGTCGGCGCCGGCGGCGCGCAGTTCCTGCGCCCGCCCGGCCAGGGCGTCGACGTCGCCGGCGGCGAAGCCGTCGGTGAGGCGGAGCATCACGCGCAGCGGGATGTCCACGGCGGCGCGGATGGCGCCGAAGGCCGCCGTGGACGGGGTGAGGCCGTCCGCCGCCATGTCGGTGACGAGTTCGAGGCGGTCGGCGCCACCGGTCTGGGCGGCGACCGCGTCTTCCTCGTCGAGGGCGATCACCTCAAGGACTGCACGGTTGCTCATCGAGCCCATTCCTCCACGAATGACGCTTACAGGTCTAGTCCAATGACCAGACTAGCCGTGCGCGTGGCCTCCCGCACCGTGCGTGGTCTCACCAGCTGCGGGAACGGTGGCCTTGCCGCTCCCCGTGGTGACCGTGAAGGCGGCCGTGCGCACCTTGCCCTGGTGCTGGAAGTCCAGGAAGAGACGGTACGTGCCGGCGCTGGGCGCCGTCGCCGTGAAGGAGACGTCCGGGCCGGGGCCGCCCTCGTTCGGGTGTACGTGGAGGTAGGCGAGGTCGCCGTCGCGGAGGGCGACGAGGTGTCCGTACGCCCCGAGGTAGGGCTCCAGGTCGGTGACCGGCTTTCCGGCCTTGGTGACGGTGAGCCGGAGCTCGCCGGCCTTGCCCGGGTCGAGGGTGCCGCCGAGGCGGACCTGGTAGCCGTCGACGGTCGCGGTCGGGGCGACGGCGGGGAGCGGCTTGGGGGCGTACGCGCCCGGGACGGCGAGGTCGGCGCCGAGGGTGACGCCCTTGGCGCCGGGTCCGGCGGGCTTGAAGTCGGCGAAGGCCTTGTAGCCGCCGGCGGCGGGGAGGTCCGCGTCGACCGACCAGGTGCCGTCGGCGGCCTTGACCGGGTGCAGGTGGCGGAAGGTGTCGAGGTCGCGCGAGGCGACGATGAAGTGCAGTTCCTTGCCGTGCTCGGTGGTGAAGGCGGTGACCTTCCGGCCGGCCGCGTCCTTGATCGAGAACTTGAGGACGCTCTTGCCGGCGGCGGGCGTGGACGTCTCCAGGGCGAGCGTGTAGCCGTCCTGGGAGATCTGGAGGCCGCCGGGGAGGTCTGCGGCGGAGGTGCCGGCGGTGGCGCCCTCCTCGTGGCCGGCGTGCCCGCCGGCCGCCGGGTTCTCGGAGGGCGCGGGCGCGGCGGCGTGCTCGCCGTGCCCGGCCTTCGTCGGCTCGTCGACGGGCCCGACCCCCTTGCCGACCCCGTACGCGGTCCCGAAGGTCGCGGCGAGCGCGGCGGCAAAGGCAGTGATCTTCACTCCGGTGTTCATGACTGCTCTCCCGTGCGTGAGTGGGCGTGAGGGGGCGGGGGTGAGACACGGCGTGCCCCCCTTCGATGCCCTTCACCATACCCCTGGGGGGTATCGAGTCAAGTCGGGGATCTGCTTGCGATCGGATACCACAGGGGGGTATACATGGACTCACGACCGGATACCCCCCAAGGGTATCGGTGAAAGTGGAATCGACCGAGGAGGAAGCCATGGGCTCCTGCTGCACCCCCGACAACAGCTGCTCCACCACGGAGACCGCCGCCGTCGCGGTCGCCGACAGCACCGCCACCGTCTACGCCGTCTCCGGCATGACCTGTGGCCACTGCAGGACCGCGATCACCAAGTCCGTCGGCGCGCTCGACGGCGTCATCTCCGTCGACGTCGACGTCGACGGCGGCCTGGTGACCGTGACCACCGGCGGCGAGCCCGACGACGCCGCGATCACCGCGGCCGTCGACGACGCGGGCTACGAGCTGACCGGCCGGGCCTGATCCGCCGCCGGGCAGACCGACGCCCACCGGCGTCCCCCGTCCCGGGTACCCGACGGTCCGCCCGGCCGGCGGACGACCGCCCGCACCACCCCGGCCGCCGGGGCCCGCCCGCCACGCCCGGGCCCCGGCCCCCGATCCCGCTACACCGAGGAGCAGGAAATGACCACGACCACTCCGGGCACCGCCCAGGTCGAGCTCGCCATCGGCGGCATGACCTGCGCCTCGTGCGCGGCCCGGATCGAGAAGAAGCTCAACCGCATGGACGGGGTCGAGGCCACCGTCAACTACGCCACCGAGAAGGCCAGGGTCACCTTCGACGCCGACGTCGACGTCGCCGACCTGATCGCGACCGTCGAGGCCACCGGCTACAGCGCCAAGGAGCCGGAGCCCGAGCGGCCGGCGGCCGCCGGAGCCCCCGACGGCCCCACCGACGAGGAGAAGGCCGACGAGGAGCTGCGGCCCCTCAGGCAGCGCCTGGTCACCGCCGTCACGCTCGCCGTGCCCGTCATCGCGATGGCGATGGTCCCGGCCCTCCAGATCGAGTACTGGCAGTGGCTGAGCCTCACGCTCGCCGCGCCGGTCGTCGTCTACGCCGCCTGGCCGTTCCACAAGGCCGCCTGGACCAACGCCAAGCACGGCGCGGCCACCATGGACACCCTGATCTCGGTGGGCACGATCGCCGCGTTCCTGTGGTCGCTGTGGGCGCTGTTCTTCGGTACGGCCGGCACCCCCGGCATGACGCACCCCTTCGAGTTCACCATCGCCCGCACCGACGGCGCCGGGAACATCTACCTGGAGGCCGCCGCCGGCGTCACCGCCTTCATCCTGGCCGGCCGGTACTTCGAGGCCCGCTCGAAGCGCAAGGCGGGCGCCGCCCTGAAGGCCCTGATGCAGCTGGGCGCGAAGGAGGTGACGGTCCTCAGGAACGGCAGCGAGGTCACCGTACCGACCGCCGAACTCCAGGTCGGGGACCGGTTCCTGGTCCGCCCGGGCGAGAAGATCGCCACCGACGGCACCGTCGTCGAGGGCTCCTCCGCCGTGGACGCCTCCATGCTCACCGGCGAGTCCGTCCCGGTCGAGGTCTCCGTCGGCGACCCGGTCACGGGCGCCACCCTGAACGCCGGCGGCCGCCTGGTCGTCGAGGCCACCCGCGTCGGCTCCGACACCCAGCTCGCCCGGATGGCGAAGCTCGTCGAGGACGCCCAGAACGGCAAGGCCGCCGCCCAGCGGCTCGCCGACCGGATCTCCGCCGTCTTCGTGCCCGTGGTCATCGCGCTCGCGCTCGGCACCCTCGGCTTCTGGCTCGGCACCGGCCAGGGCCTGACCGCCGCCTTCACCGCGGCCGTCGCCGTCCTGATCATCGCCTGCCCCTGCGCCCTCGGCCTCGCCACCCCGACCGCCCTCATGGTCGGCACCGGCCGCGGCGCCCAGCTCGGCATCCTGATCAAGGGCCCCGAGGTCCTGGAGACCACCCGCAAGGTCGACACGATCGTCCTCGACAAGACCGGCACCGTCACCACCGGCCGGATGACCCTCCTCAAGGTCCACACCGCCGACGGCACCTCCGAGACCGACGTCCTGCGCCTGGCCGGCGCCCTGGAGCACTCCTCCGAGCACCCCATCGCCCAGGCCGTCGCCACCGGCGCCGCCGCCGAGGTCGGCACCCTGCCCACCCCCGAGGACTTCGCCAACATCCCCGGTCTCGGCGTCCAGGGCGTCGTCGACGGCCACGCCGTCCTCGTCGGCCGCGAGAAGCTGCTCGACGACTGGGCCATGGCCCTCCCGGCAGAGCTCAAGACCGCCAAGGACACCGCCGAGCGGGCCGGCCGGACCGCCATCGCGGTGGCCTGGGACGGCGAGGCCCGCGCGGTCCTGGAGGTCGCCGACGCGGTCAAGGAGACCAGCCCGGAGGCCATCAGGCGGCTCCGCGCCCTCGGCCTCACCCCGATCCTGCTCACCGGCGACAACAAGGCGGTCGCCGAGGCCGTCGCCGCCGAGGTCGGCATCGACGAGGTCATCGCCGAGGTCATGCCGCAGGACAAGGTCGACGTCGTCAAGAGGCTCCAGGCGGAGGGCCGTTCGGTCGCCATGGTCGGCGACGGCGTGAACGACGCCGCCGCGCTCGCCCAGGCCGACCTGGGCCTGGCGATGGGCACGGGCACGGACGCCGCCATCGAGGCCGGCGACCTGACCCTCGTCCGCGGGGACCTGCGGGCCGCGGCCGACGCCATCCGGCTCTCCCGCAAGACCCTCGGCACGATCCGCTCGAACCTCTTCTGGGCCTTCGCCTACAACGTGGCCGCCCTGCCGCTCGCCGCGGCCGGCCTGCTCAACCCGATGATCGCGGGCGCGGCCATGGCCTTCTCCTCGGTCTTCGTGGTCGGCAACAGCCTCCGGCTGCGCGGCTTCCAGGCCGCCGACCGCTGACACCCCGCCCCGTGAACCCCTGATCACCGAGGAGCCCGTCGTGGCCGGTTACGGACAGCACAAGGAAGACATCATCAGACGCCTGCGCCGCGCCGCGGAGGCCGCCGTCGCCGCCGTGTCCGAACGCCAGGTCCGCCGCATCCTCGGCGACATCAACACCGAAATCGCCGAGGCCCTCCGCCGCCCGCCGGCCGACCCGACAGACCGCTTGGCGATCTGCAGGAGCTTCCCGCCCCCGGGCCCTCCCGACGGCCCCGGGGGACCCTTGTCCGCACCCCCACCCCATGAGACCGTTTCGCTGAACTGACGGAGAATCAGGGGGGATTCATGGCAGTCGAACCGATGGAAGGCGACCGGGCAGTGATGGACCAGTACGCGCTGCCCTGGATCGAGGCGAACGAGGACCGCTCGTCCGACGCCGACGGACACCTCCGCACCTACCTGTCGTCCCTGGAGGGCGACGGGGCCGACGCGACGAAGGCCGTGGAACGGCTGATCTCCAGCGGACGCGGCGAAGCGCTCAAGGCACTCGGCGAGCACTGGTCCCGCGTCCACGCCTGCTTCGGGCAGACCACCAGGGCCGCCCTCGACATCGCGAGCGAGATCCAGAGCTGCGGCGACACCATCGTCATCGGCAAGGACCGCGCCCAGGACATCGTCTCGTACCTCCGCGACATGAACCCCGACGTCGGCACCGCCACCCCGGACGCCCGACTCCAGCGGCACATCGACGTCGCCAGGGACGACCTGGAGGGCAACGTCACGATGACGCTCGGCGACGCCCGCGAGGGCGCGGCCCGGGCCCGCAGCGCCGAGGACGTCGTCGCCCTCAAGACCGTCCCCACCACCCTCGCCGGCCTCCTCGGCCGCGCCGTCGGCGGCGACCTGGGCAGCGGCAACGGCATCGCCGGCGGGATCGGCGCGGGCGCCGGTGTCGCCGGCGCCCTGGCCCCCGGCGTCGAAGGGGGAGCCGGCGTCGCCGGCCCGGTCTCCGGCACCAACGCGGGCAACTGGAACGTCTTCGTCGACCACGACGAGCACAAGCGCGCCGCCGACGGCCTCGCCAAGGCCGCCGAACACCTCCGCGGCGACACCACCACCGCCCTCGCCCGCGCCCTCTACGACCTCGACGCCCTCGCCGCCAGCGGCTCCGTCGGCAGCGCCGTCGCCGCCGAGTACACCCCCCTCGTCCACGACCTCGACCTCGCCACCCGCGCCCTCGCCGACCACCTCGACGGCCCCCTCCGCGACGTCGTCCGCACCATCTCCACCGACCAGCAGGACACCGACGACGACAACCGCGGCCGCTTCGACTTCTGGAAGCACTGACCGACCCCCGCCCCCTGTGACGCGGAACACAGGGAACGTCCCGCCTCCCCGCCTCCTCCTCCGGGTGTCGGCATTCGACCCGCAGGAGACGAGGAGACAGCGATGGCGACGACGACGGCGGTCACGGAAGAGAAGCCCACGCCCGGAACGACCGCGACGACCAGGGCGAGCGCGGCACTGCTCGCCGTCCTCGCCCTGGTCCACGTGTACTGGGCCACCGGCGCCACCTGGCCCGCCCACAGCGAACACGGCCTCTCGCTCGCCGTCCTCGGCAGCGCGGTCTCCTTCGGCCCGGCCGTCGTGCTCCCCCTCGCCGCCCTCGAAGGCGTCGCGAGCGCCGGGGTGTACGCGTACGGCAGGAACCCCCGCGGCCGGATCCCCCGGCTGATCACCGCCGCGTTCACCGCCGGGCTCCTCGCGCGCGGAGCCGCCGGCGTGGCCTGGACGATCCTCGGCAAGGACGGGTCCGGCCCGGTGTTCCCGTGGCTGAACGCCCTCCTCTACACGCCCCTCTGCCTGGGGCTCGGCTGGGCGGTGCTCCGTGAGCTCCGCCGCTGACCCCGCCCGGGAGCGGGGCGTCGCGCTCGCCCGGGCCGCCCGGCGCGGCGACACCCTCGCCCTCCACGACCTGCTCGACCACCTCACCCCGTACATCGCCCGCGTCTGCCGCCCCATCGCCCTCGACGACGGCCCGGACGCCACCCAGGAGGCCCTGGTCGCCGTCTTCACCCGCCTCCGCTCCCTGCGTGACCCCGAGGCGCTGTACGGCTGGGTCCGCACGATCGCCGTGCGCGAGGCGATACGGGCCTCCCGGCCGCGCCCCGCCGAGCTGTCCGACGTACCCGAACGCGGCGATCCGCAGCTCGCCAGCGACATCGACGACGTCCTCGCCCGGCTCTCACCCCACCACCGCGCCGTCCTCGTCCTCCGCGACGTCGAAGGCCTCGACGAGGAGTCGACGGCGGCCGCCCTCGGCATCCCCGCCGGCACCGCCAAGTCCCGGCTGCACCGAGCCCGGCAGAGCTTCCGAAAGGCATGGTCCGCATGACGGCCGACGACGCACCCGACATCGTGATCGACGACGTGCGGCGGCTCCGCGTCCTGGCCGCCGCCCTCCGCGGCGCACACGTCGCCGAACGGGTCCTCCCTGCCGAATTCCCCCGCGTCTGGAGCGTCATGGGCGATCTGGAAGGCGCCTTCGGCCGCTTCCAGCCGGACATGCGCTCGGTCAGGGTCCTCCGCACCGACGGCGACCGGATCGAAGCCCTCGCCCGCAGCCGCTACGGCCCCCGCGCCCACTTCCACGGCGTCCTGCGCCCCGGCTGGTGCTGGCTCCAGAGCCGGTTCCTCGTCATCGGCATGGCCGCGGCGGCCGAGGACCACGACCGCACCCGCGTCGCCCTCACCGGCGGCGTCCGCGTCCCCGGCCGCGCCGCCCTCGTACCGTTCGGCGCCCGCCGCGAACTGGAGGAGGCGATGACCCGGCTCGGGGGGCTCGTGCGGCCGTAGGGGCGGGCGCGGGCCTCAAGGGGTGGCCCGGGGGCGCCTCAGGGGTGGTCGGGGGCGCGTCGGGGGTTGAGTCCGGCGCTCTCGGGGTCGCCAGACAGTGGTCGCCAGACGGTGGTCGTCAGCCGGCGGTCGTCACGCGGTGGGCGTCGGGGCGAGCCACGGTCGGCGGCCCGGGCCCGTCGGATGGGTGCCGGTGACGGCCATGACGACCGAGTAGAGGCTGGTCTCGGCGGCGATGAAGAGCCGGTTGCGCTTCGCGCCACCCCACGCGATGTTGGCGACGGCCTCCGGGACGCGCAGCCTCCCGATGAGGGTGCCGTCGGGGTCGTAGCAGTGCACGCCGTCGTTCATGGCGGCGGCCCACAGGCGGCCCTCGTCGTCGAAGCGCAGGTTGTCGAAGCGCGCGTGCTCGCGCCGCGCCGCTTCGGCGAACACCTTCCCGTCCGACAGGGTCCCGTCCTCGCGCACGTCGAAGACCCGGATGAACCCGGCCCGGGTGTCGGAGACGTACAACTGCCCCTCGTCGTGCGAGAAGACCAGCCCGTTCGGCGCCCCGAACCCGTCGGCGACCAACCGGACCTCGCCCGTCACCGGATCGATCCGGTACACGTTGTTCGCGCCGATCTCGCTCTCCGCCCGGTACCCCTCGTAATCGCTCGTGATGCCGAAGTCCGGGTCGGAGAACCAGATCGACCCGTCCGACTTCACCGCCGCGTCGTTCGGGCTGTTCAGCCGCTTCCCGTCCCACCGGTCCGCGAGCACGGTCACCGTGCCGTCGTGCTCCGTGCGCGTCACCCGCCGGTTGCCCTGCTCGCAGGTGACCAACCGGCCCTGCCGGTCCAGGGTGTTGCCGTTCGTGTGCCCGGCGCCGCGACGGAACACCCCGACCGCGCCGGTCTCCTCGTCCCAGCGCAGCATCCGGTCGTTGGGGATGTCGCTCCACACCAGCTGCCGCCACGCGGGCACGTAGACCGGCCCCTCCGCCCAACGGCAGCCCGTGTACAGGACCTCCAGCGCCTCGTCCCCGTTCATGCAGCGCCCACTGCGGAACCGGTCGTCGAACATCTCGTACAGCCCAGGGCGTTCGCCGCTCATGAACTCTTCCCCTCCACCGATCAGCCGCCATCCCTCACGGACCGAACCTCATCCCGCTCACAGCGAAGATTGCAGGATGAGCTACGGTCCTCACAAGAAGACGCCGAACGGAGAGTTGTGGATCACATCGACCGCGTCCTACTGGCCCGACTCCAGCAGGACGCCACCCAGTCCTACGCCGCCCTGGGCCAGGCCGTCGGCCTCTCCGCCGGCGCCGCCCACGAGCGCGTTCGCAAACTCCGCGAGCGCGGCGCCATCCGCCGCACCGCCGCCGAGGTCGACCCCGCCGCCGTCGGCAGCGCCGTCCTCTCCTACGTGATGGTCGACTCCACCTCCTGGATGGGCGACTCGGCCGACGCCTTCGCCGCCCTCCCCGAGATCCTCGAAGCCCACGTCATCGCCGGCAGCGCCTCCGTCCTCGTCAAGGTCAGGACCACCACCACCGAACACCTCCAGGACGTCCTCCGCCGCATCTACGCCATCGAAGGCGTCAGCGGCACCCAGGCCACGGTGGTCCTCGAGACCTTCTTCGAACGCCCGCTGTCCCCCCTGCTGCCCGACGCGACCGACGGCTGACCCCGGCCCGACGGCCGAGTGACCCCGGCCCGGCGGCACCGACCTACCCCGGTCCTACGGCACCGCCGGAGCCGCCGGCGCTCACCCCGGCCGGTTCACCGCCAGAACAGGTGGTGCGTCACCGCGCCGGTGGGGCTGGGCACGGCTTCGTGCTCGAAGCGGTCGAACAGCTCGTCCGGGGACTCCCACAACCGCGCCCCGGACCCGAGCTCCACCGGCGACACCGCCACGTGGAGCGTGTCCACGAGGTCCGCGTCCAGGAACTCCCTGATCGTGGTCGCTCCGCCGCCCAGCCGGACGTCCTTCCCCTGCGCCGCCTCCCGCGCCATCGCGAGCACCTTCACCGGCTCCTCGTCCACGAAGTGGAACGTCGTGTCCGACAGCGTGAACGACGGCCGCAGGTGGTGGGTCATGACGAACACCGGCGTCCGGAACGGCGGCTCGTCCCCCCACCACCCCTTCCACTCGTGGTCCGTCCACGGCCCCCGCTGCGGCCCGAACTTGTTCCGCCCCATGATCTCCGCGCCGATGTTCCGCGCGAAGTCCCGCGTGAAGTAGTCGTCGAGCCCCCGGCTCCCCCCGGCCTCCGTCCGCATCGGCCAGCTCGCCGTCGCCCCGGCCCACGCGAACATCTCCCCGGGCTCCGCGTGCCCGAACGGCCGCTCCAGGCTCTGCCCCACCCCCGCCCCGAACCCGTCGCTCGACACGTTGAAGTTCATGACCCTCAGCAACTGCTCCACGTACGTCCTCCTCCTGGACTCCCGACCACGGTGATACCGCGCCGTCGGCGCCTCCCCCGTGACGACTCTCCGGGGACTCCAGGGCTGACTCCCGAACCCGCCCGAACTCATCGGCCGCCCCGAAACCCGATCACCCACCCGCCCGGGCGCCCTCCCGGCCCGGGCGCCCTCCCGACCCCGGCGCTCCCGCGGCGGCGGCGCGCCCCGCGGCGCGGCCCCGGCGACGCGGCCCCGATACCCCGCGTCGGCGCCCCGGCCCTGCCTAGGATCGCCGCATGACCACTCAGCGATGCCCCTCGTCCCTGTCCCTCTGGTCCCGGGACTCGTTCCTGTCCGTCGGCTCGGTCGGCTCGACGCTCTCCATCGGGTCCGTCGGTTCCTTCCTGTCCGTCGGCTCCGTCGGTTCCGCCCTCTCCATCGGCTCCGTCGGCTCCTGGGCCAGCGCCGGCTCCCTGCTCTCCGCCACCTCCACGTGGTCCGTGCTCTCCTGGCGCTCCCACCGCGGCGTCCTCGCCGCCGGCGCCGCCCTGGCCCTCGCCGGCACCCTCACCGCCGGCCTCGCCCTCACCACCGCCTCCCGCCGCCGCACCCTCTGAAAGACGCCCGGCCTCCCCCGTACGCGACAGGGAAGGCCGGACGTGTCTCAGAGCGGCTCGGCTACGCCCGGACGGAGGGTGCGGAGGCGGCCCGTCAGGTCGGGGGCGGCGAAGGCCTCGGTGATGCGGGCGGGGTCTTCGGCGAGGTGGTCCCAGGAGTCGAAGTGGAGGGGGACGACGGTGCGGGCGCCGAGGGTGCGGGCGAGGGCGGCGCCTTCGTGGGCGCTCAGGGAGAAGGCGCGGTCGCCGGTGCTGGGGAAGTGGGCGTCGCCGAGGTGGAGGAAGGCCGTGTCGACGGCGAAGCGGGCGCCGATCTCGTCGAGGGCGTCGTGGCGGACGGTGTCGCCGGAGACGTAGAGGGTCCCGCCGTCGTACTCGACGACGAAGCCGGTGACGGGTCCGGTGACGTGCTCGGTGCCCGCCGGTCCGTGGCGGGCGGGCGTGGCCGTCACCGTGACCGTGGTGCCGCCGGCGGTGATCTCCCGGCTCTCCCAGGGTGCGAGGCCCTCGATCCGGCCCTTCGTCAGGCCGTCGTCGCCGAGACGTTGAGCGGCCTCGGGGGTGGTGAGGACCGTCGCCGCCCGGCCGAGGACCTCCCGGCCGGTGTGGTCGAGTTTGTCGGCGTGCTGGTCGTGGGAGAGCAGGACCAGGTCGACGGGCGGCAGCCGGTCGGCGGCGAGGGCGGGCCCGGCGGTGCGGCGGAGGGGCCGGGCCCCCGGGTACTCGGCGGGAGCCGGGTCGAAGGCGGGGTCGGTGAGGACGGTGAGGCCGCCGAGCCGGAGGAGCACCGTCGCCGTCCCCACGTACGTCACGGTCGCGGGCGCGAGCCCTGCCCCGGCCCCTGTCCCGGCCCCTGTCCCGGTCCCGGCCCCGGTCCCTGCCTCCGACACGCGCTCGGGAAGCGTCATGCCCCGGCCGCCGTCGTGTCGATCTTGGTCTGGAGTGCGGACAGGAGGTCCTGGAGGAGCTCGATGGTGAGGCCGTCGGTGAGGTTGCCGTCGGTGTCGAAGCGCTCGTGGGAGCGGAAGACGTGGACCTCGGGCTTCACGACGACGTCGTTGTCCGTGCAGACGAGGATCTGGCGGAGGGCGAGCTGGGCGCGGACGGTACCGAACGCGCCGGGGCCGGCGCCGAGGATCGCGGTGGGCTTGCGGCGGAGGGGCAGGCCCTCGGTGCGGGTCCAGTCGGTGCTCAGCCAGTCGAGGGCGTTCTTGAGGACGCCAGGGATGGAGTAGTTGAACTCCGGGGTGGCGATGAGCAGTCCGGCGGCTTCGCCGACGCGGCGGCGGAGCTCGTTGACGGCGGCCGGGCGCAGCTCGGGGGTGTCGATGTCGAGGTCGTACGGCGGGAGGTCGCGCAGGCCGTCGTAGATCTCGATCTCGTGCTTGCCGGGATTGAACTTCTGGGCGGCGCGCAGCAGTTGCGTGTTGTGCGAGTCGGCGCGGAGCGAGCCGGAGAGGGCGAGGATCGTGGACGCGGACATGGGAACCCCCCAGTTCGTCGGGTGAGCCGGCGGGTGCCGGGCTCGACAGCCATGAAACTAAACAGGTCAGTTCAGTCTGTCAACCGAACAGTTCAGTCTTGACAGTGAACTGAATGGTGTAGTTCATTCGAGGCATGGCCTCTCCCGTGATCGACCCCGCGCCCGCCGCCGCCACGCCTGCCAGCACCGCCCCCTCCTCCCGCACGCGGACCGTCGCCCGCGTCACCCGCCCCCTCCTCACCCGCGAAGGCGCGGGATTCCCCGTCCGCCGCCCCTTCCCCACCGAGGACCTCCCCTTCGTCGACCCCTTCCTGATGGTCGATCAGGTCGGTCCGCTGGACCTCGGCCCCGGCGAGGCGAAGGGCGCGCCCCCGCACCCCCACCGCGGCTTCGAGACGATCCAGTACGTGATCGACGGCGCCGTCGCGAACGCCGACTCCCGCGGCCACCGCGCCGTCATACGCTCCGGCGGCGTCCAGTGGCTCTCCGCGGGGTCCGGCATCGTCCACGAGGCCCTGCCCACCGAGGAGTTCCTCGCCGCGGGCGGCCGGCAGCACATGCTGCAGATCTGGGTGAACCTGCCCGCCCGCCTCAAGGCCGTACCGCCGCACAGCCAGAACGCCGAGGCCGCCGACCTCCCCGTCGCCGTCACCCCGGACGGCGCCGCCCTGACCGTCCTCGCCGGCACCAGCCACGGCGTCACGGGCCCCTTCGAGACCCGTACGCCGCTCCTCGTCGTCCACGCACGGCTCGCACCGGGCGGCCGCGCCGAGTTCACCGTCCCCGCCGGGCACAACGCGATGGTGTACGTCCTCCGGGGCGCGGCCCGCGTCGCCGGCGAACCCCTCCCCGACGGCCACCTCGCGGTCCTGGCCCGGGACGGCGAGCGCTTCACCGTGGAGGCGGGCCGGGGCGAGGCAGGGCCGGGCGGGACGGCCCCGAGCGAGGCGGGACCGCTCACGGCGGGCTCGCACACGGCGGGCCCGGGCGAGGCGCGCCCGGGCGAGGCGGGTCCGGGCGAGGCGGGCCCGGGCGGGCAGGGCGGGGCCGCCGCCGTCGCGGTCGAAGTGCTCGTCCTCGCCGGTGAGCCGATCGGCGAACCGGTCGCCCGCAGCGGCCCGTTCGTGATGAACACCGCCGTCGAACTCCGCCAGGCGGAGCTGGACTTCAGGAGCGGTCTGATGGGGCGGATGCCGGCATGACCGCGCTGTCGACGCCCACGCGTACCGCTGCCGCGCGCGGCGGGATCAGGACCGGACTGCTCCTCGCCGCGCTGGCCGCACCGGCCGCGATGGGCGTGTCCGGCCCGAGCCTCGCCCTGCCGGAGGCGGCGGCCGAACTGGCCGTCTCCCCGGCGTCGGCGGCCTGGCTGATGACGGCGTACGGGCTCGGCATGGCGGCCGGGACCCCGCTCCTGTCGGCGACGGCCGGCCGGCGGTACGGCCCCGCCGGTGTCATCCGGGCCGGCGCCGTCCTCGTCGTCCTCGGCGCCCTGCTCGTCCTCGTCGCCTCCGCCCTGCCCCTCGCCCTCGCCGGGCGCGCCCTCGAAGCGGCGGGCGCGGCCGGCCTGAACGTCGCCGCCTTCCAACTCGCCGGCCGCGACTCCACCGGCCGCACCCCCGGGCTGGTCGCCATAGGCAGCGCCGCCGGCGGCACCGCCGGCCTCTTCGCCGGCGCGGCCGTCGCCGGCGCGCTCGGCTGGCGCGCCGCCCTGGTCCTCCCCCTCCTCAGCCTCCTCGCCCTCCTCCCGACCCTCCGCCGGACCGAACAGAGCCAGGAATCCCGCCCCATCCCGACCCCCACCCCGACTCCCCCTCCCACACCGAGGACCTCCCCCACTCCAACGGCGACCCCCGGCCCCCTCCCCCTCGACATCCTCGGCAACCCCCGCTTCCGAGCCGCCGCCGGTCTCATGCTGGCCGTCTCCACGGTCAACTTCGCCCTGATGTACGCGGCTCCGCGCCGCGTCGCCGCCCTCACCGGCTGGACTTCCGTGCAGACGGGCGCGGCCGCCTCGCTGGCGGCGCTGGCCGGGGCCCTGCTGTCGTGGCTGCTGATCCGGTCGGCGCTGGTCCTGGGAGCGCCCCGGGTGCGCGTGGTCCTGGCGGTGGGCGCGCCCACGGCGCTGGTGCTCGCCGTGACCGCGCCCTGGCCGGCCGCCGTGCTCGTCGGCTCGGGGGCCAGCTCCCTCGTCACCGCCGCCGGCCAGGGGCTCCTCACCGGCGCGGCGACGGGCGGCCTTCCGCCGGCCCGCCACGGCCTCGCGATCAGTCTCTTCAACCTGGCGTTCCTGATCGGCGTGGCCGCGGGCCCGGCGCTGGCGGCCCTGGCAATGCCCACGTCGTGAGCGAACCGATCAGCGACCGGTGAACGGCCGGTGAGCTTTGCAGACCAAACCGTTCAGTTCATATACTGGCGGTTCCCCATCACCCCTCGTAAGGACACCCCATGGGAGCCGGAGCCGAGACCCAGGACGCCATCGACGAGTACGGCATCCCGATCATCCCGGACCCCGCAGACGCGGCCTCGCGCAAGCGTCAGTCGATCATCGACGCGGCGCTCGCCGAGTTCCTCGCGGAGGGCTACTCGGCGGCGTCCATGGACGCGATCACCCGCGGCTCGGGCGTCTCGAAGGCGACGATCTACAAGCACTTCGGCAGCAAGGAGCGCCTGTTCCTCGCCGTGATCGGCGGTGTCCTGCCGAAGACGTACGCGGATCTGGAGCCGTCGAACTCGACCATCGCCGAGGCGCCCGACCTGCGGGCGGCCCTCATCCGCCTGACGACCGACTGGGCGCGGATCCTGCTGCGCCCGGACATCATGTCGCTGCGCCGGCTCGTGATCGGCGAGATAGACCGCTTCCCGCAGCTCGGCCAGCTCTGGTACCGGGTGAGCTACGACATGAACAACGGCCCGCTCGTCGAGGCGTTCACCGAGCTGAACGCGCGCGGCGCACTCGACGCGCCCGACCCGGCGCTCGCCGTGCAGCAGCTGGTGGCGGCGACGCTGGGCGTGCCGCAGCTCGTCCGCACGTTCTCGCCCGACGCCGAGATCGACGACGCGGAGCTGACGCGGGTGATCAGCTCGGGAGTGGATCTGTTCCTGGCCCGGTACGCGCGTTCCTGAGGTTCCTGATCCACGCCCAGGCCAGCAGGGCGGCCGCCCAGCCGCCGGTCGTCAGGAGCTGGGTGCGGCTGGCGGCGTCGCCGAGCATGAAGAGCAGCACCGCGCCGATGCCCGCGAGGGCGAGGAAGGACGGGACGGAAGGCCCGTGCAGGCGTAGGTGCGACGCGGCGATCAGGGCCCAGACGAGCAGGATCGCGGCCCCGATCGAGTTGAGCAGGAACGGGAAGACCGTCTGCGGCCAGAGCAGGCTGAGGACGACCGACACGAAGCCGAAGGCCGCGGAGGCCAGGACGGCCGCGTAGGGCACGCCGGTACGCAGCCGGCCCACGGCGCGGGGCGCGTCACCGCGCCCGACCAGGGCGTACAGCATGCGCGAGGAACCGTAGATGTTGGCGTTCATCGCCGACAGGAGCGCCACGAGCACCACGGCCTTCATGACGTCGGCGGCGCCGGGGACGCCGATGCTGTCCATCACGGCGGCGTACGGGCCGTCGGCCACGCCGGGCGCGTTCCACGGGACGAGGGTGACGATCACCGCCATCGAGCCGAGGTAGCAGACCGCGACCCGCCACATGACCGCCCGCACGCCCGCCCGCACCGCGCGGACCGGGTCGTCGGACTCGGCCGCCGCGATCGTCACGGTCTCCAGGCCGCCGAAGGCGAACACCGCCGCGACCATCCCGACGGCCACCCCGTGCCACCCGTGCGGCAGGAACCCGCCGTCACCGGTGAGATGACCGACGCCGGGCGACGGGTGACCGGGCAGCAGTCCCGCGACCACGACGACCCCGAGGACGAGGAACCCGCCGATCGCGGCGATCTTCAGCCCCGCGAACCAGAACTCCATCTCCCCGAAGTTCCGCACCCCGGCCAGGTTGCTCACGGTGAACCCGCTCATGAACACCGCCACCCACGCCCACCCGGGCACCCCCGGCACCCACCCGGCCACGATGTGCGCCGCCCCCACGGCCTCCGCCGCGACGCTCACCACGAGCAGCGCCCAGTACATCCACCCGGCCAACAGCCCGGCCCACGGCCCGAACGCCCGCCGCGCGTGCTCCGCGAACGCCCCCGTCACCGGCCGCGCCGCCGACATCTCCCCCAGCATCCGCATCACCAGCACCGTCAGCACCCCGGCCAGCGCGTACGCCACCAGAATCCCCGGCCCCGCGGCCGCGATCCCGAACCCCGAGCCCACGAACAGCCCCGCCCCGATCGCCCCACCCAACGCGATCATCGCCAGATGCCGCTGCCGCAACCCCGCCCCCAACTCCCGCTCCATCACAGTCCCCCGTACGTCCCACGCCGCCCGAACCACTTCCGAACGATCAGCGCAGGAGCCTGACGCCTACTCCCGGCCACGAGCAACCCACTTCCAGGCCTTGAGACATCCCGAGAAGACGCTGAGCGGCACACGACGCGGAACGAGGACGCGCGCTACATACTCCACAGATCGATAGGTACGACCTGCTGGAGGCCCGCCCTGATGTCCAAGACCCTGGTCGACATCGACGACGACATGCTCGCCCTCGCGCAGCAGCAGCTGGGCACCCGGACCAAGCGGGACACGATCAATCGCGCGCTGGCCATCGCGGCGTCGATCAGCGCGGACGACCGCGCCCGCGCACTGCGGTGGCTCCAGGAGAACGCCGAGGACTTCCTCGACTTCGGCTTCCTGGAAGAGCAGGAGCGCTCCGGGACGCCGGGACACCGGCGTTGATCGTCTGTTGGTGGGTTGTTGGAGGGAAGCGGGAGGCTGAGGGCGGTTGCTCCGGTACGGGGGTGCGGAGCGGCCGGCACGCCGACACTCTTCAGGAATCGAGGCTCCACCCGTGAAGTTCAAGACACCGATGACCCGGCTCGGATTCGTCGCCGCGAGCGCTGCTCTCGCCCTGGGCGCGTGGGCCGCTCCCGCCCAGGCCCACCCCTGGGCCGCGTGGATCGGCTACGGGCAGCCGAACGACCGGATAGGGGTGGCGTGCTTCCAGGACATCTTCAACGACGTCTGGTGGCAGACCAATTACCACCCCATCGCCGAGGACGGCGTCTTCGGCCCGGACACCGACGGCGCCATCAGGGCCTTCCAGAAGTGGAAGCACCTTCCCGTGGACGGCATCGTCGGGCCGAATACGGGCGACGCCCTCCTCAGCATCACCGACTACTGGAGCGAGGACAGCAGCACCCGGGGCTGCGACTACTACATCCCCAGCAACTAGCACTCCACCGATGCCCCCCGGCTGCCCCGGTACGGGGATCCAGGGCAGCCACCACGCCGACGCTGCTTCGGAAAACGAGGATTCTCACGTGAACTTCAAGACGCCGATGGTCCGGCTCGGATTCGTCGCCGCGAGCACCGCGCTCGCCGTGGCGGCGTGGGCCGCACCCGCTCAGGCCAACCCGTCCGCGCCGTGGATCGGATACGGCCAGACGAACACGTACAACGGCGTGCGCTGCGTCCAGCACCTGATCAACAGCCTTTACATGCAGACCAATTACCACCAGGTCGCCGAGGACGGCATCTTCGGCCCGGACACCGCCGGCGCGATCAAGGCCTACCAGCAGTCGGAGCACCTCGACGTGGACGGCATCGTCGGCCCGACGACCGGCACCGCACTGATCATCGCCACCTACGGCGGCAACGGGACCGGCTGCGACTACTACGTCCCGACCCGCTACTGAGTCATCCGCTCCACACGAAAGAGAGACAACCGTGCGTTCGACGACGAGGAAGTTCGCCACGCTCGGCGGGGCGGTCGCCCTTGCCGCCTCCGGCCTCGTGGGTGTCGCCTCCCCCGCGTCGGCGGCGACGAGCTGCTACGCGACCAGCTGCAACGGTCTGGACCCCAGCACCACCATCTGCCAGAACGACGCCCGGACCGTCTCCACCGGCTCCACCGGCATCGAGCTGCGCTACAGCCCCACCTGCCGTGCCGCCTGGGCCCGGAAGCAGAACAACGGGTCCCACACGTCGTACATCACGGTCGTCAACACCAACTACGACCAGTACCTGGCGACGGTCAGCCCCTGGGGCGGCGGCTGGACCCGCATGGTCAACGACGCCGGCATCACGGCCCGCGCGGCCGAGACCCAGGACGGCGGCGACGCCTCCATGACCGGGTGGTACTGACGGTCAGGCGTCGACGCCCGGGGGCCACGGCTCCCGGGCGCCGACGCCGTCACACCACCCAGTGCCGTCACACCACCAGACCCACCGCCAGCACCGCGATCAGCGTGCTCGACGCCAGGGCCGTCACGAGGCGGCCCCGGGGGGCCGTCAGGACCCGGCCGAGGAGCGTGCCGCCCGTCGAGAGCAGCAGCTGCCAGCTGACCGAGGCCAGCAGGGCGGCGGCGACGAAGACGGCGTCTTCGATGACGGTCGAGGCGGCCGAGGGGCCTCGGGCGAGGATGAGGGCGGCGAAGTAGATCACGGTCATCGGGTTGAGGACCGTGATACCGAGGAAGGCGAGGAAGGCCCGGACCGGGGTGAGCGGGGTGTCCGCCCCGTCCCGTGTCGGTACCGAGCGCGCCCGGTACGCCCGTACGGCCGTCCACGTCGCCCGTACCGCGAGCCCGACGAGCACCACGGCCGAGACCCACCGCAGCGGGGTCGTCACGGGAGTGATCACCGGGACGAGCGCCGCCCCGCCGAGCACGGCGAGCAGTGCGTACAGCCCGTCCGCCGCGGCGATGCCCAGGGCCGCGCCCGCGCCCGTACGCCACGGGGAGCGCGCCGCGACCGCCACCAGATGGGCGCCGACCGCGCCCACCGGAATCGCGATGCCGTAGCCGGCCAGCAGACCGGCCACCACCGCCCCGCCCATCACGCGACGGCGGGGATCGCGCCTCCGGGGGAGCCGGGCTGCTGCTGTCGGCGGTAGTCCGCCCCGTCCTTCGTGCGGGCCAGGAACCCGCCGATCACCAGATACCGGCGCAACGCCGAGAAGTCCTCGTGCACCGTGCTCAGCGCCTCGTTGACCTCGCGCTCACGGTACGTCCGGTCCGGCTCGAAGAGCGTCGCGGCAAGGTGCGCCAGCAGCGCCTCACGGCGTGCGGGCTTGCGCGGGATCGCCTTGAGGCGCCCGTCGGCGGAGAAGAGGTCCGCGACGGGGCGGGAAGGATGACTGGTCATGCCCGAGAGCGTGGCGTCCCGCGCCCCGCCCCGCAAAGCATTTTCAGTCGCGGTCCTTCCACGAGATCACGTTCACGGCGTCCCGCACGGTCGGCATGACCGGCGGCATCCCCGTCTGCTCGAAGAACGGCCTGGCCTTCTCCATGAACGCCCGGAAGTGGTCCTCCGTGTCGAAGAAGTCCACGACCCGCCACCCCCCGGTCCCGTCCGGCCCCGAGGAATGCGCGATGAACCCCTCCGGCGGAAACCACTCCGCCCCCTGGATCAGCCGCGTCGTCTTCTCGTACTGCTCCAACGTCCCACCGGGAATCTCCACGGTGACGACGACGCCCTTCTTCAGCTCCATGCTCGTGCTCCTGTACGTCCGGGGTGGGGGTCCCGACCAGCACAACAGCCACCCCCCACCCCCGCACGACAACAGCCCCCGAACGAGCGAGCCCCCGCGGCGCCGACCCCTCCGGCCGCGTGTCCGCGTGTCCGCGTATCCGCCACGGCGGTGTGTCCACCACGGCGGTGTGTCCACCAGGGCGGTGTGTCCACCAGGGCGGTGCGTCAGACCACGGCCAGCCGGTCCACCAGCAGCTCCACCCTCACCTGGGCGTACTCCGCCGGCAGCCGTCCCGCGCGGGTCAGGGTGGCCAGTCCGTGCAGGGCCGCCCAGAACGTCTCCGTGAACAGTCCCGGTTGGACGCCGTCCCCCGCGACCTCGGCGAGGGTCTCCAGGAGGGCGGCGAAGGCGTCCTTCAACGCCTCCGGGGTGTCCTCCCGCGCGAACGCGAGGCCGCCGTCGAGCTGGAACATGGCGTCGTAGACCGCCGGGTTGCGCTCGGCGAAGTCCAGGTAGGCGTGGGCGAGGGCGGCGACGCGGGCGCGCGGTCCGTCCGCGCCGGCGGCCGCGGCGCGCACCGCGGTGGCCATCTCGGCGGCGCCTTCGAGGGCGACGGCGCCGATGATCTCCCGTTTGCCCTTGAAGTGGCTGTAGAGGACGGGCTGGCTGTACTCGATGCGCTCGGCGAGCCGACGCGTGGTGACCGCGTCCCAGCCCTGCTGCTCGGCGAGTTCGCGGGCCGTCGCCACGATGAGGCGCTCGCGGTCCGCCCGTTCACGCTGCTTGCGTTCCTGTACCGACATGATTCGATCCTAGCACCGCTAGACAATCGAGCGGCAGCAGTACTAGCGTTGCCTCATCACCTAGCGGCGCTAGATCCCAGGAGGGGTCGTCACCATGCTCAACGCACTCCAGGTCTTCACCACCGTCACCGTCGGCCTGATGGTCGGAGTCGAGTTCTCCGTCGCCTTCGTCATGAACCGCATCTTCGGCGCACTCCCCGAAGACGCCGACCAGCAGGCCCGGTCCCACGGCGGCCGCATGCTCGGCGCCCTGATGCCCGTCTGGTACATCACCTCGCTCGTCCTCAGCGGCGTCTGGGCCTTCGCCGCATGGGACGAGCCCGGCACCGGCCGCGTCGTCACCGCCGCCGTACTCCTCGTCGTCAGCGTGATCATGTCGCTCGTCCTCCTCGTCCCGATCAACAACCAGGGCAAGACCTGGACCCCCGAGAACCGCCCCGCGGACTGGAAGGAGCAGATGAACCGCTGGGACCGCTACCACTACGCCCGCGTCGCCGTCATCGTCGCCGCCTTCACCTTCCTGGTCGCCGCCCTCGTCTGACGACAACGGCCCCCGCCGAGACAGGCAGGGGCCGAGGGCGGGCTCGCCGGCGAGGTCAGATCGCGCGCGACCTCACGAACCGCGTGAACGCGGACCAGGCGGCGGGGGTGGCGGTGAGCTCGCCCTTGGTGTGGTCCTTGGTGTCGCGCACGCGGACGATGCTGGGGACATCGTCGGCGACCTCGATGCAGTTGTCGTTGTCGCCGCTGTACGTACTCTTGTGCCAGTTGGGCTCAGTCATCGTGCTTCCCCAGTGCTTCGCGGATGATCTCTTCTGACTCAACGGTCCCGAGGGCGTCGGCGTGGAGCCGATCATAGATCCGCTGGAAGCGGTCGACGTCAGCCGGTTCAACCATGTAGCGACCGGTACTGAAGCCCTCCGTGTAAGCGGTGCGCTCGCCGGACGGGAGGGTGAGGAGACTCACCGATCCCGAGATGCCGGCACGGTCCGCCTCCAGGATCTGGACGTTGATGAACGGCCTCTCGACGGCTTCGAGCAATCGCTCGATCTGCCCGCGCATCACCTGCTTCGACCCGATCACCTTCGACAGCGCGTTCTCGTCGAGAACCACCCAGAACCACGGAGGATGCGGGCCGTCGAACACGGCCTGCCGCTCGGCACGTCGACGCACAGCCCCGTCGATGTCGTTGCTGCCACCGGGATCCGCCTGCTGCATGATCGCTCGCGCATACTCCGGCGTCTGCAGCAGGCCGGGAACGACGAGCGAGAACTCGTGTATGGTCCGCGCCCGCGCCTGGTCTCGCAGGAACCCCTGCGCGTAGTCACGGAAGGCCGTACGGTCTCGAATGACCAGCAGATTGACCAACGCCCCACCGAGCTCAAGCACCTGATCCAATTGCCGCCCGAGTTTGAGGTCCGGGGGGTCCCCGTTCTCGATCTCGGAGATCCGGGTCGTACTGCTGAACACCTTGGCGGCAAGGTCCTGCTGCCGCCACTCACGGCGTTTGCGAGCGTCCCGGATCATGTCGGCGATGAAGCTCTCCAGGCTCTCGCTCGGGTCGATTTCGCTCTGGGCTGGCATATGCCTCGTTTCCTGATCCCCTGGGGAAACCCAACTCCTGGCGAGAGTAGGGGTGTCGGCGTCATCGTCGAGGCATCCCGGTGGAGATCCATCAGAAAGAGAGCCCACCATGCGCACACCCCCGAACGCTCCCCCACTCCGCCCCGTCTCCGAGCCCGAAGCCGCCCGCGTCTACCTCGACCTCAAGGCCGCCATGGACACCGCCGGCCTCCCCACGAACGGGCTCTACCGGGACGTGACGCGCGGGCCCGGTGGCGATGTCCACCGGTACGGGCTCGGGGTCGTCGGCATCGGCGCGGCCAAGCGGCTCACCGCGCTGCTGCGCGCGGCGGTCAGGCCGGGTGTCGGGTGAGGTACCGGGTGGGGGACGTCGTGACGGACGCGCAGCGGGCGCTCAGCGGCCAAGTGCTCGGCGTGCACGGGAACTCGCTGACGCTCGTGCGGCCCAGCGGGTACCTCTGGGAGGCGGCGGTGGAGCAGTGCTGGACGGCGAGCCCGGCGGAACGCGAGAGCCTGACGCCGCGCGGAGCCGTACGGGTCATCAGCACGTCGCCGTCGCCCGCGCGGCCGACACCCTGATCACCGCCGTCACACCCAGTGACCATCGGACATCGGGGGACAAGCCGGCCGGCGAGTGCAAGGACTTCTTCACGTCGGAAGACGGAAAGGCGTGGCTGGACTACCGGGTCGAGCAGGCCGAAGTGGATCTGGAGGAGATGCTCGATCGCATGAGCTACTTCTCCCCGGAAGCCGAGCGTGTCCTGGTCGGCTACCCGAGGCTCGTGCCCGCGGACACGACGAAGTGCCTGACCGCGGCCCCCGGCCAGACGGAACTGCCGTTCGCCGACATCCCGCAGGACGCGCTGCCGGTCCTGGACCAGGCGCAGAAGCGGCTGGACGACGTCATGAAGAAGGTCGCCGCGGACAGCGGTGCCGACTTCGTGGACCTCTACGCCAACACCGGAAGCAACACGGCGTGCGACGGCGCCGACCGGGGCATCGGCGGCCTGCTGGAGAACTCCAAGCTCGCCTTCGGTGAAGAAAACTGGATTCCCTGGTACGCCCACCCCAACGAGAAGGGCCGTGACATCCAGGCCGAGCGGGTGGCCGCCAAGGTCGAGGCGGTCCTCAACCGCTGACGGGCCGCACCCCCGCCTTCCCGTAGGGACGAAGCCCCAGGACCCGCCATGGGCCTGGGGCTTCTCGGCGCGCCGGACTCCGAGACCCTTGACCCGACTTGGCCGTTCCGTCGCGCGTGGCACCCCGAACGCGCTCACCCCGGGCAGCCCCACTCGGCGCCCCTCGCGGCCGACGAACCACCTGATAGAACAGGCCCGAGCGAAGGAGTCACTGACGATGGCTACGTACGTGTTGATTCCCGGGGCCGCTTCGGGCCCGTGGTACTGGCATCTGGTGGAGGCCGAGCTGCGGGGGCGGGGGCATGACGTGGTGGCGGTGGACCTGCCGTGCGACGACGACTCGGCCGGGCTGGACGAGTACGCCGACGCGGTGGTCGAGGCCGTGGGCGACCGCTCCGATCTGATCCTGGTGGCCCATTCCTTCGGCGGGTTCACCGCGCCGCTGGTGTGCGACCGCCTGCCGGTGGACCTGCTCGTGATGCTCCAGGCCCAGATCCCCGCGCCGGGCGAGAGCCCCGGCCAGTGGTGGGCCGCCACCGGCTACGAGCAGGCCCGGCGCGAACAGGACGAGCGTGACGGCAGGCAACCCGACGACGAGACCGCCCTGTTCTTCCACGACACCCCGCCGGAGCTGGCCGCCGAGGCCGACAAGCACACGCGTGGACAGTCGGCCACCCCGATGACGAAGCCATGGCCCCTGGCCGCGTGGCCGGACGTGCCCACGAAGTTCCTCCTGGCCCGGGACGACCGCTTCTTCCCCGCCGCGTTCATGCGCCGCATCGTGCGGGAACGCCTGGGCATCACGCCCGACGAAATCCCGGGCGACCACTGCCTCATGCTCGGCCACCCCACAGAGGTCGCCGACCGCCTGGAGGCCTACCGCACCGGGAAGTGACCGCATCCCGGCTTCCCAAGGGTCGGCACGTACCCGGCGGGAGGGCCCATCACTCGTACGGGGGTTCTCGCACGATATGCCGGTGGGAGGGCGTGGTTCGCGCGGTACGTTCGCGCAAAACGGCCCCCGTCGTGGCTCGCAACCATCGACGGGGGCCTGAACCACTAGTGGAATAAGAGTCCACCGTGATCTACCGGCACTTTAGCCCGCCCTCCCGCGCCTTCACCCAGCTCTCGCACGAGCTCATCCGGCACCCCCGGCTCAGCTCCGACGCCGTGCGCCTGCTGACCTGGCAGCTTTCCCTCCCCCAAGGCGCCCGCGAATCCTTGTCGCGAACCGCCGAACGTGCCCGGATCGGGGCATGCGCCTTCAGCCGCGCGAAGCGCCAGCTGAAGGAAGAGGGGTTCGTGCACGAGCGGCGCACACAGGGCGCCGGTGGCCACTGGGTCACCCAACAACTCGTCTCCAGCACCCCGTTGACCACCGACCAAGCGGCGAAGATCCTCGGCCGGACACCGCCGCCCGCCTGCGCGGAACGCGTATCGCCGCAGCTCGCACCGAGTCCCGGAAACCCGGCCGCCGGTGAGTCGGCGGCCGGCGAACCGACGGCCGGCGAACCGGTGACCCCGTCGACCGACGGTCATCCAAAGAAACACCCGAAGGAAGACACCTCCGACCATCCGGGTGCGGGGGCGGAGGGCGGGGCCGGTGAACCCGCTCCGACGGGGGCGGGCGTGGAGGGCGGGGCCGGTGCACCTGCTCCGGGTGCGGCGGTGGACGGGGACGGGGCGGGTGAACCTCCGGCTCCGGATGCGGTGACGGGCGGGGCAGGTGAACCCGCCGTGACGCCCGACAGCCCCCGCCTCGAAGACGCCCGCGCCCTGGTCGCCGTACTGCACCTCCTCGCCCCCGCCCTCCGGCACATCCCGCCCGGCATGCGCGACGAACTCGCCCGGCTCGCCGCCCGATGGCTGGACGCCGGATACACCCCCTCCGACGTCCACGCACACGTCCTGCGCGGACTCCCGGGCGCCGGGACGCCCGTACACCGGCCCGGCGGCCTGGTGAGGTACCTGCTGAGGGACGTACCGCCCCGGAAACCGGGGCCGGTACCGGCGGCCGAACCCGCGTCGGAACTCGTCTCGGCGCCGGTCAGGCATCGGCTGTCGGTGCGGCTGGAGGGAGCGCGGGAGTGCGCGGGAGACGGGCACACGCAGCCGATGCTCTTCCGGGGCGAGGAGGGGGAGACCTTGTGCGGCGAGTGCAGGCGGAACCAGCTCCTCCCGGCACTGGCTCGGTAACAGACAGGCCCCGTGGTGGGCCTCCAAGGGCCCCGGGGTCCCGCGCCGAAAAGGGGCCGCCCGACGTCCGGGGTCGGACATCGGGCGGCCCCTTCGGGGCGGTTCAGGCGGCGACCTTCTCGCCCTGCGGCGCGGACGCGGCGGCGGCTTCGGCGGCGACCGCCTTGTCGCTCTTCATGACGAGGAGGGTGACGACACCGCCGACGGCGGCGATGATCGCGGCGCCGATGAAGGCGGCCGAGAAGCCGTCGGTCAGCTTCGGCAGATTGCCGAGCTGGTCGGCGCCCTGGGACATGGCGACGGCGGTGAGCGCGGCGAGGCCGAGCGCGGAGCCGACGTTGTAGGTGGTGTTGACGATGCCGGAGGCGAGACCGGCCTGCTCCTGCGGGGCGCCCGACATGGCGGCGATCATCGCCGGGATGTACGCGAGGGACATACCGAGCGCGGCGACCAGCGAGGCCGGCAGGACGTCGACCAGGAACGTGCCGGTCGGCGGGACGGCGGCGAGCCAGACCAGGCCGGCGGCGAGGACGAGGAGACCGGCGCCGATGAGCGGCTTCGCCCCGAACCTGCCCATGAGCCGGGCGGTGATGGCCGTCATGAAGATCATGAGGAGCACGGTCATCGGCAGCAGCGCGGCGCCGGACGCGAAGGCGCCGTAGCCCAGGACCTGCTGGAGATACAGGTTGAGGAAGTACCACATCGGGATCCAGGCGGCGCCGAGCAGCGTCATCGCCAGGTTGGCCGAGCCGAGGCGCGGGACCCGCCAGACGCTGAGCGGCATGAGGGGCTCGCGGATGGACTTCTGGATCACCAGGAAGAGGGCGAGGAGGACGACGGCGCCGACCAGTTCGAGGATGGTGGCGGTGGCGCCCCAGCCGACCTCGGGGGCACGCACCACGGCGAAGACGGCGAGCGCGAGGCCCGCGGTCACGGCCACGGCGCCGAGCACGTCGACGGAGCCGCGGCGCGAGCCGACGTCCGGGAGCAGCCTGGTCGCGGCGAGGGTCGCGAGGCCGATCGGGATGTAGATGATGAAGACCCACTGCCACGCCGCCCACTCGGTGAAGACACCGCCGAGGAAGACGCCCGCGGTACCGCCGGCGGGAGCGGCGGCGCCGTAGAGCGCCATCGCCTTGCCGAGCTCCTTCGGGTCGTGCATGAAGAGCATCATCAGCAGGGTCATCGCGGAGGGTGCGATCAGCGCGCCGCCGACGCCCTGGACGGCGCGGCCGGCGATCTCGACCCAGGCGGTCTGCGCGGCGGCGGCGAGGATCGAGCCGGCGATCATCACGGCCCAGCCGGTGACGAAGATCTTCCGGGCCCCGATGAGGTCGGAGAGGCGGCCGCCGAGGAGCAGGAGGCCGCCGAAGACGATCACGTACGCGTTGAAGACCCACTGGAGCTCGCCCTGCGTGAAGCCCAGGTCCTTCTGCATCTCGGGGAGCGCGACCCCGATGATCGACGTGTCCATGATGACCATGAACTGGGCTGCTGCGAGCACGACAAGTGCCCACCAGCGCCGGGGATTGACGGTTGACATTGCCCTGACCCTTCGCTCGCGTCGGCCCCGGACCAGAGCCGGGGTATACCCCTAGGGGGTACCTGCGCGGAGCACCGTAGCATACCCATGGGGGGTATGTAAGAGCGGGCGGGGAGCGGGCCCGGCCCTCGACCGGAGAGCAGCCGTCCGGCACCTGGGCCACACGGCGGACGCCCCCGCTCCGGGCGCCCCGGCGGGCACAATGCCCCCATGACCGCAGACCAGGAACCCGCGCTCCTCCGGCGCTGGACCGCCACCCTGCTCGCCGCCCGCGCCGGCCGCGAGGGCCCCGACCCCGCCCCCTACGGCCGGAACCTCCTGGCCCGCTGGGCCGAGCCGCAGCGCCGCTACCACACGGTCGACCACCTCCGCGCGGTCCTCGACCGCATCGACGAACTCGCCGACCAGGGCGGCGAAGGCGGCGAGTTGGAGCTCGTACGGCTCGCCGCCTGGTTCCACGACGCCGTCTACCGACCCGACCGCTCCGAGAACGAGGAACGCTCGGCGGCCCTCGCCGAGAAGGCCCTCACCGAAGCCGGACTCACCCCGCACGAGGTCACCGAGGTCGCCCGCCTCGTCCGGCTGACGACCAGCCACGACCCCGACACCGGCGACCTCAACGGCGAGACCCTCTGCGACGCCGACCTCGCCATCCTCGCCACCGCCCCCGATACGTACCGGGGGTATGCCGCAGCCGTCCGCGACGAGTACGCCTTCGTCCCCGACGACGCCTTCCGCACCGGCCGCGCGGCCGTCCTCCGCCAGCTCCTCTCCCTCCCCCGCCTCTTCCGCACCCCCTACGGCGCGGCGGTCTGGGAGGAACGCGCGCGGGAGAACATGGAACGGGAACTCAAGGAGCTGGCGGACACGTCCGGCAAGGACTGAGCGGACCGGCCCGGACGGCTCGGCGACGCCGTTCCGGCGGTGGCCGGTGTCCGTCACGGAGGTGGCGATGCCGACCGCGGCGTCACTCGGCGCCACCAGGCGCTACCTGGCGTCAGGGTCGCAGGCCGGGGCCCGTCCGTCTCGCATCCCAAGACATTCCCGTCACCGCGGAATGACAGGAACAAACCGAGGGTTGACGCATGTCATGCCGTCTCCCTCTGCCGAGCCCACCCCACCCGCCACGACCACCCCGCCCGCGACCGCCACCCGCATGCCCCTGGCCGTCCACATCCTCGGGCTCTCCGTCTTCGCGCTCGGCACGAGCGAATTCATGCTGTCCGGACTCCTGCCGCCCATCGCGGAGGACATGAACGTCTCCATCCCGAGCGCCGGACTCCTCATATCCGCCTTCGCCATCGGCATGGTCGTCGGCGCCCCGCTCCTCGCCGTCGCCACCCTCCGGCTCCCCCGCAAGACCACCCTCGTCACCCTCATCACCGTCTTCGGCCTCGGCCAGGTCGCGGGCGCCCTCGCCCCGAACTACGCCGTGCTCTTCGCCTCCCGCATCGTGAGCGCGCTGGCCTGCGCCGGGTTCTGGGCGGTCGGCGCCGCAGTAGCCATCGCGATGGTGCCGGTCGGCGCGCGCGCCCGGGCCATGGCCGTCATGATCGGCGGCCTCTCCATCGCCAACGTCCTCGGCGTCCCCGCCGGCGCCTTCCTCGGCGAGCACCTCGGCTGGCGCTCGGCCTTCTGGGCCGTCGGCGCCGCCTCCGCCATCGCCCTCGTCGGCGTGGTGACCCGCATCCCGCACATCCCGCGGCCCGAGGCCAAGCCCCGCGTCAAGCGCGAGCTGACCATCTACCGCGACCGCCAGGTACTCCTCTCGATCGTCGTCACGGCCCTCGCCGCCGGCGGCGTCTTCTGCGCCTTCTCCTACCTCGCCCCGCTCCTCACCGACGTCTCCGGCCTCGACGAGAGCTGGGTCTCCGGTGTCCTCGCACTCTTCGGCATCGGCGCCGTCGTCGGCACGACGATCGGCGGCCGCGTCGCCGACGCCCACCTCTTCGGGGTGCTGCTCAGCGGCATCGCCGCCTCCACCGTCTTCCTCGTCGCCCTGGCCCTCTTCGCGTCCAGCCCCGCCGCCACGATCGTGCTGACGTTCCTCCTCGGCGTGTCCACCTTCTACACCGCACCGGCCCTCAACGCCCGCATGTTCAACGTCGCCGGCGCCGCCCCCACCCTCGCCGGCGCCACCACCACCGCCGCCTTCAACCTCGGCAACACCGGCGGCCCCTGGCTCGGCGGCACCGTCATCGACGCCGGCCTCGGCTTCGCCTCCACCGCCTGGGCCGGCGCCGCCATGACCGCCCTCGGCCTCGCCACGGCCGCGGTGGCGCTCAAGCTCCACCGGTCGCCGTCCCGCGTGGTGACTTCCGGCTCCCCGAGGGAGCGGAAGACCGTATCGTCCCGCTGACAGTCCGCACACGACCACCACGGGGGGAATCCGTGACCACCGGCGACGACACCGCCCTCACCCTCATCGCACGACTCCAGGCCGCGCCCGGCAAGGAGGCCGCCGTCCGGGAGCAGGCGCTCTCGCTCGTCGCGCCGACCCTCGCCGAGCCCGGCTGCCTCTCCTACCGGCCGTACGAGGACCCCCTGGAACCCGGCTCCTGGATCGTCGTCGAGGAGTGGACCGACCGGGCCTCCTTCGAAGCGCACCTGAAGAGCCCGCACCTCGCGGCCGCGATGGCCGCCGGACCCGAACTGCTCACCGGCCCGCCGGAGGAGACGGTGCTCGTCCGGGCCCGGTGAAATCCCGCTGCGCGCCCGCCCCGACATCCGTACGGTGACACCGTGACGACTCGAATGATCATCCTCAACGGCGCCTCAAGCTCAGGGAAGTCCGGCATCGTACGGTGCCTCCAGTCCGTACTGCCGGACCCCTGGCTCACCTTCGGATGCGACTCGTTCGTCGACGCCCTGCCCAAGAAGCTGTGGTCCTCGCCCGGCGGCATCGTCTTCGACGACGACGGCGGCGTCAGCGTCGGCGACGACTTCCGCGCCCTCGAAGCCGCCTGGACCCAGGGCGTCGTCACCATGGCCCGCGCCGGCGCCCGCATCGTCGTCGACGACGTCTTCCTCGGCGGCGCCGCCTCCCAGCAGCGCTGGCGCACCGCCCTCGGCGACCTCCCCACCCTCTGGGTCGCCGTCCACTGCGACCCCGCCACCGCCGCCGCCCGCGAGATCGCCCGCGGCGACCGCACCCCCGGCATGGCCGCCCGGCAAGCCCCCCTCGTCCACCAGGGCGTCGCCTACGACATCGAGGTCGACACCACCCACACCGAATCCCTGACCTGCGCCCAAGCCATCGCGTCCCGCCTGGGCTGACCGGGGCGGGACGGGAGCACGGGACGGCGAAGGCCCGGGAGTGCCCGGCGCGCCGGGCGGGGCGCCGCTCGCGACGGTCAGGCGCGTCAGGCGCGTCAGGCGCGTCAGGCGGTACGGACGTCCGAGCCGGAGACGGGCTCCGGGAGCGCGTCCGGCACGAAGTCCGCGGCGAAGGACGGTGCCGGGTACATGAGGTGGGCGAGGCGGGACTGTTCCTGGCGCATGTGCATGAACGATTCGAGGATGTACCCGACCAGGAGCACGAGCACCGCGATGATCATGATGGAGGCCGCCAGGATGGCGGTGGGGAAGCGCGGAACCGTGCCGCTCTCCACGAACTCGGCGATCACCGGGACGCCCAGGGCGAGCGAGACGAGGGCCAGCAGGCCCGCGATGGTGGAGTGGAACAGGGAGGGCCGCTGGCGGCGGGCGAGGCCCAGGATCAGCTTCAGAATGCGCCAGCCGTCACGGTAGGTGCGGAGCTTGCTGACACTGCCGGCCGGCCGGTCCTTGAAGTCGACCTGGAGCTCCGCGGTGGGCAGACGCAGGCTGAGGGCGTGCACCGTCATCTCGGTCTCGGTCTCGAACTCCCGCGAGAGGGCGGGGAACGACTTGATGTACCGACGGGAGAACACCCGGTAGCCGCTCAGCATGTCGCTGACGTCGTTGCCGAACAGCGACCGCACGGCGCCGGTGAGCATCTTGTTGCCGACCGCGTGACCGGCCCGGTAAGCCGTGTCGGTTATCTCGCGACGGGCGCCGACCACCTGGTCGTAGGGGCCCTCGAAGAGCAGGTCGACCATCTCGCGGGCGCGCGAGGCGTCGTAGGTGTCGTCCCCGTCGATGATCAGCAACGCGTCGGCCTCGACATCGGCGAAGGCCCGGCGTATCACGTTGCCCTTGCCCTTGCGCGGCTCCTGCCGCACGATCGCGCCGGCCTTGAGGGCCTCGGCGAGGGTGTTGTCCGTGGAGGCGTTGTCGTACACGTAGATGACGGCCTCGGGGAGCGAGGCGCGCAGGTCGCGGACGACCTTCCCGATCGCCGCCTCCTCGTTGTAGCAAGGCACGACACAGGCGATCACCGGACTCATGCGAAGGTTCCCCCCAGTAACGACAAGCAGCGTGGCCTGTCCGTGAAATTCGTGGGGATGCTACCTCGCGTTTGTGTATTTCGGTCGCACAAGTTTACGTTTCCGCCATGATGCGGTTGACGGCCTGGAGCCGACACGCGCCCGCGTGGGCACGGAACATCGGGCGTGAGGTCGCGGCCTTCGGCGTCGTCGGGGCACTCGCGTTCGTCGTGGAGACCGCGAGCTTCAATCTCCTGATCTTCGGTTCCCCGTCCTCCGACGGCGGGGCCCTCGGCAGCGCACCGGTCCTCGCCTCGGTCCTCGCCACCCTCCTCGCCATGACCGTGAGCTGGGTCGGCAACCGCTACTGGACCTACCGCGACCGACGCGGCGCCGTCGACCGGCGTGAGCTCACGCTGTTCGTGGGCGTCAACCTGGTGGGCATGGCGGTCACCGCCCTCCCCGTGTACGTGTCCCACGAACTCCTGGGCCTCGGGTCGCCCTTCGGCGACAACGCGGCCCGGCTCGTCGGCTGGGCGGCGGCGACACTGCTCCGCTTCGTCGCCTACCGCAGCCTCGTGTTCACCCGCTCAGGAGAGGACCCGACCCACGTGCCCGGCAGCATCGAACGGTGGACCGCATCGCTACGCGACACCCGGCGGCGCGGCGCGCTCTGGCCGTGGGCCCTCGCGGCCCTCGCCGCGGTCTGCGCCTACGCCGTGTCCGTCGTGTTCCACCCCGGATACTTCAGTGCGGACAGCCTCGTCCAGCTGAGGGAAGCACTGGGCGAGACGCCGATGCACGACTGGCACCCCCCGGTGATGGCCCTGCTGTGGAAGATGCTCATCGACTCCACGGGCGCCGTGTCGGCCATGGCCGCCCTGCAGGCCGTCGTCCTGTGGGCGTCGCTGTGGCTCCTCGCCGTCCTGGTGTGGAAGAGGACCGGCAGCCGCGGACTCTCCCTCGCGATGCTCGCCGTCGGCCTCGCCCCGCACGTCGTGACCTTCACCGGCGTCGTGTGGAAGGACGTGCACATGGCGTACGTCCTGCTCGCGGCCTGCGCGGTCGCGCTCCTCGCACACGAACTGCCGGCCGGCCGGACCAAGACCCGCTGGGCACTCCTCGTCGTGGGCGTGCTGTTCCTCGCGTACGCCATCCTGGTCCGCAAGAACGCCTTCCCCGCCGTCATCCCGGTCTTCGTCCTGCTGGTCCTCGCGCTCTGGCCCGCCCCGGGCCGCCGCCGCTGGCTCGTCGCCACCGGGGTGCTCCTCGCCGTCACCGCCGGCGCCAATGCGGCCGTGAACGCCGTCGCCGATCCACTGCCCTCCCGCCAGTACGCGCAGATCCCGCTGGACGACCTCGTCCACGTACTCACCCCGGCCCAGGTGCGCGCCGCCGCCGACCGGGCAGGCGCCGATCCGGCCCTGCGCGACGCCCTCGCCTCGGCCGCCACCACGTGCCAGGCGAAGAAGATCCCCTCGGACGCCTACTTCCACTGCTACCGGCGCGACACCGCACCGGACCCCCTGTCCCCGCGGAACGTCGACGTCATGCTGGAGATGTGGACCCAGCAGATGCCCAAGCACTGGAAGGGCTACGCCGAGTACCGCCTCCAGCTCTTCGCCAAGCTGCTCTTCCAGAGCAACTACCCCTTCCAGGACGGCACGCGGGCCCAGCCCGCGGACCAGCCCGACGCCATCGTGGACACACCCGCCAACGAGACGCTGAAGTCAAGCCTGCGGTACTACGTGCTCGGCTTCGTCCGCGACGTGCCGTTCCTCTTCCAGGGCTGGTTCTGGCTGGCCGTCTCCCTGGTCCTCATGCTGCGCCGCCGGTGGATCGGCCCCTACACCCGGGAGCTCCGGCTGCTCGGTGCCAGCTCGGTCCTGTACGTGCTGGCCTACCTGCCCACCTCGCCCGAGTCCAACTACCGCTACGTGTACTGGCCCGCCATCGCCGGGACCGTCGCCGTGCTGCTGATCGCCTCCGCCCACGTGGTGAGGCGCCGGACCAAGGCCGACGGAAGCGGGGTGTCCGCCGAAACCGCGGTATCCGACGAAACCGGGGTGTCCGCCGAAACCGGGGTGTCCGCCGAGAGCACCGAGGCCGACGAGGCGCAGGTGCCGGACGCCCGCCCCACCGAGTCCCCCGGGCACGTCAGGACGCGGGCCGGCTCTTCGGGCGGCGCAGTCCCGCGTCCGTGAGGCGGCGCAGGAGTTCCTTCGAGCCCACTTCGACGGCGCCGCCCGCCACCGCGTCCGCGTAGCGGTCGGAGGGGATGTCGTAGTGGTCGCGCTCGAAGGCGCGGGGCGGGGCACCGATGGACGCGGCGAAGGCGTGGAGCTCGTCGAAGGAGACGTCGCTGACGAGGTGGGACCACATGCGGCCGTGGCCCGGCCAGGTCGGCGGGTCGATGTAGAGGGTCACGCGTCGACCTCCGTCGTGCGGGTCACTTCAGGGCCCCCACCGGCGCCACCACCACGCCCTGCTTGCCGCAGACCCAGTGCGGGTCCGGGCCGAGCTCGGGTTCGACGTCGAGGGCGTGCGGGTCGCCGGAGGAGCAGACGGGGCAGAGGGGCCAGCGTCCGTACTGTTCGAGCAGGGCGTCCTGCACGTCCTGGGCGACGAGCCCGGCGACGTACGCGATGCCCTCGGGCCACTGCTCGACCCACCAGCGGCGGTGGGTCACGGCGTCCTCCACCATCGACACCACCTCGGCGGCGGCCACGTCCCGGGCCACCAGGTCGGCCAGCACCAGCGCACGCGCAGAGTGCAGCGCCTGCTCCACGGGGTCGATGTCGTCCATGCCCTCATTGTCACCCGGAGCGGGGAAAGGACGAAGGTCCCGGCCGTTTCCGGGACCCGGCCCGTCCGTTTCCGGGACCCGTCCGGGACGGAGGGGGTCTTGTCGCCCCACCGGGCCGAAAGTATCTTTCAGATGTGACCAATGACGTGAAGGAAAGTTTCACAAGCGACGCGCCGCCACCGCCCGCCGCGCTCGCCGCCAAGGTGCGCACCCTCGCACCCTCCATGACCCGCTCCATGCAGCGGGTCGCCGAAGCCGTCGCCGGAGACCCGGCCGGCTGCGCCGCCCTCACCGTCACCGGCCTCGCCGAGCTCACCGGCACCAGCGAGGCGACCGTCGTCCGCACCGCCCGCCTCCTCGGCTACCCCGGCTACCGCGACCTGCGGCTCGCCCTCGCCGGCCTCGCCGCCCAGCAGCAGTCCGGCCGCGCACCCGCCGTCACCGCCGACATCGCCGTCGACGACCCGATCGCCGACGTCGTCGCCAAACTCGCCCACGACGAACAGCAGACCCTCGCCGACACCGCCGCCGGACTCGACACCGTCCAGCTCGGCGCCGCCGTCGCCGCCCTCGCCACCGCCCGCCGCGTCGACATCTACGGCGTCGGCGCCTCCGGCCTCGTCGCCCAGGACCTCGCGCAGAAACTCCTCCGCATCGGCCTGATCGCCCACGCCCACAGCGACCCGCACCTCGCCGTCACCAACGCCGTACAGCTCCGCTCCGGCGACGTCGCCATCGCCATCACCCACTCCGGCTCCACCGGCGACGTCATAGAACCCCTCCGCGTCGCCTTCGACCACGGCGCCACCACGGTCGCGATCACCGGCCGCCCGGACGGCCCCGTCACCCAGTACGCCGACCACGTCCTCACCACCTCCACCGCCCGCGAGAGCGAACTGCGCCCCGCGGCCATGTCGTCCCGCACCAGCCAACTCCTGGTCATCGACTGCCTGTTCACCTGCGTCACCCAGCGCACGTACGAGACGGCGGCCCCTGCCCTCGCCGCCTCGTACGAAGCCCTCGCCCACCGCCACTCACCCCGGAACCGCTGAAACCCCCCGCCAGCCGAGCGTCATACGTCGACGCCGACGCCGCCGACGACGTCCACGCACCGAAAGAGCCGCCCATGTCCGCTTCCACGTACTCCGAACTCCGCGCCCAGCTCGCCACCCTCACCACCGAGGCGTTCCGGCCCGAGCTCGCGGAGATCGACCAGCTCCCGACCCTGGACATCGCCCGGACCATGAACGGCGAGGACCAGACCGTCCCCGCCGCCGTCGCCCGCCAGCTCCCCGCCATCGCCGCCGCGATCGACGCCACCGCCGCCCGCATGGCCCGCGGAGGGCGGCTCGTCTACATGGGCGCCGGCACCGCCGGCCGCCTCGGCGTCCTCGACGCCAGCGAATGCCCGCCCACCTTCAACACCGACCCCGCCCAGGTCGTCGGCCTCATCGCGGGCGGCCCCTCCGCCATGATCAAGGCCGTCGAGGGCGCCGAGGACTCCAAGGAACTCGCCGTCCAGGACCTCACCGCACTCGGCCTCACCCCCGACGACACCGTGGTCGGCATCTCCGCCTCCGGCCGCACCCCGTACGCCATCGGCGCCGTCGAACACGCCCGCACCCTCGGCGCGCTCACCATCGGCCTCTCCTGCAACGCCGACAGCGCGCTCGCCGCCGCCGCCGAACACGGCATCGAAGTCGTCCCCGGCCCCGAACTCCTCACCGGCTCCACCCGCCTCAAGGCCGGTACCGCCCAGAAGCTCGTCCTCAACATGATCTCGACCATCACCATGATCCGCCTCGGCAAGACCTACGGAAACCTCATGGTCGACGTCCGCGCCTCCAACGAGAAGCTCCAGGCCCGCTCCCGGCGCATCGTCGCCCTCGCCACCGGCGCCCCCGACGAACAGATCGAGACCGCACTCACCGCCGCCGACGGCGAGGTCAAGAACGCCATCCTCATGCTCCTCGCCGACATCGACGCCCCGACGGCCGCCCGCCGGCTCACCGACTCCCGAGGCCACCTGCGCGCGGCGCTGCACGCGACCGACCCCACCGCCCCGTAACCCCTCCCCCCCAGAGGCACCCCTCACAGCAAGGCACCACCGCACCATGAGCACAGACGACAAGAACCGCGCCATCGCCGCCGCGATCCTCCCCCTCGTCGGCGGCGCCGGGAACCTCAGCACCGTGGCCCACTGCATGACTCGCCTCCGGCTGGGGCTGCACGACCGCTCCCTCGTCCAGGACGACGCCCTCAAGGCCCTGCCCGCCGTGATGGGTGTGGTGGAGGACGACACGTACCAGATCGTCCTCGGCCCCGGCACCGTCGCCCGCGTGACCCCGGAGATCGAGGCACTGGTGGCGGCGGCCCCACAGCGGACACACTCGGCGGAGGATCTCGCGGCGCAGGGCGCGGCCCTGAAGTCGGCGCAGAAGGCGAAGAACGCCACCCCGTTCAAGCTCTTCCTCCGCCGGATCGCGAACATCTTCGTCCCGCTGATCCCCGCCCTCATCGGCTGCGGCATCATCGCCGGCCTCAACGGCCTCCTCGTCAACCTCGGCTGGCTGCCCGGCGTCACCCCCGCCCTCGCCGCCATCGCCAGCGGCTTCATGGCGCTCATCGCGGTCTTCGTCGGCTACAACACGGCCAAGGAGTTCGGCGGTACGGCGATCCTCGGCGGCGCGGTCGCGGCGATCATCGTCTTCCCCGGCGTCGCCAAGATCGACGCCTTCGGCCAGACGCTCTCCCCCGGCCAGGGCGGCGTCCTCGGCGCGCTCGGCGCGGCGGTCCTCGCGGTGTACGTCGAGAAATGGTGCCGCCGCTGGGTCCCGGAATCCCTCGACGTCCTCGTCACCCCGACCCTGACGGTCCTGATCTCCGGCCTCGTCACCATCTTCGGCCTCATGTTCGTCGCCGGTGAGATCTCCCAGGCCATCGGCGACTTCGCCGACTGGCTCCTCGCCCACGCGGGCGCCGGCGCCGGCCTCCTCCTCGGCGGCCTCTTCCTCCCCCTCGTGATGCTGGGCCTCCACCAGGCCCTCATCCCCATCCACACCACCCTCATCGAGCAGCAGGGCTACACCGCCCTCCTCCCCATCCTCGCGATGGCGGGCGCGGGCCAAGTCGGCGCGGCGATGGCCGTCTACCTGAAGCTCCCACGCAACGGCTCCATCCGCCGCACCATCAAGTCCGCCCTCCCCGCCGGCTTCCTCGGCGTCGGCGAACCCCTCATCTACGGCGTCTCCCTCCCCCTCGGCCGCCCCTTCATCACCGCCTGCGTAGGCGGCGCCGCCGGCGGCGCCTTCATCGGCCTCTTCTCCATGCTCGGCACCACCGTCGGCTCCACCGCCATCGGCCCCTCCGGCTGGGCCCTCTTCCCCCTCCTCCACGGCAACCACGACCTCGGCGCCACCCTCGCCATCTACGCCGGCGGCCTCCTCACCGGCTACCTCGTCGGCTTCGTCGCCACCTACTTCTGGGGCTTCAGCCAGGAACTCCTGGCGGAGTTCAACCCGGAGACGGAAGCAACGGAAGCACCGGTTGCGGCAGGCAACGGCGCCCCTGCCCCGACCCCGGACCCGGCCCCACAACCCGCCAAGGTCTGACCACGCCGAGAGGCGAAATCCCAGCGGTCCGCCGTATACGCATCCCAGAAACGTCGGAGCCCCACGAGGTCCTCGTGGGGCTCCGACTCCAGCCGCGCAGCAGCCAGGCCGGTCATCCCGTTCTGCACACATCCAAATCTGCGACAGCAAACGAAAGAGGCCCGAAACTCACCTCATCAAAAGTTCACTCCCCATCGAATCCCGTATCAATCCACGAGACCGTAGCGAACGAATCCAGATAGGAGAGGTCGCAGCCACTCAGGCCTGCAATTCGCACGGCAGAATACTCTGGCCTACTGAGCCACGGCGCCGCAGGATCAACTGCCGGGCCAACTTCCGCCAAGAGGTTGTCGGAAACGAAGAGGCGATACCCGGGCCGCGGCCATTTCCATCCTCCGAAACCAACACGCTTCAACCCATCAAGGATGCGAGGCAACTCCACGTCCGGCACCTGGGCACCGAGCCTGCTAGACCCAGAGAGCAAGATAATGGACCTCATAGTCGCATGCAGAAGGAGTTCCGCAAGACCTTCAGGTGACTCACTCAGCCTACCGCCGGGATCTCCCTCGTAGACCACATTCGACTGACTCGGATCAAATACCCAAACCCAATCGCCAGTCAAGTCCTCCATAAAAGGAACGCGGTCCACCCCCACTCGCACACTGGACGGTTCGTAAATTTTCGTGCCAGCCGAACGAACCTCTGGCCAGCCAGACGTGATCCTGTACCACTCCACGAGCGGTACAGGCAGGCCAAGGGGCAGGTCCTCCGGTTGAGCCGTGGGGAGGCGACCCGCACCACGCCAGCGACCGAGGAGGTCGAACAGATCGATATCAGACGGATTGATCATTCGGTCATTATGGCACTCATATGCCCGCGTCCGCCATGAACTCCTAATCCTTCCGGACATAGCGAAAACAGCAGAGCCCCCTGGTCGGCATTGGTTTGCCGACCAGGGGGACTCCATCAGTCGCTAGTCGTCAGCCCCTCCAATGAACATCCGATTGCTGATCACTCCATTGTCGTTCCGCCAGATCAGCAACAGCCTGCCTCCAGGCGGCACCATCGCCCTCATGCTCGGAAGACAGTACCTGCACGCTCCGTAGGTGCCGGTGATGTAAAGAGTGGCGTTCTGACCGGTACGGCGCATGATGGCCGCAGTCTGGTTCTCGAGATGGTGGAAGTTCTCGGATGTCGTTCCGGGAGGCGCAACATGGTCAGACCTAAGGTTGCGGCCATCCCCTCCCGACGAAAGGTCAAACCGGGTGCCGTCATCAAGGATGGCGTGACCTGACATTCCACCAGGGTTCTCAAAATTGTCCGCCGCCTGGTGTGCCCGGTTGAGGCCATCCTCCATATCCGCTTGACACGGAAGTGCGTTGTGGGCCAGGACCGCTGCGACCCCCGCCAGCACGTAGTACGTGTGGAGGTCGGAGACCGTCAGGTTGTGGACCACGGCCGACTGGGCGGTCCAGCGTTCGATCGAGGCGATCTGAACGTACGTGCCCGCACT
This sequence comes from Streptomyces sp. LMG1-1-1.1, assembly GCF_040815545.1. Taxonomy (NCBI): domain Bacteria; kingdom Bacillati; phylum Actinomycetota; class Actinomycetes; order Kitasatosporales; family Streptomycetaceae; genus Streptomyces; species Streptomyces sp. LMG1-1-1.1. The sequence continues at coordinate 14,949 of NZ_JBFPNH010000045.1, read as the reverse complement.
GGTCTGGAGCCACTGGCCCGACTTCAGGTCCGTGGCGACGATCCACTTGGACAGCTCAGGAACCCAGAAGGGGTGGCCGTCGGTCGCGGTGACCTGAGCCGTCTTCGAGCCGGACGGGCCGTCCGTGTCAATGGTGACCTTGACCAGGTGCTTGCGACCCTGTCCCTTGATCTCCGCGGTGACCGTCTCGACGCGGGTCTCACCCGCCTCCGGGTCGGTCGCGATGACCTTGTCTCCGGCCTTGACCTGTTCGATCGGCTTGGTGGAGCCGTCGGCCATCAGGACCTTGGTGCCCGGGACGAAGCTGTTGCCCGGGCATGAACCGCCGCTCGACCCGCCGTTGCTGCGGGACGAACCGCCGTTGGAGCCGCCGGCCTTGGTCGTGCTGGCCTTTCCGCCGCCACCGCCGCCGGACTTGCCGCCGCCCTTGCCGGAGCCTGCCGCGGACGAGGCCTTGGGGGCTGCCTTGGCCTGGGCCTGCTTCTGGACGGGGTTGCCGGTTTTCTTGGTTTTCTGGACGGCTGCGTCGCTGATTTTCTTGGCTTGGTCGGCGGCTTTCTTCTTGGCGGCCTGGGCGGCCTTCTTGGCCCGTTCGATCGCCGCCTTCTTGGCCTTGAGGGCGGCCGCCTCGGCGGCCTTCGCCGCCTTGAGGACGATTTCGGCGGCCTTCTTGGCGGCCTTGAAGGCCTGGATGGCGTCGATGGTGCGGTCGATGGCCTTGAGGACGGACGGGATCTTGCCGATCTTGCCCCACGGGATGGCGTCGATGATGAGGCTGCCGCAGGACCACATGTCACCGCCGAAGCAGGCCATGGCGTCGTTGATGCCGATGAAGTCCTTGAGGGTCTCCCAGGCGATCGAGAGGATCACGGAGCTCAGGGACTTGCCCATGGTGGCCTGGGCCTGGGCGACTTCGGCGGCGCTGAGGCCGGCGCCGGCGAGGGCGGCTGCCTTCTCGGAGGCGGTGAGGGAGATGGCCAGACCGGTCGGGTCCGCGTGGGTGACCGGGTTGTTGTGGGCGTAGGCGTAGCCGTTGGACTGTTGGGGGTCGGTGAGGTCGACGATCGGGTCGACGGACAGGAAGCGTCCGACGACGGGGTCGTAGAGACGGGCGCCGAGCGGGGTGAAGCCGGAGGCGTCGTCCTCGGTGGCGCCCAGGAATCCCTTCTGGGTCTGCAGGCCGGCGGTGGTGACCGACGCGGCTCGCGGGTTGCCGAAGGGGTCTTGCTTGCGGATGCGGACGGTCTGGCCGCCGTAGAGGGCGACCTCGGCGTACGGGGTGCCCTGGTGGTCCATCGTGAGGGCACTGAGGGACGAGGTGGCGCTGTTGCCGTACGCCACGCGCACGACCGCGCCGCCGGGCGCGGAGTAGGTGCGCTGGGAGTTGATCGGGGTGGCCGTGGCGCCGTTCTTCTGAACGGTGACCTCGGCTTCGCCCAGGTGGAGCGTCGCCTGGTTGCCCTTGATGGTCAGCAGCCGACCGCCGTCGGGGCCGTAGATGTGACGGGTGTCGTTCTGCGGAACCCACTGCTGGGCGGTGGAGGCGCTGTTGCAGGTGGCCAGGACGGCAAGCGCGCCGCTGGTCGTGGCCGCGTCCCTGACGGCGACGCACAGGCCCGAGGCGACGTGGGTGAGCTGCCCCACCGCGTTCCGCCGCAGCTGCTGCGCGGGCGTGCTGTTGCACTTCTGGATCTGCACCTCGGAGCCGGCGGTGTTCGCCGTCGGCTGGAGGCACCAGGTGTCGTGCACGGACAGGGTGCCCAGGTTGGGGTCGGCCTGCCCCGGTGTCGGGGTGAACCGGAAGTTCTGCGCCGCCGAGGCGTTGCAGTCCCACAGCTGGATCGGCTGCCCGGCGACGGCCCATCCGGACTTGAGGTCGAGGCACTTGGCGGCGAGGCCCGTGTACGGAGTCTTGCCGCCGGTGCCCTGGCCGGTGATCCGGTCGATCTGGCCGTCCACCGTCCAGCTCAGCGACTGGCTGTCACCGGTCATGGGGTCGGTGATCGTCTTGGTTTCGCCGGTGAGCTCGTAGAGCCGCTCGGTCTCGGCCTTCACCGCCGCGCCGGCCGGCGTCTTGTACGCCTTGGACACCTTGGTCAGGGTGTGCGGCTGGGAGCCGTCCGCCTTGCCGTAGGTGTAGTCGGTGACGGCGTCCTTGGTGGTGTCACCGGCGAGGTTCTTCTCGGTCAGCTTCTTGCGGTTGCCGAGGAGGTCGTACTCGTACTCCTGCCAGTAGCCGGAGCCGAGGGTCTTGCCGGCGCCGGAGGTGGCGTTGATGACGGAACCGTCGGCGCTCGTCGGGCCGGAGGAGCAGGTGAGGTTCTTGTCGGTCCATGCCTTCTTCAGCTGGCCCAGCGGGTCGTACGAGAAGCACTGCCGCTCGTCGATGCCCGTGGAGTGCTCCTGGATCCCGGTGACGTTGCCGGCCGGGTCGTAGGCGTAGGAGCGCTTGGAGACGAGGATGCCGCCGACGAGGGAGGTGTCGCCGGTCTGCTCGCGGTAGACCTGCTGTTCCTGGAGCTCGCCGCTGGCCTCGTCGAAGGTGTTCTGCGTCCACACGCGGTACGGCTGGGCACCGAGCGTGGAGCGCATGACCTGGCCGTACGGCGAGTAGACGGTCTCGGCGCCGTACCAGTCCTTGCCGGATATGGAGAGGGGCAGGCCGTCCTTGTTGTAGCGGACGACGAGCTTCTCGGCGGCGAGGGCGCCGACGGCGGGGAGGGTGGCCGCGTCGAGCCGGCCGGTTTCGCGCCGGACGGCACCTTCTGGATCTACCCCGGCGACGGCTACGGCACGTTCAACGTCGAGGACCGGGTCTCCGTCCAGCTGCCGTCGAACGCACCGGCGCCGTCGACCTGGACGCAGATGAAGGCGGTCGGCGACATCACCGGCGACAAGCTGCCCGACGTCTTCGTCCGCGCGGGTGCGAACTTCTGGGTCCTCTCCGGCTACACGGGCGCCCACTTCCAGACGGCCACCCAGATGACCGGCGAGACCTGGACCAGCCGCGACATCGTCAACCTCGCCGACATCGACAAGGACACCACCCCCGACCTGCTGTTCCGGGACGTCAACACCGGCGTCATGTACATCCGCCACGGCAAGCCGGGCAGCGTCACCGGAAGCGTCACCCTGGCCTCCCTGATGACGTCCGCCGCCTCCCGGCAGGGTGACGTCTCGTACGGCACCGGCTGGACGCAGGCGAACGTCTCGGCCGTCATCGGCATCCCCGATGTGAGCAGGTCCCTGGACGTCGAAAGCAACGGCGTCCCGGACCTGTGGACCCGGGACGGGGCGACCGGAAACATGAAGGTCTACTACCCGTCGACGACCAACACCAAGGCGGCGTTCAAGACGGTGCTCTCCATCGACTGGCGGAGCGTCAGGGCCTTCACGTAGCCCGAAGCAGTACGGGGGAAGGGCCCGGTCGACACCAGTCGGCCGGGCCCTTTCCCGTACTCGTGCGCGGAGAACTCACCGGCAGAGGACGTCCTCCGCCGGGCGCACCCCCTCCGTCAGGAAGCGGGTGACGGACTGGTCGCCGCAGGCGTTGCCACTGCCGAGGTAGACGGCGTGGCCGCCCTTGTCGACGGAGACGAGGCGGGCGCGGTCGCCGAAGGCCTCGCGCATCTTGAGGCCGGCCGAGTGGGGGGTGGCGGGGTCGCGGAGGCTCTGGATCATGAGGATGTTGGAGGGGCCGCGGTCGGTGATGCGGGTGGGCTTCTCGACGGCGCCGCCCTTCCAGAAGGCGCAGGGGGTGATGTTGGCGGGCATGCCGGCCGTCAGCGGGTGGCGGACGCGGTCGGCGGCGACGGCCCGCTCGTACGCGGGGACGGAGCGGGGCCAGTCGACGTCGTTGCAGATCACGCCGACGCTCACGGCCGCCGCCTCGTCGGGCATCGGCCCGGTCAGCTCGGGCGGCAGGACGGGCGCGCCCTTCGGGTCGAGGGCCTGGGACATCAGGCGGGCGAAGGACTCGAAGGCGGTGTCGGAGTACAGCGCCTGCTGGAGGGCCTGGCGCAGGACCGTGCCCGTCAGCGGGACGCCGGGGGTCGTCGACGGGCGCGGGGCGCGGTCGAGCCGGGCGGCGAGGTCAAGGAACAAAGGCCTTACGTCCTCCGGGTGTTCGGCGAGACGGAGGGCGGCGGGGCGGGCCGGGTCGGCGGCCCAGGCCGCGAAGTCCGGGAAGCGGTCCTCGGCGCCGCGGGCCATGCCGGCCAGCCAGCCCTGGGCGACGTGCTTCGGGTCGGGGTCGGCGCTGCTGTCGAGGACCCAGCGGTCGGTGTGCTGGGGGAAGTTCTGCGCGTACACGGCGGCCACGTACGTGCCGTACGAGACGCTCCACGCCGACAGCTTGCGCTCGCCGAGGGCCTGCCGCAGCCGATCGAGGTCGCGGACCTGGTTGGCGGTCGTCAGACCGCGCAGCATCGCGCCGCCGTTGCGCTCACAGGCCTCGGCCATCCGGCGGGAGCGGGCGATGTTCTCCCCGATGCCGCCGTCGGCCGCGGGCCAGGACCGCAGGGTCACCAGGCGCCGGTCGTCCTCCGCGAACCCGCACCGGGCCTTCGCCGATCCGCCGACGCCCCGGGGGTCGAAGGCCACCAGGTCGTAGGCCCCGTTCAGCTCCCCGGCCAGGGCCGCGCCCTTCTGGCCGAGCCGCTGGACCCCGGAGCTGCCCGGGCCGCCGGGGATGACCATCAGCGTGCCGCGCCGGGCCTCGGGGCGGTCGCCGCGCAGCCGGGAGACGGCGAGCTGGATCTGCTCCCCGTCGGGTCGGGCGTAGTCCAGGGGTACGGAGAGCATCGCGCACTGCTGTCCGGGCAGCGGCTTCACCGCCGGGGCGCAGCCACCCCAGTCGAGCCCCGTCGCCGCGGCGGCGGGAGTGATCCCGCCCCCGGCGAGGGCGGCACCGGCCACGGCGGTGGCGGAGAGGGCGAGCATCAGGGCCTTGCGTCCACGGTTCGTCGTCATGCGCACAGCCTCTCGTTCCGCGCCGACGGCTCCCATCCGGCAGACAGGCGGGTCGCGGGTGGGGCCAACCCCCCTACGGCCGCCCCCACTTCGGAAACCCCGGTGCACCGGCCCGGCCTCTTCCGCACAATGATCGTCTCCCTCGAACCACAAGGTGGATCCCCCATGGAACCCGCAGCACACGCAACCGCCTCCGGAACCTGGCTCCTCGGCGGCGACCTGCCCGTCCACCGGCTCGGCTTCGGCGCCATGCGGTTGCCGCAGCACGGCGCGGCGCTCGTCGAGAACGCCGTACCGATGGATCGCGACCGGGCGATATCCGTGCTCCGCAAGGCAGTCGACCTCGGCGTGAACCACATCGACACGGCGGCCTTCTACTTCTCGCCGCTCCGCTCCGCGAACGAGCTGATCAACAGCGCCCTCGGCGGCCCCTACCCCGACGACCTCGTCATCGCGACCAAGGTCGGCCCCGCGCGCGACCTCTCCGGCGCCTGGAGCGAGCACGCCCGCACGCCCGCCGCGCTGCGCGCACAGGTCGAGGAGAACCTGCGCCAGCTCGGCCGGGACCGGCTCGACGTCGTCAACCTCCGCGTCCTCGGCACCGATTCGATCGCCGAACGCTTCGGGGCCCTCGCCGACCTGCGCCAGGCGGGCCTCATCCGCCACCTCGGCCTCTCCAACGTCACGCCCGACCAGCTCGCCGAGGCACGGACCATCGCCCCGGTCGTCTGCGTCCAGAACATGTACGGGATCGGGGTCCGCCCCGAGTACGAGGAGTTCGTGCGGCACTGCGGCGAGCAGGGCATCGCGTTCGTCCCCTTCTACGCGATCGCCGCCGCCGCCCGCGAGACGGGAGTCACCGCCACCGAGCACGACGAGGTCCTCGCCGTCGCCGAGGGCCACGGCGCGAGCCCCGCCCAGGTCCGCATCGCCTGGACCCTCCACCAGGGCCCCCACCTCCTCGCCATCCCCGGCACCGGCGACCCCGCCCACCTCGCCGCCAACGTCGCCGCCGGCTCCCTGCGCCTCACCCCCGAGGACCTGACCCGCCTGGACCGCGCCCACCGGGCCGCCGCCGCGTAGTCACCCGCCTCCGCCCCCGCCCCCGCCGGCCCGAGGCGATCCGGCACCCCGGGGGGCCTCACCCCACCACGCCTTCGAGCGTCAGCGGCTTCCCCGGGATCAGGGCACGGTCCCGGGGCCCGTACGGGATGAGCTCGTCCCACCACTGGGCCGCCGGGTCGAGGCGGGCGTGGGCGAGGGTCCCGACCAGGGACGGGTCGCGGGCCTGGAGGGCGCGCAGGGCGAACGCGGGACCGTCGGGAAGGTGGGCGATGCCGTCGAGGACGAGCTTGCCGAGCTCGGTGGACATGACCGGGCCGCGCGCGGTCCGCGCGAGGCCCGAGACCCGGCGGATCGCGTCGGCGTGCACGTCCAGGGCGCGGGCGAGCGGCAGCCCGAAGTAGCGGCGCGGGCCCGTGTCGCGCTCCACGAACATGTAGTAGGGCACGAGCCCCAGTTCGACCTGCTCCTGCCACATGCGGGCCCACACCGCGGCGTCGTCGTTGACGTGCCGGACGACGGGGGCCTGGGTCCGCAGGACCGCGCCGGTGGCGCGGAGCCGGCGCAGGGCGCGGCGGGCCGGCTCGGGGTGGAGCTCCCGCGGGTGGGAGACGTGCAGCATCAGGGCGAGGTGCCGGCCGGAGGCGACGACGCGCTCGAAGAGGCGGAGCAGGTCGTCGGCGTCGGGCGCGGTGAGGAAGCGCTCGGGCTGGAACGCCACCGCCTTGGTGCCGATGCGGACGGTACGGACCTGGGGCAGGTCGAGAAGCGGTGCGACGTACGTGTCGAGCAGTTCGGTCCGCATGACCAGCGGGTCGCCGCCGGTCAGCAGGACGTCGGTGACCTCCGGGTGCCGCGCCAGATGCCCGGTCATCACCTCGGGCCCGCCCACCGCCTGCCGGCGCGCCGACTCCCCGGTGAACTGCGGCCAGCGGAAGCAGTACGCGCAGTAGCCGTGACAGGTCTGCCCCTGGCGCGGGAAGACCAGCAGCGTCTCGGGGTACTTGTGCTGGAGCCCCCACCCGTCCTCCGGCACGTTCAGGTGCACCTGCCCCCCGGGGTGCGGGTTGAGGCGCTCCCTGAGGCCGTCCACGACCAGCCGCAGCCGAACCCTGTCCCCGCTCCGCAGCGCCGCCTCGACGGCGGCGAAGTCGGCGGGCGCCAGCATGTCCCGGTGCGGCATGACCAGCCGGTACAGCGGATCGTCGGGGGCCCGCGCCCAGTCGACGAGCTCGTCGGCCACATGCGTGCTGACCTTGAACGGCAGGACCCGGCCGACGACTTCGGCATCGTGACCGAGTGCCGCCTGCCCCGTCCGCTCGGCGATCAGCCCCGCCAGCCGCCGCCCGGTGAACGAACTCACCTGTCGCCCACCCTCACCACGTCCGCCATCCCCACGGCTCCTCCCCTCCCCGGGTGCCGGTCCGTCACACCCGGGACGATGATGGGGACCCCGACCGGGGCCGCCAATACCGCTAGCGGGGCCCGGAGTCGAGGACAACCCGGCAGTCCGGCCAATCCCCTCCGTCACCTACCGGACAGAGCCGGACAGCACCGGACAGCACCACACGTCCCGGACGACCCTTCCGGCCGGTTACGACCGCATTCACACCGGGGTGCTTTCGGCCGGGGCGCGACGGCGGGGCGGCCGGCAGATTGACGCCTTTCCTCCCTGCCGCCGCGGAGGGGACACCGCGGGAAAACACTTGGATCAGAGACCCGCGCCCGGCCCTGAACAGCCCCTCCACGGGCCTGGAGGCGCCCTGCGAGGGGCGGGACGGCGGGGGCGTGAGGGGCGGGCCCACCCGTGGCGCCGCACACCCTCCACGACCCGCACAGCACCCCCGCACACCACCTCTGACCTGGGCTTTTACCCCTCCTCCCACTATTCTTGAGGGACTCGGAGGGGAGATCCACATGGACCGGAACATCCGCACGATCGACGACGTCATGACCCTGCTCGACGGCCTGTTCGCACCCGAAGCGGACCGGTGGACGGAGGCGGGCGCGGACTGGTGGGACGGGTTCTACGCGGACCGGGAGAAGCCGGTGCCGTTCTTCGTCGGGAAGCCGGACGAGAGCCTGGTGTCGTACGTGGGGCGGGGCCTGGTGCCGGGCGGCGGAAGGGCCCTCGACCTCGGGTGCGGTCCGGGCAGGAACACGCTGTACCTGGCGTCACTGGGGTACGAGGTGGACGCGGTCGACCTGTCCGCGGGGGCGATCGGATGGGCCGGGGAGAGGGCGCGGGAGGCGGGTGTCGAGAAGGACGTCCGGTTCGTGTGCGGAGACGCCTTCGCGGCCGGCCTGGAAGGCCCGTACGACCTCGTGTACGACTCCGGTTGCTTCCACCACCTGCCGCCGCACCGCCGCGTCGGCTACCTCGCGCTCCTGGACCGGGTCCTGGCACCGGGCGGGCACTTCGCCCTGACGGCGTTCGCGGCCGGCGAGGGCGGGATGGGCTCGGAGCTGCCGGACGCCGACTTCTACCGGCGCGGGAAGCTGGAGGGCGGCCTCGCCTACTCGGACGACTCGCTGCGCGCGATCTTCGCCGGCCTGACGGAGGTCGAGCTACGGCGGATGCGCGACGAGCCCGCGGAGTCCCCCGCGTTCGGCGAGTCCTTCCTCTGGACGGGCCTGTTCCGACGCCCCGAGTAGTCCCCGCGCCCCTGTCCGGCCTGGTGCCCTGCCCGAGGGGCCCGGCCCTCACATCGACGTCAGGTAGTCCGCGAGGCGGTCGTACTGCTCGCGGACGCCGGCTTCCATGCCCGCGGCCAGCGCCTGGTCCCTGATGTCGTTCGAGGGCCAGAAGGACGTGCTGGTCAGGGCCGTGCCGCCGTCGGGCGTCGCGTCGAAGGCGAGGTTCACGCGGACCGGATCGGCGTCCGGCATCTGCTCGAACACCTCCGTGTAGTCGAGCCGCTCGACGGGGACGACGTCCTCGTACGTGCCGGAGAAGACGATCTCCTGCCCGTCCGGCGCGGTCTGTCCCCAACGCCAGGCGCCGCCGGGCCGTAGGTCGATGTCGACGACCGTCGTCGTCAGGACGGCCGCCCCGTACCACTCCCGCACGTGCTCGGGGACCGTCCAGGCCTCCCAGACCCGGGCCGGCGGCGCGTCGAAGGTGCGCGTGATGACCAGCTCGCGATCGGCCGGCGTCGTCAGCAGGGTGACCATGGTCGCGGCCCCTTCCGTGCGGCCCCCGCGGCGGCCCTCCGCCGTGACCGCCTCTTCCAGCATCCGCCGAACGCCCGAGGGCGGCACCCCCTGGTGGGAGTGCCGCCCTCGGTCGCGTTCAGCGATGAACCACCGATCCCGGAGGATCAGAAGTCCATGTCACCGCCCGGCATGCCGCCGCCGGCCGGCGCGGACGCCTTCTCCGGCTTGTCGGCGATGACGGCCTCGGTGGTGAGGAACAGCGCGGCGATCGACGCGGCGTTCTGCAGCGCGGAGCGCGTGACCTTCGCCGGGTCGATGATGCCCTCGGCGATGAGGTCGACGTACTCGTTGGTCGCGGCGTTCAGGCCGTGGCCGACGGGCAGGTTGCGAACCTTCTCCGCGACGACGCCACCCTCGAGGCCGGCGTTGACGGCGATCTGCTTCAGCGGAGCCTCGAGGGCCAGCTTCACGATGTTCGCACCCGTGGCCTCGTCACCCGCGAGGGACGCCTCGAGCTTCTCGAAGACGCTGGACGCCTGCAGCAGGGCGACGCCACCGCCGGCGACGATGCCCTCCTCGACGGCCGCCTTCGCGTTGCGAACGGCGTCCTCGATGCGGTGCTTGCGCTCCTTGAGCTCGACCTCGGTCGCGGCACCGGCCTTGATGACCGCAACACCGCCGGCGAGCTTCGCCAGGCGCTCCTGCAGCTTCTCGCGGTCGTAGTCCGAGTCGGAGTTCTCGATCTCGGCGCGGATCTGGTTCACGCGACCGGCGACCTGCTCGCTGTCACCGGCACCGTCGACGATGGTGGTCTCGTCCTTGGTGATGACGACCTTGCGGGCGCGGCCCAGCAGGTCGAGGCCCGCGTTCTCCAGCTTGAGGCCGACCTCCTCGGAGATGACCGTGCCGCCGGTGAGGATGGCGATGTCGTTCAGCATGGCCTTGCGACGGTCGCCGAAGCCCGGGGCCTTGACCGCGACGGACTTGAAGGTGCCGCGGATCTTGTTGACGACCAGGGTCGACAGGGCCTCGCCCTCGACGTCCTCGGCGATGATCAGCAGCGGCTTGCCCGACTGCATGACCTTCTCCAGGAGCGGGAGCAGGTCCTTCACGGAGGAGATCTTGGAGTTGACGATCAGGAGGTAGGGGTCGTCGAGCGACGCCTCCATGCGCTCCATGTCGGTGGCGAAGTACGCCGAGATGTAGCCCTTGTCGAAGCGCATGCCCTCGGTGAGTTCCAGCTCCAGACCGAAGGTCTGGGACTCCTCGACGGTGATGACGCCTTCCTTGCCGACCTTGTCCATCGCCTCGGCGATGAGCTCGCCGATCTGGGTGTCGGCGGCGGAGATGGAGGCCGTGGAAGCGATCTGCTCCTTGGTCTCGACATCCTTCGCCTGCTCGAGCAGGGCGCCGGAGACGGCCTCGACGGCCTTCTCGATACCGCGCTTGAGGGCCATCGGGTTGGCACCGGCGGCCACGTTGCGCAGACCCTCGCGGACGAGCGCCTGGGCGAGGACGGTGGCGGTGGTCGTACCGTCGCCGGCGACGTCGTCCGTCTTCTTGGCGACTTCCTTGACCAGCTCGGCGCCGATCTTCTCGTACGGGTCCTCGAGCTCGATCTCCTTGGCGATGGAGACACCATCGTTGGTGATCGTGGGGGCGCCCCACTTCTTCTCGAGGACGACGTTGCGACCCTTGGGGCCGAGGGTGACCTTGACGGCGTCAGCGAGCTGGTTCATGCCGCGCTCGAGACCGCGCCGGGCCTCCTCGTCGAACGCGATGATCTTGGCCATGTGAAGTGGTCCTCCCGGACATGGGGTGGATAACGCTCCAGGACCGCGCCGATGCCCGCGACGGACGGCCTGCGCACCCGACGGTTCCTTGCCCCGTCCGGCCGCGGGCCTCATCTGCCCGATCCTCGTAGTAGCACTCTCACCTGCCGAGTGCTAACGCCAATGATTAGCACTCGGCATAGGAGAGTGCAAGCCGTTCCGAAGGAACGTCGATGAGGGGCGGGCGGTCGGGTGACGGGAGGGCGCAAGCGACTCTCGGCGATCGGGACGTGGAAGGAGGGGCGCGCGGGGGCGTGCGGGAACGCGTGAGGGGTCCGCATCCCCTCAGGGATGCGGACCCCTCGACGGCGTTGCGTCGGTGGCCGATCGCGCCGCGCTCAGACGGCGAGCTTGACCATGTCCGCCTGCGGACCCTTCTGGCCCTGCGAGATCTCGAACTCGACTCGCTGTCCCTCTTCGAGGCTGCGGTAGCCATCCATCTGGATCGCGCTGTAGTGGACGAAAACATCCGCACCACCGTCGACCGCGATGAAGCCGTAGCCCTTCTCCGCGTTGAACCACTTGACGGTGCCCTGAGCCATGCCTAACTCCCCTATTACTGGCCCTTGCGCGGGACCGCACTTCGCGGACCCGGGTCAGACCCTGCGCCGGAACGCGTCGACCGCCGCTGAATGTATCTGCCCAACTGCCCTCTGCAACAGGTCATTCGAGCGAGAATTCTCGGCGCGACGGAAAGGGGAATTGGGGAGAATCCCCTGGATGCCGGGGCAAGTCGGGCCCGGCAAAAGGCGCAGAACGTACACAACGCGCAGGCACTTTGGCTGCTTCTTGTCGCACGGAGACGCTTTCTCATATGCGTCCGGCATGAGCAGCGGAGGGGACTTCCCCAACTCTACCCCGCTCAACCATGCAGAATTGCCCCTTCCGCTTATAGGCGCGGAAGGGGCAATTCAAGAAAGACGGGACGCGGAACGGCTCAGCAGCCGCCGGCCACCGCGGGGATGATCGAGACGCCGGCACCGGCCGGGGTGGCGGTCTCCAGGCCCTGCTCGAAGCGCACGTCGTCGTCGTTCACGTAGACGTTGACGAAGCGGCGCAGCTTGCCCTGGTCGTCCAGGACGCGGGCGGCGATGCCGGTGTGGTTCTTGTCCAGGTCGGCGATGACCTCGGCGAGGGTCGCGCCCTCGGCCTGGACCTCGGACTGCCCGCCCGTGTAGGTGCGGAGGATGGTGGGGATGCGGACGTTCACGGCCATGTCTTCGTAACCTTTCGGAGGACCGGGAAAGCGGGCGGACTCAGATCGCCAGGCCGGCGTCGCGGAAGGCGTCCAGGCTCGGGCGGATGGTGACGGTCGCCTGAGAGGTGTCGGCCACCGCGTCCAGGGTCTTGAGTCCGTCACCCGTGTTGAGGACGACGGTGGTCAGGTCCGGGTCGATGAGACCCGCCTCCACCAGCTTCTTCGTGACGCCGACGGTCACGCCGCCCGCGGTCTCGGCGAAGATTCCCTCGGTCTGCGCGAGCAGCTTGATCGCGTCCACGACCTGCTCGTCGTTCACGTCCTCCACGGCACCGCCGGTGCGGCGCGCGATGTCGAGGACGTACGGGCCGTCGGCCGGGTTGCCGATGGCGAGCGACTTGGCGATCGTGTTCGGCTTCTGCGGGCGGACGACGTCGTGGCCGGCCTTGAAGGCGACGGAGACCGGGGAGCAGCCCTCGGCCTGGGCGCCGAAGATCTTGTACGGCTTGTCCTCGACGAGGCCCAGCTTGATGAGCTCCTGCAGACCCTTGTCGATCTTCGTGAGCTGGGAGCCGGAGGCGATCGGGATGACGAGCTGGTCGGGGATGACCCAGCCGAGCTGCTCGCAGATCTCGTACGCCAGCGTCTTGGAGCCCTCGCCGTAGTACGGGCGGAGGTTGACGTTCACGAAGCCCCAGCCCTCGCCGAGCGGGTCGCCGATGAGCTCCGAGCAGAAGCGGTTGACGTCGTCGTAGTTGCCCTCGATGGCGACCAGGTCACCGCCGTAGACACCGGCCATGACGACCTTGCCCTGCTCCAGGTCGTGCGGGATGAAGACGCAGGAGCGGAAGCCGGCGCGGGCGGCGGCGGCGCCGACGGCGCCGGCCAGGTTGCCGGTGGACGAGCAGGACAGGGTGGTGAAGCCGAAGGCGCGGGCGGCTTCGAGGGCCTGGGCGACGACCCGGTCCTTGAAGGAGTGGGTCGGGTTGCCGGAGTCGTCCTTGACGAACAGCTTGCCGGGGGCGACGCCGATCTCGCGGGCGAGGTTGTCGGCCTGGACGAGCTTGGTCCAGCCGGGGTTCAGGTTCGGCTTCTCGGCGACGTCCGCGGGGACGGGCAGCAGCGGGGCGTAGCGCCAGATGTTGGCCGGGCCGGCCTCGATCCGCTTGCGCAGCGCCTCGGGGTCACCGGTGGGCAGGTCGTACGCGACTTCGAGAGGTCCGAAACAGAGTTCACAGGCGAAGATCGGACCGAGCGGGAAGATTTCACCGCATTCGCGACAGGAAAGCCCGGACGCGGGACCGAGGTCGACGGTGGTGGCAGAGGCGACAGTCTGTGCAGCCATGGAGGCGAGGCCCTTTCTCCTCATCTTTCCCATGACGAATTTTTCGCCATGAGACGGATTTGGCACCTTCCCTAGCCGGGGACCTCGCGCAAACAAACTACGTCCGTCAGGACACCACTAGGGGTGGTGGCCGGGAGACGGGTGGGCGAGACAAACCGACTGGAGGGTTGCCGGGGCTTCAACGGGCCGTTTCCCTCTGCCCCTCTGGATGAGCGGTATTCGATTGTGAAGCGCGATGGACTTCGTTCCTGCGCTCCCACGCGGTCGGCACCCCGACGTGCATCGGGGATCCGCGTTGTTCAAGACTGTAACCGAAGGCCCGGATGCTTGGACGGGCCGTCCGTAACGCGAGATGGAGATCACGTGCTGGAAGAGGTGGAGCGCTGGCTGGACCGCCGGTCCTGGTCCGTGGCGGACCGGCCGCTGGAGCGCATCCTCGCCGCCAAGCGCAACACGAAGGTCAGCGTCGTGCTGCCCGCGCTGAACGAGGAGGCCACGGTCGGGGACATCGTCGCCGTGATCCGCCGCGAGCTGATGTCGGAGGCGGTGCCGCTCGTCGACGAGCTGGTGGTGATCGACTCGGGCTCCACGGACCGCACGGCGGAGGTCGCGGCGGCGGCCGGGGCGCGGGTGGTCGCGCGCGACGCGATCCTGCCCCGGATACCGGCCGTCCCCGGCAAGGGCGAGGTGCTGTGGCGGTCACTGATGGTGACGAGCGGGGACGTCGTGTGCTTCGTCGACGCGGACCTGCGGGACTTCTCCGCCGACTTCGTCACCGGGATCGTGGGCCCGCTGCTCACCGACCCGGACGTCGACTTCGTGAAGGCGATGTACGACCGCCCCTTCGGGGACACCCCTGGTCAGGGCGGCCGGGTCACCGAGCTGGTGGCGCGGCCCCTCCTCAACCTCCACTGGCCGCAGCTGGCCGGCTTCGTGCAGCCCCTCGGCGGCGAGTACGCGGCGCGGCGCTCGCTCCTCGAACGGCTGCCGTTCCCCGTCGGCTACGGAGTGGAGTTGGGGCTGCTCGTGGACGCGCTCCACACGGTCGGCCTGGACGCGCTCGCCCAGGTGGACGTCGGGGTGCGCAAGCACCGGCACCAGGACGGTCAGGCGCTCGGCCGGATGGCCGCCGCGATCTACCGGACGGCGCAGCTCCGGCTCTCCCGCGGCCACCTCGTGCGGCCCCGGCTCACCCAGTTCGAGCGCGGCGAGCGGGGCTTCGAGCCGCGCACGTACGCCGTGGACACGGAGGAGCGCCCCCCGATGGCCGAGATCACGGAGTACGCGCACCGCCGGGTCGCCTGACGCCCCTCGGGCGGGCGCGCACCGCCGGGTCGCCTGGCGGCCGGGGCGGGCGCGCACCGCCGGGTGCCTGGCGGCCGGGG